>DEIH01000244.1:27690-32585 GCA_002352375.1 Spirochaeta sp. UBA2779 | reverse complement strand
GTTCCGAGTATAAAGCTTTCCATTGGCAGGGAATTTACCTGATTTTGGATCGGATGTGAAGTCGGATATCAGTAACGCCGGCTGGAAGTACCCGCCGGCGGTTCTGTTTTTCAGCTATCGAGGCTGGTTAACAGTTCACGCACTCCTGATTTTGAGAGAAAGCCGTCGAACATCTCATCAATCAGACTGGTTTCAACATCCATATCCGAAAACTCCAGGAAATCAGGAAGTGTCTTATTAATAAATTTCTGAGTCTCTTTGTAAACATCCTCCTCAATGGGCAAATCCTGATTCCCCTCGGAGCTGCTGACATCGGCACTTGAGAGAAAGCTGGCAACTCCACCGTACTGCATCTCTGCCCAGACTACCAAAGCAGCAGACCAATCATCAAAATCCGTAGCTACCCGTGCGGAGTTCAACTGATCGGCCATCCAGACTGTATTGTTAAACTGATTATTGTACATATCCTCAGTAATGGTTTGAGTATCATATTTCACAGGATAAAATTCCACGCTGACAGACTGGGAGAGTTCCAGGGAAACCGGTGAAACTTCGTTTCGTGTATCTCCGATACGGGTTACCAGCAGTGTCGGTATGCCCTCATATGAACGCTTCCAGGTGAGTGTACCGCTGCTCAGATAAGAATCAATCACTTCAGAGTGAAACCCGATATCTCCCTGATAATCAACAAACAGTACGGCCCCGGCATCTTCGGCCGATTTAACGCTGCCGGCAGTGACAAACTTCAAGAAATCAGGGTAGTCGTTTCTTTCAATAAAGTCCCGGATTACCTGTTCGATTTCAGAGCTGAACTCTACTGAATCACTGTTTTTATCCGTGTCATAATTATAATAAATATTCCGATCGGAGAATGCCACGATAAGTGTTCCCTCGTCATAACAAGTTTTCAGCAGGGTTCCGATATCTCTGTACCCGGAAACCAGATCGTTAATACTCAGCAGCAAATCGGCAGCTTCGATATAGGATGAACGTTCATCCTGGCCCATCAGTTCAAGGGCTTTAACATATTTTATCTGGGCGGCAACATCCTTAGCATTCCGCAGCTCTGCCGAAAAGTCTTCGGTACTCAGAAAGGATGAAGCGTTGGAATTACCCACCCGGGAATTAACATTTACAAGCTGCTGATAGGTTTCCCAGGCCTTTTCTTTATCGGCATCTGTTCCATTAATCTGGTTATCAGCCCTATCACTCAGTTTCTCATTGAACTGGGGGAATCTCTCAACCAGAAAATCCTTTGCAGAATCAATCTCAGACTGTTTTTTATTTTTATCAACGGCCTTTTCATACGAGTCCAGTGCCCCCTGGATGGCTTCAGCGTACAACCCCATAGACCATGACTGCTCGGCCTTTTCCAGTAACCTGGAAGCAGAGATACATCCGGAGAGTATCAGTAATGCCGCAACTGGCAGTATCAGCAGGGTACGAATTCGTCTTTTACTTCGCTTCATAAAATCACTCCTTGTTTTATAATCAGAATAATAATGATGGGAAATCAATTCCATACATCAGATCTGTGTTGGTTCATAAGCCAGAAAGGCTCCAAGCCAGCGTTCGGCTTCCGTTTTATCCATTCCCCGCCTCTGAGCATAATCGCTAAGCTGCTCTTCACTGATACGGCCCACACTGAAGTATTGAGCCCCCGGCCTGGCAAAGAGGTAGGCACAAACTGAAGCGGATGGATCCATCATGGAGCTCTCTGTCAGGCTGACACCAATAGCCTCATCAACTCCGAGTATTTCAAAGAAATCCCGCTTCATCGTGTGGTCCGGGCATGGTGGATAACCGGGAGCCGGTCGTACACCCTCATACTCACCGGCGATTATCTGCTCAGGACTGAGTGTCTCATCCGGGGAGCTTCCCCAGAGTTCTCTGCGTACTTTACGGTGCAGCCATTCGGCTGCGGCCTCTCCGATACGGTCTGCCAGAGCTTTGATTATAAGGGCGCCGTAGTCATCATCGGCATCAATACGGGCTTGTACCGCCGCCTTCTCTCCCAATCCCCCGGTAGCGGCAAAGAGGCCAATCCAGTCTCTTACACCCCTGCCCACTGGTGCCACCCAGTCAGCCTGGGAGAGATAGTATGGGGTTATTTCTTTCAGACCGGTCTGCCTCATCTGGGGCAGTACTTTAAAAGGTTCTCTACGGCCCTCTCCGTTGTAAAGAAGAATATCATCTCCGGCAGAATGAGCCGGGAATATTCCCACTACAGCTGCAGCCTTCAGCAATTTACCGGCAATAATACGGTCCAGCCAGGAATTGGCATCTCTCAGAAGATTTCGAGCTTCTTCTCCACGATCCGGGTCGTTAAGAATTGCCGGGTATTTACCCTTGAAATCCCAGGCATAGAGAAAGAAGCCCCAGTCAATTAAAGGAACTATTTCATCAAGAGGTATATCAGAAAAGGTTTTTACCCCGGTAAAACCCGGAACAGGAAGCTGGTTTTCGACAGTCCAGCCTCCTTCGGGAATCCAGGGCGACGATCGCGCCGTTTCAAGATCGACATGAACCTTTCTTTCGATGCGGTTTTTTTTGTCTATACGGATACGTTCCTGCTCTTCATGGTTTTTCGTCACCGATTCATCCCGTCCTTCAGGATTTATCAATGCTGCGGCTGAAGAGGGAGCCATGGAAGCATCTTTCACATGAAAAACCGGTGCCGAATAGGAGGGGGCAATTTTCAAAGCGGTATGTGCAGGGCTTGTGGTAGCCCCTCCAATAAGAAGAGGGATGTCCCATCCACGGTACTCCAGTTCTGCGGCCACCTTCACCATTTCATCAAGACTCGGGGTTATCAGCCCTGACAGCCCGATAAGATCCGCATTCCATTCTTCGGCTCTATGCAGTATATCCTCCAGAGGAACCATTACACCCATATCTTCCACTTCGTAACCGTTGCACTGAAGTACTACCCCGGCGATATTTTTACCGATATCATGAACATCGCCTTTCACTGTGGCCATCAGAATCCGGCCCCTGGAGCTAAGTCCTGCCACCTGATCCTTTTCCAGGTAAGGATGAAGAACACTCACAGCTCTTTTCATTACCCTGGCGCTTTTTACCACCTGAGGCAGAAACATCTTCCCGGAGCCGAAAAGTTCTCCCACCCGGTTAAGACCATCCATTAAAGGGCCTTCGATAATACTCAGGGCATCCCCGCTTTTCACCCTGGCCTCTTCAACATCTTCTTCCACCCAACCGGCAATACCCTTTACCAGAGCATGGGTGAGGCGGTCTTCAACAGGGGATTCTCTCCAGCTCAAATCCTCAACAACGGCCTTTCCCCGGCCGGCATAGGACTCGGCAATATCAAGTAGTCGATCGTCTGCATCACTTCTTCTGGCCAGGATGACATCTTCAATTCTCTCCCGGAGTTCAGGTTTAACTTCATCATAAACTTCAAGCTGACCGGCATTGACAATACCCATACTGAGTCCGGCTTTAATCGCGTAATAGAGAAAAACCGTATGCATGGCTTCCCGTACAGCGTTATTTCCACGAAATGAGAAAGAAACATTACTGATGCCCCCGGAAAATCTGACTCCGGGAAGCTCCTTTTTCAAGATAGTCAGGGCCTCTATAAAATCAAGAGCATAACGGGAGTGCTCGGAGATTCCTGTAGCAACGGCAAATACGTTTAAATCAAGAATAATATCTTCCCGGGGGAATCCGGCTTTTTCTGTGAGCAGTTTAACGGCCCTTCGGCCGATATTGACTTTTCTCTCCCGGGTATCGGCCTGTCCATCCTCGTCAAAGGCCATTACAACAGCTGCAGCACCGTAACGCCGGACAAGCCGGGACTGACTCAGAAAATTTTCTTCCCCTTCTTTCAGGCTGATTGAGTTCACAATACCTTTTCCCTGAAGACAGCGAAGTCCGGCTTCAAGGGCGGTAAAACGGGAGGAGTCGATCATAATCGGTACACGGGCCACATCGGGCTCGGCCATCAGGAGATTCAGGAATATAGTCAATTCCTCCGAGGCGTCCAGCAGGGCATCATCAATGTTTACATCGACAATCTGAGCCCCGTTTTCAACCTGAAGCCTGGCAATTTCAACGGCTTCCTCGTATTTTTTCTCTCTGATAAGCCGGGCAAACTTCCGGGAACCCGAAACGTTGGTTCGCTCGCCCACATTGACAAACAGACTCTCATCATCGATTTCCAAAGCTTCCAGACCGCTTAAGTATGTAACAGGGTGATGGGAATCGCCGGGAATGATTTTTCTGGGAGGGCAATTCTCCAGTCTGTCCCGGATGGCCTTAATATGTTCAGGCCGGGTTCCACAACATCCGCCGACAATATTCACCAGGCCCTTATCAGCCATTCCTCCCAGAACCCGGGCCATATGCTCCGGAGAGTCGTTGTAGTTACCTTCCTCATCAGGAAGTCCGGCGTTGGGATGTACGGAAATTGGAATATCCGCTGCTTCTGATAAAACACGGATATAAGGAACCAGATCGGTTGCCCCCAGGGCACAGTTCAAACCGATGGAGAGGGGCTGAGCATGGGCCACCGAATACCAGAAAGCTTCGGGAGTCTGGCCGGTTAGGGTGCGCCCTGAGGCGTCGGTTATGGTTCCGGATATCATAATCGGCCAGCGGCGCCCGTATTCTTCAAAGAGGCCGAGTATGGCATGAATTGCAGCTTTGGCATTCAGGGCATCAAAGACCGTTTCAATCAGGAGGATATCCGCACCGCCCTCAAGGAGAGCTCTAGCCGATTCGGAGTAGGCTTTGGAAACCTCTTCAAATGTTACATCGCGGTATCCGGGGTTTTCCACTTTCGGAGAAATAGAAAGAGTTTTACTCGTGGGTCCCAGGACACCGGCAACAAACTTCGGCCCGATTCCCCCATTTTGATAGAACTGGTGTACAGC
>DEIH01000244.1:24641-27602 GCA_002352375.1 Spirochaeta sp. UBA2779 | reverse complement strand
CTGGTTCCATTAAATGAGTTGGTTTCAATGATGTCCGCCCCGGCATCAAGGAACTGAGTATGAAACTCCCGTACCAATTCCGGCCGGGTTAAATTCAGCATTTCGTGATTGCCGAGAAGATCTTTGAAGTCTGATTCGAAGCGCTTACCGCGGTAATCGGTTTCTTTCAGTTTTTTGGACTGAAACCACGTACCTGTTGCCCCATCCAGCAGAAGAATCCTGTTTTTCATCAAGATCTGCAGTTCTGATGTTTTATCAGGCTGTATCATACATCGGTACTCCCTGTACTTTCCTGAGTTTATAGACAGAGTTACAATGGAGCAACAGGAGATACAATGATATCAGATATTGTGTTTCTTGATTTCTTATATCCTGATGATTAAATTATTATGAGAGAGGTAGCATATGATTCCCCGTATATTCAATATAGATTCAAAAGTATTATCATTCATCAGTTTTATATCAATTTCACTCTTAACTCTTCTAACGGCATCCTGTGTAACATACGACTCTGTTGAGGAAGGAGTGATGAATACAGCCTATAAAGTGAACGGAGGTCTTGTCCTTATGGACAAAGGCACTGACAAGATGGTAGTTCTCGGAGCCCGGAACGACTCTGATTCGGATATTACGGTGACAGTTCGTGCAATCGGCGGAGAAATCGGCTATAGAAGCAGTTCTTCAGGTGTATCAAATTTCTCTAAAAGCTCCAATTCAATGACAAGAGGGGCGTATCTGACCGGGGGCAATATCGCAATTATACATCCTGGTGAAGAAACTCTGATTACAGTTTTTCTGAAGAACTGGTTCATGGCAAATAAAACATTCAAGCACCGCATGGAAGTGATAGTCGACAACGGGGTGAAACGCCATGCCATTAATATTTTTGTTACCCAGGACGATATCTTTGATGATTCAATAAAAACTTTTTCTGATAATAAACTGGGAAGAAACGACCCCTCCAGAAATGGAGCTGTTCATATAGGAGTTGGAGATCTCCCTGGAAACTATGTTCTGACATTTCCTTAAACTAGAACCCCCCCGAAATCGGGGGGGCATGGGTAAAAATAATTAATATGTATCAAACACCGAGATAAGCGTTCTTAACCTCTTCATCGGCCATCAAGGCTGTAGAAGTATCACTTTTTACAATCATACCATTCTGAAGTACATATCCCCTGTCGGCAATCTTCAATGCCTGGTTGGCATTCTGTTCAACCAGAAAAATGGTGGTTCCCTGCTCCTTGTTAATCCTTGTGATAATACCGAATATCTGCTGAACAATAATGGGAGCAAGACCGAGGGAGGGTTCATCCATAAGCAGTATTCTGGGCTTGGCCATCAAAGCCCGACTGATGGCAAGCATCTGCTGCTCACCTCCTGAGAGAGTGCCACCAGACTGATTCCGACGCTGAGAGAGTATTGGAAAAAGATCAAAAACGTACTCCAGATCCCGCTTCTGTTCCTCTTTGTCGTTACGCAGGTATGCACCCATATCCAGATTCTCTAGTACTGAAAGCTGCGGGAAGATTCTCCGGCCTTCGGGTACCTGACTTAAACCCATGGTTACTATCTGATGTGCCGGCATACCGGTAATGTCGACACCTTCAAGGAAAATAGAGCCGCTGCGGGGTGGCTCAATTCCACTGATGGACATCAACGTAGTTGATTTTCCGGCGCCATTAGCCCCGATAAGACAGATAATCTCACCTTTCTTCACTTCCAGACTAATGCCCTTGAGGGCCTGAATATTACCATAATATGTTTTTATATTATCAAGTTTCAGCATCTTTTAATCTCCAAGATAGGCCTTGATGACCGCAGGATCGGCCTTCACCACATCAGGAGAGCCTTCGGCAATCAGTTTCCCGTAATCAAGTACGTAGATTCTCTCGGACAGACTCATAACCAGACTCATATCGTGTTCGATAAGAAGTATAGTAATCCCTTCTCTATCCCGAATTCTTTTAATTGTTTCATCCAGCTCTTTTGTTTCCTGAGGATTCATACCTGCAGCTGGTTCATCCAATAAAAGCAGTTTGGGCTCTGTTGCCATGGCCCTGGCTATTTCCAGACGCCGTTGGGCACCGTAGGGCAGGCTGGATGCCGGCTCATTGGCATATTTCGCCAGGTCGAGCTTTTTAAGGATTTCCAGACTGTCAACAATTACCCTTTCTTCTTCATCTCTGGTGTTCTTATCCCTAAAAATAGCCCCGAAAATTCCTGCTTTCAGCTTGGGATGGCGGCCGATCATTACATTTTCCAGAGCAGTCATACTGCTGAACAGCCTGATGTTCTGGAATGTTCGTGCTAACCCCAATTCAGTTATCTTATTCGGCTTTTTCCCATTCGTCCGGATTATCTCAGAGTTGGGTCCAGCTACAGTGATATTCCCTTCCGACGGGATGTAAACGCCTGTAACACAGTTAAAAAGTGTCGTTTTTCCCGCACCGTTAGGCCCGATAAGGGCCACAATTTCACCCTCGTCTATATGCATATTCACATGGTCGACAGCCCGCAACCCCCCGAAAACCATGGAAAAATCGTTTATATCCAGTATGGTACGGCTCATGATTTATCCTCACCGACTAGGTAGCGTTTTCTAACCCTGGGTATAATTCCCTGTGGCCGGAAGATGGACATCACAACAAGAGCCACACCGAACATCAGCATCCTGTAATCAGCCAGGGCCCTGAAATACTCAGGTATAAGGGTAACAAGAAAAGCACCGAGTATGACTCCAGGGATAGACCCTGTTCCTCCCAGTACCACCGCTACCAGTATCATGACTGATTCCATCAAGGTGAAACTTCCCGGATTGATATAAGTGGTTTTAGATGCCAGAACCACTCCCACCATACCGGCCCATACAGCACCCAGTGCAAAGGTAATCAGTTTTGTCTTCGCCAGATCGATACCCATGGATTGAGCGGCAATATCATCCTCTTTCATCGCCTCTAA
>DEIH01000244.1:18554-24523 GCA_002352375.1 Spirochaeta sp. UBA2779 | reverse complement strand
AATGAAAGCTTTACAAAAAATCCCGGACGGGGTATCTGCGCAATACCTTCAGGACCTTTTGTGAATCCAGACATATTTTCCAGAAGCAGCCGGGAGATTTCACCGAAAGCCAGGGTAACGATAGCCAGATAGTCGCCTCTTAATCTCAGCACAGGAACACCGATTACAATACCGAAAACAGCTCCTGATACGGCACCCAGGGGCAAAGCCGCCCAGAAAGGTAATCCCCAGTACAGATACATTAAGCCGTAGGTATAGGCACCCATGGCGTAAAAGGCCGCATAGCCCAGATGAAGTAATCCACCGTAGCCGATAACAATATTCAGTCCCAAACCCAGTATAACGAACATCAGGGCGCTGGTCATAATCCCTACCTGATAGAATTTCACCATAAAAGGAAATGTAAGAACCAGGATGGTCAGCACTGCAAGTGTTGGAATTTTCACTTTCCTCTCACCAAGGGTTTTTCTTAAGGAGAACTTCCTGTCCATGTTTGCATCCGGCTTGAACTCACCAGGGCCGTTCTCTTTCCTGTCAAGCAGAAATCGCCATAACCAGGATAGGAGAAATGTGCCGATTCCAACCCACATCAGGTTTTTCCAGCGCCAGAGAACAACACCTTCAAAACTATTTACTTTGATAACCATAATGGGAAAAGTAAGAATCATCAGCCAGAGGGCGCTTAGTATAGATTTTTTTATCTCTTGAATAGTTTTATTCACGACATCACACCTTCTCTATTTCGTTTCGGCCCAGAAGACCGGAAGGTTTGAAAAATAATATCAATATCAGAATGATAAAAGCAAAAACATCTTCATAGGCACTGGAGATGTAACCGGCACCGAAACTCTCGGTCATCCCCAGAACAAGACTCCCGAGAACGGCTCCGGGGATACTGCCGATACCGCCGAGAACCGCAGCAACAAAAGCTTTGATACCTGCCAGAAACCCTATATAAAAGTTTATCTGTCCCGTATGGTTTGCGATCAGCACACCACCAATTGCCGCGGTACCGGAACCGACGGCAAAGGTAAAGGTAATAACTTTATTGATATCAATACCAACCAGCTGAGCCATTGTTTTATCCTGAGATGTGGCCCGCATCGCCTTGCCGATCCGTGTAAACTTGATGAGCAGGGTAAGCAGTACCATAACAACAACAGTTGTAATCAGGATTACCAACTGAGTTGTAGTTACAAGAGACTTACCCGGGGTAAGAAACGGAAAGTTGGGAATCATGGATCTGAAAGGCAGGAAATCGGATGTTTGTGCCAGAAGAACATAATTCTGCAATATAAGAGACATACCGATAGCGCTGATGAGTGCCGTCAGTCTGGGGGCATTCCGTAGAGGTTTGTAGGCAATTTTCTCCATTGTTACACCGTAACCTGAGGAAAAGAAGATTGCTGCGGCCATAGATATGGCTAGAATTGTGAGCGGCGGCAGTCCGGTAGTTATCTGTAATGCTCCGCCGATAATTAGCGCAGTAAATGCACCGATCATATAGATTTCGCCATGGGCGAAATTGATGAGCTTAATGATGCCGTACACCATTGTGTAGCCCAGGGCGATCAAGGCATAGATACTGCCTTTGGTCAGCCCGGCCAGAACGAGCTGCAGGAAGTACTTCAAGGGGGATTCTCCTTGGGATTGGATTTCAGGGCAAAAGGAGTATAATCTCTATTGCCGAAAAAGAGGCGACAGGTAAACCTGCCGCCCCTGATTATCAACTAATAAGTGACGAGATTCTAGAGTTCGACGTAAGCGCCGTTCTGAACCTGGTAAACGGCAAATCCAACACCAATAGCATCACCCTTCTCATCGAAGCTGATGCTTCCAAGAGGAGTGTCAACATAGTTGGAACGCAGTGCCTTCATTATCTCAAGCCCATCAGTACTGTCGGCTTTCTCGATGGCATTCAGAAGTGCAATGGTTGCTGCATAAGCATTGATAAAAAACGCACCGGGATCTTCGCCATACTTGGCTTTATGGTCTGCAGTGGCTTTCTGGCTCATGGGATTCGCCGAAGTATCCATGGGACCTGATGCATATACGCCTTCGGCATATTCACCGGCAACTTGGATAAAGGTGTTGTCTTTCACACCGTCGTCAGAAACAAAAGGTATATCAAGACCCATCTGACTCATCTGCTGTACCAGCTTGGAAGCTTCCGGATGGTAGCCGCCGAATACGATACCTTCGGCATCGGAGTTGGCAATTTTTGTAAGTACTGCGGAGTAATCAACTGCACCGGCTGTGATTCCTTCGTAGAGAACGGTTTCTACACCCAGTCCCTTAAGAGCTTCTACGGTGAAATCAGCAAAGCCTTTTCCGTAGTCCTGCTTGTCGTGAAGGACAGCTACTTTCTTAAGGCCCAGAGTCTTGGCAACGAATTCCGCATCGGTGGCGGCCTGTGCATCATCAGATGCGATGGTCCGGAAGAAGTTGGGGTAATCACCACTCTGTGTCAGAGGAGGATTGGTAGCTGAAGGACTGATTGCTGGAATGTTAGCTTCGTTATAGATGCCCATGGCACTCTTTGTGGCACCGGAGCAAATATGACCGATAACAGCAACAACGCCCTCACCAACTACTTTGGCAGCACTGTTTGCAGCTACTTCGGGCTTACAGACATCATCTTCAATAACCAGCTCAATCTGACGTCCGAGAACACCGCCCTTGGCATTCCAGTCAGCAACGACAAGCTCTGCAGCTTTAACTGTAGGGATACCGTAGGATGCGAGATCGCCGGTATGAGGGCCGACAACAGCGATTTTGATTACATCACTTTCACCGCCGCCGTTGGCGAACAGTGTGGCTGCAGCCAGTAAAAGAACTAAAACTGTGAAAATTTTTTTCATAAATTTTCTCTCCTTTAAATTATTCGAATTATTATTCGATGAATGATATTCCTGTATATCCGCTAGAATAACAGTTGTCAATTCCGGCAAGGGATTGCCGCAATTTCCTCTGGCAGGTATTTTCTCACGTAATTTCACAATAAAAAACGTTATTCTCTCAAAGTAATTTCTCGAAATGCCTTTCTACTAGTCCTTTTTTTAATATTTCAATTAATCCATCTCCGTTTTAATCCATTTTTTATCATAATTATTCATTAATATATTTTATTAAGTATTATTTAACCATATTTATTCCAATTCGCCTTGCTTTTTTTTATAGAAATAAGTCTATATACCTTAAACTGATAAAACAAATTCATCACTGCCACTGCGCAGTAATAAATTAGAATAATTTGTCTTTTCGGATTGTTTGAATTAAGATATCTTAGTATCACCTAATATTAATAGAGACAAATCAGGAGACAGTATGCAGGAACTTTACCAGGATCCGGATCCCCGAGAGACAGAAGATTGGCTGGAATCCCTGGAAGGGGTTTTAAATGCCGAAGGAAATGCCAAGGTTTCCTACCTTTTGAAAACGCTGAATGACAGGGTTCGAAAACTGGGAATCAAACCACCTGATACAACAATTTCACCATACGCCAACACAATTCTCCCGGAAAACGCAGATAAAATCCCGGGAGACAGTCTGACTGCAATGAAAGTTGCGGCTTTTGTTCGATGGAATGCCATGGCCATGGTAGCCAAAGCAAATAAAAATAACGATGGACTGGGTGGTCATATCGCCAGTTTTTCGTCCTCAGCGGCTTTGTATGAGGTGGGATTCAACTGGTTCTTCAAAGGGCATGACGCACCTACCGGTGCCGACCTGATATTTTTCCAGGGTCATTCTGCTCCCGGAATGTATTCAAGAGCCTATGTAGAAGGGAGACTGGATGAAGAACATCTGCTGAATTTCCGCCGGGAAGTGGATGGCAAAGGACTATCGTCATACCCCCACCCCTTTCTGATGCCTGATTTCTGGCAATTTCCCACCGTCTCCATGGGACTGGGACCGCTTATGTCAATCTATCAGGCCCGGTTCATGAAATATATGGAGGCCCGGGGTCATGCGAAAATAGGGAATAGAAAAGTTTGGACTTTTATGGGTGACGGTGAATCTGATGAGCCGGAAAGCCGGGGAGCTTTAAGTCTTGCAGCCCGGGAAAAACTGGACAACCTAATTTTTGTGGTGAACTGCAACCTTCAGAGGCTGGACGGACCGGTACGGGGCAACGGCCGGATTATTGATGAACTGGAAGGGGCCTTCACCGGAGCCGGTTGGAACGTTATCAAGGTAATCTGGGGTACCGAGTGGGATGAACTGATAAAAAATGATACTGAAGGAATTCTTTTAAAAAAGTTCGCTTCCATGGTTGATGGTGAGTTCCAGGATGTTCGTTCCAAAGGCCCGGAACATCTGAGAAGGACCTTTTTTGATTCAGACCCGAAAATTGCCGCAATGGTAAAAGATTTCAATGACAACGACCTCTGGCAGATGACTCGTGGCGGGCATGATCCCCGTAAGATTTATGCAGCATTTTCGCAAGCTATGAAAGCCGAAGGTGTACCCACGGTAATACTGGTAAAAACAGTTAAAGGTTACGGAATGGGCAAGGCCGGAGAAGCCTCAATGGGAACCCACAGTCAGAAGAAGATGGATACAGCGTCCCTGATTGAGTTTCGGGACAGATTTCACATTCCACTGAAAGATGAGGAACTTGAGAAACTCCCCTTTATCAGACCAGCAGAAGATTCACAGGAAATGGCATTTATCAGACGCCAGAGGAAAAAACTAGGCGGTCCTATCCCTTCCAGAGAATTCAACCCTCCTGCTCTCATCATACCTCCAATCAGCGATAAACTTTTTAAAAGTTCTATTGAAGCTTCAGGGGAGAGAGAAGTCTCCACTACAAACTCCTTTGTCAGGCTGCTCTCAGCTTTGGCCAGGGATAAGAAACTGGGACAGTACATTGTTCCCATCGTCCCGGACGAAGCCCGAACCTTCGGTATGGAGGGAATGTTCCGGCAACTGGGTATCTACGCACCATCGGGTCAGTTATACAAACCCCAGGATGCCGAGAGTATGATGTGGTACAAGGAATCCCAGGAGGGAAAAATACTGGAAGAAGGGATTACCGAGGCTGGCGGATTCTCCTCATGGATAGCCGCAGGTACCGCAGGTGCCAATTACGGTATACCGATGATTCCTTTTTACATTTATTATTCCATGTTCGGTTTTCAGCGCATCGGAGATTTGGCATGGGCGGCAGGTGATATTCATGCCCGTGGATTTCTCCTGGGAGCTACAGCCGGACGAACAACCCTGAATGGAGAAGGCCTGCAGCATCAGGACGGCCATGGACTTCTCCTGGCGGCTACCTACCCCACCTGCCGGGCCTACGATCCGGCATTTTCCTATGAAATGGCGGTAATTCTCAGAGACGGTCTTCAGAAAATGTATGCCGAAAGGAAAAATCTCTTTTATTACATCACCGTGATGAATGAAAACTATTCCCAGCCGGCCCTTCCCGAAGGTGCCGAAGAGGGCATAATCAAAGGTATCTACCTCTTCAGAGAAGCTGCTGATTCAAATCAACCGAGAGTACAGCTAATGGGATCGGGAACCATTTTCCGTGAAGTGATTGCAGCTGCAGACATGCTGAAAAAAGACTGGAACGTGGAAGCTGACATCTGGAGTGTTCCCGGAGTGAATCAGCTCCACCGGGATGGTATGAACTGTGAGAGGGAAAGCCTGATGAACCCGGAATCCACGGGAATAGTTCCCTACCTGACCAAGGTATTAAAGGACCATGAGGGACCAGCCGTGTTTTCCTCTGATTACATGAGAGCCTATCCCGAACAGATCCGCCGGCTCATTCCCAATCCCCTTACAATCCTGGGTACCGACGGATACGGACGGTCGGACAGTAGAGAAAAGCTGCGTGACTTTTTTGAGATAGACCGCCGCTGGATAACCCTTACAGCTCTGAGAGCTGTTGTAAAAGAAGGCAGACTGAAGACGGAAGTTCTATCAGAAGCAATCAAAAAATACAAAATCAACCCGGC
>DEIH01000244.1:0-18528 GCA_002352375.1 Spirochaeta sp. UBA2779 | reverse complement strand
AATATCGGCGATACCGTTGAAAATGAAACACCCCTTATATCCCTGGAAAGTGATAAGGCGGTTATGGATGTACCCTCTCCTCTTTCCGGCATTATAAAAGAGATGAAAGTATCTGAGGGGGACAATGTGAATGCCGGCGATATTATTGCGCTGGCTGAAGTTAGCGAAGAAGTGGAAAAAGCCCCCCGGGCTTCAGCCCCAGCCCAGGCACCCGCACCCGCACCCGCACCAAAAATTGAAGCTGCAACATTAGAGTCAACACCGGAAACAACTGGGAATTATCACGCAACCCCATCTGTCCGTTCTCTGGCCAGAGAACTGGGTGTTGATTTAAGCCGGGTGAGAGCCACCGGCCCCAAGGGAAGGATTACCCGGGAGGATGTCAGCTCCCTGGTGAAGAACGTGATGAATGGTTCAATTAATGCCCCGGTTCCAGCCGGTACCTTTAATCTCCCGCCCATTCCCACAGCGGACTTTGCCGCTTTCGGTGAAATTGAAACTGAAGAACTCAGCCGGATTAAAAGGCTTTCAGGTCCACATCTTCACCGGAACTGGATTGGAGTGCCCCATGTCACCCAGTTTGACGAAGCCGATATTACCGATCTGGAAGCCTTCAGGAAGGATCTGAACGCTGAGAATACCCGGGGGGACAGACCGAAAATCAGCCCGCTTATTTTCATTATCAAGGCTGTTGTTCAGGCTCTGAAAATATATCCTGATTTCAACAGTTCCCTGGCTTCCGACGGTACCTCTCTCATTCGAAAAAAGTATTATCACATCGGGATTGCCGTGGATACTCCCGGAGGTTTAGTGGTGCCTGTAATCAAAGATGCCGATAAAAAAGGCGTTCTGGAATTGGCAGAGGTTCTTTCTGACCTCAGTTCCCGGGCCCGGGAAGGGAAACTGAAAGGGGACGAAATGAAAGGCGGTACTTTCAGTATTTCCAGTCTTGGGGGAATCGGAGGCACCTACTTCACCCCCATCGTGAATGCACCGGAAGTAGCCATTCTCGGTCTCTCCCGAAGCGCCATGAAACCTGTATGGAACGGAAACGATTTTAAACCCAGACTTATTCTGCCCTTCTCTTTATCCTACGACCACCGTGTAATTGACGGCGCCTCGGGGGCCCGTTTTACCTCATACCTGTCAAAACTTCTCGGTGATTTGCGCCGGGCTCTGCTCTAAAAGGGGAAATGAATGTCTGAAAACCTGAAATTCGATGTAGCAGTATTAGGCGGTGGTCCCGGAGGATATACCGCCGCTTTCAGAGCCGCGGATCTTGGTAAAAATGTTGTTCTCATTGAGAAAGAACAGCGTATCGGCGGGGTGTGTCTGAACGTCGGCTGTATTCCCTCTAAAACACTGCTCCATGCCGCAGAAATCATCGAAGAAGCCTCTGATGCCAGTTCTTATGGTCTTGATTTTGCCAAAGTGAAAATTAACCCTGATACTCTAAGAGACAAAAAGGATGGGGTTGTCGGGAAACTCACCGATGGCCTGAAAGCTCTGGCCAAGGCACGAAAAGTTACGATACTTCATGGAGTCGGCACCTTTTCCAACACCCGCAGTATAAAAGTTACCGGTGCTGAAGGAGAAAGAACCGTCGAATTTGAGAATGCCATTATCGCAACGGGTTCCCGACCGGTGACCCTCGGATTTCTACCGAATGAAGATTCAAGAATCTGGGATTCCACCGATGCACTCTCTCTGCCCTTTATTCCAAAACATCTGGCGGTTCTGGGCGGGGGAATTATCGGATTGGAGATGGCTCAGGTTTATGCAGCTTTGGGGTCTGAAATCACCATCATTGAGATGCTGGATTCGATTATTCCCCCGGCAGATGCCGATCTGGTGCTCCCTCTGTCGGCCAAATTGAAAGAAAAGTACAAAGCTGTTTATACCACGACAAAACTCACCGCTGTAAAAGCGGAGAAGGACGCCCTTTTAATCTCTCTGGAAGGTAAAAAAGCTCCGGAAACGATAAATGCTGATGCACTGCTGGTATCTGTCGGCCGCCTGCCGAATGGGAAGGGTATCGGAGCAGAGGAGATTGGAGTCCCAGTAGATGACAGAGGTTTTATCAGCGTAAACGAGACAATGGAAACAGCGGTTTCCGGAATTTACGCCATCGGAGATATTGTGGGTAATCCCATGCTGGCCCACAAGGCTGTTTATGAAGGCAAGGTTGCGGCTGAAGTTATTTCAGGAATCAAGAGTGCCAATTCTGCAATGACGATTCCTTCGGTGGCTTATACCAATCCGGAAATCGCCTGGACCGGTTATACCGAAAAGCAGGCCAAAGCCGAAGGAATCAGCTATGAACTGGGAGCTTTCCCCTGGGGAGCCAGCGGCCGTGCACTTTCGGCTGACAAGGCCGTAGGTAAAACCAAAGCTCTTTTTAATACTGATAGCGGACGCATCATCGGGGCGGGAATTGTTGGAGCCCGGGCAGGTGATCTTATTGCCGAGGCTACCCTGGCTATTGAAATGGGAGCTGATGCGGCGGATATCGGAGGAACTATCCATGCCCATCCCACTTTTGCCGAAACATTCGCCTTTGCCGCAGAGATGGTGGAGGGCACCATCACTGATGTTATGCCCCCGAAGAAAAAGTAATTTAAACCAGTATGGAAGGTCCCACAGTCCAACCGGAAGACTCTACGATTCGATAACGCAGTTCTCCATATTCTGCGGGAGACGACCATGCTCTTATATTCGAAGCAACCCGGGCATAACTATCCTCGTGGGTATGACCGCTTAACACCATAAACTCAGTATCAGGATGCTCGGCGGCAAATGATTTCAGTTTAATTCCCATGCTGTCCCAGAGGAAACCCGGGAATCCCCGATCTGTTCCAGGGCTGTCCCGATAGGTACAGGTTTCCACAAAGGGTGTGACATGGGTAAGAATCAGTATTCTTTTATATCTGTCTGCAGCTTTCTCCAGATTGTTTTTCAGGTTCTGTGAAGCCTCTTCTCCCATTTGCCTCAGTTTGTTTATCAGTGCTGATCGTTCTCTAAAACCGTTAATCCAGAAATCTTCATGATTGATGGTGGCAGCCAGTTCTTTTATAGCGGCATAGTCTGTAAGAAGAATGAAGTTTTCCATATCCCCGCGATGAGCATCACCACAGCCGCCGTGACCTATTAAGGCCGTATCACTGTTTAATTCTACAACTCCGGTTTTCGGAAGCCATTGAAGTCCGGGAAGACTAAGGGCGGCCGCCCGGCGGCGGACATCGACGATGGATCCGAAATAATAGTCATGATTCCCCAATACGAAGTAGATTAAGCATCGTGTAACATCGAGAAAATGTTCCAGTCCGGTTTCAAAACATCTTGAGTCGGCGATATCCCCACCGAGAAGGATGTGAGCGGCACCCTCTGATTCGAGTGCCGCCCCCAGACGTACGAGAGCATCTGGATCTTTTTTCTCGAGATGATCGAGATGCAGATCTGATATCCAGGCCAGCTTTATTGACATTTCATCAATAGTCATCCAAATTTAAGTATATGAATAAAAGAACTTTAGGCAAAACAGGATTCAACATCAGTGAAATATCACTGGGCACCTGGCAGGTCGGCGGAAAATGGGGCAGCGGATTTGATGACAAACTGGCAGAATCCATCCTGGAAAAAGCCATCGATGAAGGTGTAAACTTTATCGATACTGCGGATGTATACGAGGACAGAGCCAGCGAAGCGGCGGTAGGCCGCGTGGTAAAACGCCATTCAGAACGTATTTATGTGGCCACCAAATGCGGACGCTTTATCGAGCCCCACGTAAGTGAAGGCTACACCCCGAAAGTACTCAGAGGGTATGTGGAGAAGAGCCTGAAAAACACAGGGCTTGAAACCCTGGATCTGATTCAGCTTCACTGCCCCCCCACCGACGTGTACTACCGCCCGGAAATCTTCGAACTTTTTGACCGTCTGAAAGATGAGGGCAAGATTCTAAACCTGGGTGTGAGTGTTGAAAAGGTGGAAGAAGCCCTGAAGGCCATCGAGTACCCCAACGTTACAACAGTGCAGATTATCTTCAACATATTCCGGCAGCGACCTTCTGAACTTTTTTTCAAGGAAGCTGCGAAGAAAGATATCGGAATCATCGTCCGTGTACCACTGGCCAGCGGTCTTTTAACAGGCCGTTTTTCCAGGAGCACCGAATTCGCTCCGGAAGATCATCGGAATTTCAATCGGGACGGGGCAGCTTTCGACAAAGGTGAGACTTTTGCCGGTGTTCCCTATGAGATGGGTCTGGATGCGGTTGAGGAGTTAAAAAAAGTTTTTCCTGTCGAATCCAGTAGTCCTGAGAATGTGAACCTGGCCCCTATGGCACTCAGATGGATACTCGACCATCCCCAGGTATCCACTATTATTCCCGGAGCCTCAAAACTAGAACATCTGGAATCAAACCTCTCGGCGGGGAAAATGGCACCCATGAGCAAGGACCTTCATGAGAAAATTACCGGTATTTACGAAGAGAGAATTAAAGCTCTTGTACATCAGCTCTGGTAAATAACCGAGACAACACAGGTTCTACGAATATAAATCAGCGATTAAGCCATGCTGCAACGAGGAAAAGGATGCCGCCGACCCAGAACACCGAGCCCGACTGTGACAGCTCTATACCCAACCATCCAAGCATCGGCCCTATCGCCGAACCGAGATCTGTCGATGTCGCCATAGCCGCGTAAGCTCTATGTCCCGATTGCGCTGCTCTTGATTCAATCGCCAGTCTGGCGATCATCGCGCCAGTAAAAAAGACGACGATCATCAAAATCATCACAGTTGTGGTATCAAACATCGCAACAGCTAATAAAGAGATACCGGAAACAGTGAATCCGATCCATTGAGCCTTTTTAAAACCGATGCGATCCAATACGACACCGGTAGCGGGCAAACCGGCGAAATTGATAATCGATCGAATGGAAAGCAGCATGCCGGTAAGAGCAGTGACGCCAATGGAGATGGTGCCGATATTAACTGTATCTCCATAGCGTTCCCGAAGCATGAATCCGAGAGTCGACATAATCAATCCCGAGCTGACGAAGGAGATTATAAATCCCTGAATTGACAGCGGGAATCTGGAATTCCCCGATTCGAATCGATCCCTTACAGACGGAATTAATCGGAATTTTTCTGAATCGGATGTATCATTTTCCTCGAAGTTTTTTGCTGTTGAATCTGCGGATATCCGTCTCATCCTTCCTGATTGAGAGAAGGATGACCTCGTATGTTTCCGAGCAACAAAGGCGGCCGGAAGTGCGGCAAGTGACAGAACGGCTGCCATGAGAAAGGCTCTTTGATAACCACCCCAATCATAGAACCATCCTGCCGCGAATGTCCCGGCTACGAATCCGAGATTAACCAATGCCATATAGATGCCCATGCTGCGGCCCCGACTACCGGATTCGGCGGAGTTGTTCGTGGTCATTACCCCTGTATGGCGAATAATCGACCAGCAAGCCCCCCATACTATTCTCAACAGCAAGAGTACAGAAAACGAGGGAGCCATGGCGTAACCAGCGGCCATAAGCGAACCGACAGTGAGTGCCAGTGGAAAGGCACTGCCTGTACTCGAGCGCTTGATGAGCCGCTGAGCGATCTGATTCGTCACCAGGCGTATCCATCGATTTACCGATAGCAACAGTCCCACCTGAATTGCACTGAACCCCAGAGCAGCATGTTGTGCCGGGAAGATGACGTACATCGCCATGTCCCCGAAGAGGGAGAACGCAACGGCGAGTCCGGTGGCGCCAACAACAAGATCAGGTTGAGACTTGGGTTTCATACTTTTTAGTATGCACGAATTAGTTTAAAAAGCCCGTTCTAAAAATTATAAAACCGACCATAACTGTCCAAAAACTTATTATCATAACAACAACCCATTTGACCATTTTAATAGCTGCTTAAGTCCCCATCAGGTTTAGGTTTGTTTAACCAGAGCAAGATATCCTTACTGAGATATTGCATCACGAAGGTCTTGCTCGAAATGCTCTGAGGGTTTTTAGGACTGGAAGCCGCCACAACAATAAGCCCTCACCGAAGTCGCTCTTTGAGGGATGCCACTCTATTCCAGGTTTGTCTTCATGAAATCGTACTTAGGGAACATCCTGATGGAATGTTCCCCCTTATCCGTCAGTCGTTGTATTTTATGACGTTCCCTTCAAGGGTTGTACGGTAGTCAAAAAGCCACCAGAGAAAAATATACGTAGTCTTTACTTTTTGCGTGATGGTAACATCAATAATATCGTCTGCTTCGGGATACTGAGCTCTGGCAGTCTCCATAGCCATCTGACTGACACTTTGGACGTCTTTCGAAGACTGTATTACCGGCATATCAACCGAAATGAAACCAAGTATCGTATAATCTTTAACAAACGGAGTCGACTCCTGATACCGGGAAGGCGTTACATATGTCACACACCCCGTAAGAGCCAGGAGCAGGATGACGCTTACAATCGTTACGACTTTAGTCATCACATGTCCTCCTTGTATCTGATGGCATCGGCTTTAATTATGAAACTGCGCGATTGCCATTCACTCGTCTGCGACACCGCGATATTTACGACATCATCGACGTCATCACCATAAAGAGAACGAGCTTTCATCAGGAGCAGTGCCCGGACACCTCTTTCTTCTTTGAACAACTTGCTCGTAGCTTTAACCTCAAGCAGGACACTCCCGAGAATGTCATGATCCCGTAATTTGGCTGTCGTCTCATTGTGAGTAACCAGTGTATAGCCGTAGGTGACGCAGGATGAGAACAATGCGGCTGAAAGTAGTAACGATACCAAAATGGGAAGATACCAATAATTTTTTTTCATCAGCGATTCCTCCATTAAGTTTTTTAAATATACTTCCGATTACTTATACCCGCAAGACCCAGTTTGTAATACTTCATACAACCTGCCTTATTTACCTGTCCATACCATGTTCATTTCTGAAGCTGCTGCCAATTTACAAACCAACATTTCATTTGACTTGGTATTTCAACAGGAGTATTATCGTTTCATGATCGTCCGTATGCGATTCGCAGTTGCATCAGGTCTACTGGTATTCCTCATTGCTTTTCCACAGATTCTGTCGGCAGATAATTTACCTGCCCCAGGTGTTCGTCAGGGCATTTCTCTTCTGGGAATCCCCACCCGTATCGATCCGGAGACTGATTACTCGAAATCGGTAAACCTCACAGTAGAAGGTCCCCGGCGACTCAAACTTCCGGTTGGCACAGATGAGTGGGATATCCGCTGGTACCGGGTACGTACAGGTGACTATCTTGTGGAACCCTCTACTCAAATCGTTACTATCGACATTGGGAGTTCGGATACCGTCATCTATGTTCCTCCCGATTCCATCGTTGTAGCCCCCTATCGGTTTGTCCTGTACTCAATCGGTAGCAAACCTGCCGTTCGCATCGAATCAGCCGATGAAGAAGACCGTCAGAAAGCCGCCCTCAATCTGGCCAGTTACATAGATTTTCCAGAGTGGGAGGATCGGGATTTCATCGGTTTCGGCTCCCTGCGGCCCGCTGTCGAATACGAGCAGGAACTCTACAAAACAACATTTACCTCTATCCCACAGGGTGCCGAACTGTATCTGGACGATACACTTACAGGAACCACACCCCTGTCTCTTTCCATCCCCGGAGGAAAACATAAGCTGCTCTTCCGGGCAGATGGCCGGGAGGATATAACCCGGTATATCCGTCTTCAGGGTGACGCCAAAATCGAAGTGGAACTACAGCCGGCTGCAGCAGATGCCGACAAACGTGTAACATACCGTACTCTAATCGGCCCATTCCTTCCAAAAGGTGATGCCGACGATCAAATAAATATGCTTTTCACAGACACCCTGGAAATCGTTTTGGAAGACGATCCACGGCTCAGCATTGTCCGGACTGAACTCCCCTGGAAGCAGATCGGGTCTTTATCCCAACCGGATTTTACTCTCCTTGAGGATACCGGTGCTGATCTGATAATTACCGGTACATTCCTGAAGCAGGGGAATCAACTGGTCGTCCAGGCTAATCTCTACGATATACAGGCTGAATCGGTTAAATCCGGTACATTCTGGACCGGAGATATCGGTCTGAGCATATTCGACGCCATGGACGACATTGCTGCGAAATTCATGGAAGACGTAGATCGTGTACTTCCCGATGCCGGTCGTGTTCTCATCACTCAGACAGAAACCGTCTATGGCGCATTGAGTGACCGGGAACTCAGGCTTTCCCGGAAACAGATTATCAATCGACGATGGCAGGAATATCCCGACTCCATCAGTGTTCAGACAGGGATTAACGGTATGATGGAAGAAGGTGTGAGTCGCATGTCAGCCAGCCCCTTCATCCCGATTATTTTCGACTGGAGCCGGGACTTCTCATCCCTCTGGCAGACTGCCGCCGGACTGGCAATGGGCATCAATATGGAACGATCGTTCAACGGAGACACATCATTTCCTTATGTCGATCTTGAAGCCTCCGGAGGAGGGAGGATTATGTTCCGAAGTTCGAGAACAGACATGGCCTTCGGACTCATGGGTTCTCTGCGATTCTCTCCTCAATTCACAGATTTTGGTACCTTATATGGAAGTTTCATCAGCATTGGACTCCCAATCGATTTCCGTCTCAAGTATTACTTTACCAATACCCTGGACCGGAACCCTATTTTCTTTATAGCTGATATCGCCATGTCCTTTGCCGGATACCGCTTCGATCTCTCCGGACATAACCAACACGGTTTTGTCTCCCTCTCGGGATCGATTACATTCGGTATGGGGATGAGTTTATGAAAAGTGCATTATTGATCATTCTGATTCTCATCATTGCAATACCGATATCAAGTGAAGAAAATCTTATTCCCCGACGTATCTTCTTTCAGGTAGATCCGGATTTTCCTGCCATGATTGCTGAGATTCTTTACACCCGGTTAACCGAGTTCCAGCCAATTGTAGCTGTCGATGATACAAACCTACAGCACAATTCAATCGTGATTACCAGAGAAGACGATAATGTCTTATTCATATTGACTGAAGAAGATATCCCAGCTGATACACGTTCCTACCCCAAATCCATCCTCACTTCTTATGAAGCACTTTCGGAATTTTGCGGAGAAACGGCTCGACAATGGTCCGGATTTCTTACAATGGTTCCACCGGTATTAGACGAAGAATTGATCGATGAAAGAAATCGCATCAATGAGGAAATTGATCTGGAACTCCAACTGGCAAAAGACTTCCAGATTACCCTCTGGCTGCCTGTAAATATTCACCTCGATTTCAACCAGTCAAATGGAGAGAATATCGCCGGGACCCTGACATATTTCTGGCCATTGGGTGCGGAATTCAACTGGTTCATGAAAGAAAACGTCGGCCTTACCGGGTCATTCATATATGAATACTCTCCCGGCGACACAGAGAATATCAATCGATTTGTTCCCGGTGTCGGTTTTATATTCAGAACTCTTGGTCGAGTCTCTGCAGAATTCGGTGTCAGGCTGGATCTTTACCTGTCCCACATTACCAATTCAACAGCCAGTTCCTGGAATATTTACCCGATTCTGGAAATTGCTCCGGCTATCTCATGGAATATTACCAAGTCCTTCTCTGTAAAAGCACTGATATTCGGTTATGGTCTGGACTTCACCAGCATGTTCGGCGAAGGACATGGCGATGATCGAAATCGACTCACTCTCCTTCAACTCGGTGCCACTTACCGCTGGTAGAATCACATTTATTAAATACAACTGATGCAGCATTATTAATCAGGATTCTATTCAGAAATTCCTCCTCTTTAAAAACAGAAAGTTTCCAATCTTCAGACGATCGCCAGTCTCAGACTTGAAAAGTCAGAATAACCGTCTGTTGATCATTCACACAATCCATACTTTGTTAATTAAGTGCAAGCAATCACAGGTGGTAAGTCTGAATAAGCATGAGTACCCTCCCGCTGCCACATCTTGGTGGGGATGCTTGGACGCTTACGTTGATCCAGAGGTAAGGGAGGTTGGTGATATCTGTGCTGATACTGGATATTTCAGCGAGGCGGCCATAGGGGACATTGAGAATAACGGAGAGGGTCCAACCGTCTATTGTTCGGTGGAGAAGCAGAGTCATCACCGAAGGGTCGAGGGTCTTCTGCTGAAAGTCGATCCGTTGTCACCAGGTGATGATGCAGCAATCAAAGAACAAATGGCATACCGCCCTGAAACGAAATGAAATTGATAGGACTAAAGAGATTATCCTACAGCTTGGAATAATTCATGAGAAATTTTAAGGCCTTCATCCCGACGGGCTCTCAGGTCAGCAAAAAGTAGAATTCTCTCGTTTCTCTAAGTGGCGGTAAAGTCATATGCAATCCTTATTCATGGGATTGATTATTCTGAGAAGTCCTCTCTGAAAGAGAAAATGTTAGGCGGTCAATAATAATGGCAAGAAATACGATACTGATGCCGGCTTCAAATCCCCGGCCAACTTCAATTCTATTAATTGAAAGAAGGACTTCCATTCCCAGACCTTTTGCACCAATCATTGATCCGATGACCACCATTGCTAAAGCCATCATTGTTGTTTGATTCACTCCCACCATAATTGAAGGTTTCGCCAATGGCATTTGAACATCCCAAAGCACCTGCTTCCGTTTGGCACCAAAAGCCTTAGCGGCTTCAACCGCTTCAGGATTGACGGTTCGAATCCCGACGTTGGTTAACCGAATGACCGGTGGTGCAGCATAAATAATCGTTGCAATTACTGAAGGCACTCGTCCCAAACCGAAAAACATCAATGCTGGAATCAGATAGACGAAACTCGGCATAGTCTGCATTCCATCCAGAACCGGCTTAATAATCGATTCAGCCCGGTTATTCTGTGCCATTAAAATTCCCGTCGGAATTCCGATAAGTAAAGAAAATAAGACCGATGCTGATACCAGACTTAAAGTCTGCATAGCCATCTCCCAATAGCCGAATGTACCAATCAGGAACAACATCAAGGCGAATGTAATCCCACTGCTGAGACTTTTCAGCATCCGCCACCCGCCCAGAAAAGCAAGTGGGATGAAAATGAACCATGGGATATGGGTAAATACAAACTCAAATCCCAACATAACCTGCAGAATCGACCATCCGACGGCATCGAAAAAAGTTTCAAGATTATTGAGAAGCCACGACATAATTTCATCGATCCAATCCCGCAAAGGGATTCGAATAATCTCCGGAAAATCAATCATTCTGGTCACCTCTGTTAGGACTGATAGTTTCAAAAATATCATCGGTTCTCACGACCCCGACAAGACGTCTATTTTCCCCGATGACAGGTATGGGATATGGATTTGCCGATACAATACCGAACAGGTCCTCCAGAATTGTGTCTTCTGAAACTGAAGGGATCTTTGTTATGGCAGAAGCATCGATTCGTTTTGTCTGAGATTCGACTGGATTTTCGATGATTCGTTCCAGTCGATTAATATTAGTAACACCGAGTAAAATGCCTTTCTTGTCGACGACAAAGGCTCCGGAACGACGGGCATTTTTCAGAATGGAGAGCGCGGTTCTGGGACCTTCCCATGAATAGAGAAGAACCTCCGGTTCAACCATTATACTACCAGCTGTAACGACCTTTGCCGGTGATGCATCCTGAACAAATTCCTGTACATAGCTGTCTGCAGGTACGGTAACAATTTCTTCCGGTGTTCCGATTTGAGCGATTTCTCCATCATGAAGAATGGCAATCCGATCACCGAGCTTCAGTGCTTCACTCAAATCATGCGTTACGAAGATAATCGTCTTGTTGAGTTTGTCCTGGATTTCAATGAACTCGTCCTGCATCTGACGCCGGATGAGAGGATCCAGACCGCTGAAAGGTTCATCCATTAAAAGAATTTCCGGATCGTTGGCCAAAGCTCTGGCTAAACCGACACGCTGCTGCATCCCACCGGACAGTTCATTGGGATAGTAATCTTCCCAACCGGATAATCCTACAGTTTCTAAAAATCGCATGGCTTTTGCGTACTGTTTGCCTTTCGGCAGCCCCCTAACCTTAAGCCCATAGGCTGCGTTGTCGAGAACTGTCAGATGGGGAAGAAGTCCGTAATTCTGAAAGACCATTCCAAAAGTCTTCTTTCGAAATTCCAGGAGGTCGTTCTCGGACAATTTGGTGATATTGACGCCATTTATGGTGATTCGGCCGGTTGTTGGTCTGATCAATCGAATCAGATTCCGAATCAATGTGGATTTTCCACTGCCGGAGAGACCCATAATGATGAAGAACTCTCCTTTCGATATGGAAAAGCTGACATCCTTCAAACCGACGATATTTCCGGTTTTCTTTCTAATATCGTCTTTGCTCATCTGACTGTATTTGTCTGAGGTGATGCGTTTTGATTCACGCCCATAGACTTTCCAGAGACCCTCGACCCGGACAACTTCTTCAGAAAGGGAAGAAACTGCCGAAGCCGTTTCCTCTACTAAGGGATTCCCTTGATCCATGTTCAAACCTATAAGGAAGCCAGAGCGTCTCTTACTCGAGCGGCAACATCAGCATCAACCCAATCCAGCCAGATATCCTCACGATTCTCCAGGAACCAGATGGCCGCACCTTCAGCATCGGTATTCATTGTTTCCATCTGCAGAAGGAACTCGTTGTTAACGGCAACTGTTGTGTCATACTTTTTAAGAATCGTTACGATGTCAGGAGCCGTGTCCAGGAGCGAAGGATTAACAAGGATATTGACGTCGGCCGGTGGTAATTCCGTTCCCGGAAGCCGAACCATGTCCAGACGACCCATGATCGCTGTGGGCTCCCACCAGTACCCGATCCATGGCTCTCCCCTATCGAAAGCGGCAGCCATCGTAGCAGCGAGAGCTGCTGCCGAACCTGGTATGGATTTATTGTAGCTAGCACCTAGTCCTTGCTCGTCAAAGAAGTTTTCCTGAACTTCGGTTACGGCCCAACCGGAAACACCAAGATAGATGAGACCTTTCTTAGGGTCTTCAGGATCCGCAAACAGGTGGGCGTAGTCATCTAGATCAGCAACAGAATCCAAATCCGGTGCTACCGGGTCAATGCCTCGTTCCGAATCACCTTCGAGAACATAACGCGGTATATACCACCCTTGAGGTGCATCGGGAAGATTCTTCCCGAGATCGACAATTTTGCCTTTCTCGATCAAATCTTCATAGAGATCCTGAAAATTGGAATGCCATGATTCCATATCGATATCAATATCGCCTTCAGAGAGCCCGGTTAATGACGGTATCGTCGCACCCCCCAGATACTCAGCCTTGTAGTTCTTTTCAAGCCCATGTTCAATAATGAAGCCGACGATACGGTTGTGCACCATTGCGCTATCCCAGGTTAAATCCGCAAAGACGATCGTTTGAGCAGCCTCTTCATCGACACCATTTGCAAATACAGAAATCGGCAGCATTATAAGAACCCATATAAAAGTGGCCACTAATCGTTTCAACATTCAAACTCCTGTTGTTCATTATTTTTAATTAGCACACTATGGATATTGATCGGCTTAGTCAAGGCGCAAAGCTTAGATATACCTGTTCAAAACCTAAAGATACAGGGAAATTGAATTACAACAGTAGATTATATTTCGTCTTCTATATTATAGTGTTCTACTTTTTAATACTATTGAAAAAACAGTCAAGGAAGATAAGAATAGCATATACTCTGGAAGAAGGATTCAGTGATGACTAGCGAAAGTGATATTGTACTGGCAACGATACGAAGAATTATCCGAGCTATCGACCTTCACTCAAAAAGCCTGACAAAACGGTACGGTCTAACCGGCCCTCAGCTTTTGGTTCTTAAGGAATTTCGTAAGGGATCGAACCTGACAGTTGGGCAAGTTGCACAGAACATAAGTCTGAGTCAGGCCACGGTTACAGCAATACTTGATCGATTAGAAAAGCTGACATTTGTACAACGCAACCGAAATAAAACTGATAAAAGAAAAGTTAATGTAATTCTTTCTGTTGAAGCGAAAAAAATCCTCGATTCCGATCCAAGTTTACTTCAAGACGAATTTGTAGAACGATTCAACAAGTTACAGGATTGGGAAAAAACTCTACTGATTTCGTCACTTCAGCGAACTGCTTCAATGATGAATGCCGGTGATATCATCTCTCCACCTGTTCTCGCCAGCGGTCCACTTGCAGCAACAGAATTGGAAGTTCAGACATTTTTCGAAGACAAAGATTCATCCAATTCTCAATCTGGCTAGCACCGAGTTCAGAAAGACTGCCTTGAACCCACATCATGTAACCTAAAAACCAAATCTCCCCGGGAGTTCCAGGGATATAAATGCCTGGTTTCAAATATAACAGATCCCGGGATACCTTAGGTGATTATATTCATGGTCCTTGATGGGTGTGATACTCTCCCCATTCATCTACCATATCTGGTTCTGCGACGACGACCACACCACTGTTCATTGGATCAGGCGAAGAGTAACATTGAGCAATGGAGAGTGGAATACAATAATATCCGAACGGTTCAGGAAGATATTGGACATTAAAATGTCCGTACAACAATGATTTATACTCACTTTACTGAGATAAATTAGCTTTCTGTTCTCAGCCCGCTGGATAACTCGTGAAATAAGTGTGTTTAGAGGTTTTCAAGTAACAAACTCAGCGCCGGCCACTGGTGATATCCTTTTCAATAAACTCAATGGCTCTGAACCTGGAAAAAGTTCCGTAAGAACGGTCGTCGGGAAATTTTTCGGCCGAGATGAATCCACCGGCCATGGTGTCATGTCCTCCCCCTACCCCGTATCCTTTTACCAGATGTCTTACCAGATCGGCAGCACTGACGCTCCTGTCAATACTGCGTATGGAATACTTCAGTCCGGAATCCCGGATGGCATAAGCGATTACAATATCCACATTCTCAACACTTAAAAGAATGTCGCTGGCTGAACCCAGAAGAGAATCATCATTACTTTCAAGGCTCAGAAAACCAGTCTGACCGTAAACTTCAACAGTATCAAAAGCTTTTGAGTAATTCTTAAGAACTGAGATGTGTATAGAGTTGTTATCCAGCTCGGTGATTTTTGACATATCGGCATGTCCATAGAGTTGAAAGTAGGACTCAATATCCCTCAAGTGAACTCCCCGGCTGAGACCATCGGTGTCGCTTCTGATACCGTAAAGCAATGCCGTAGCGACATTAGTTGGTGGAACCAGGCCGGCTTCATTCCAGTATTCTGCAATAATGGCTGAACAGGAGCCGTATTCCGGACGTACATCCTTGAATCGGTACTCATCAAATCCATTATCGTTATGATGGTCGATACAGGCCACTTCATCGGTAACCAGGTCTGTCAGATTGGCGTTCTCTTTCTGCACATCAACAAGAACAGTCCAGTCCTCTGCGCCCAGGGTTTCAACCTCGCCTGCCGGGCGCATTGATATATCAAAGGATTCCAGCATACGGAGGCTGTTGGCCTTTTCAAGGTCTTGCTCATAAACGATAACTGATTCCAATCCCAACTCACCGAGAAGTACCTGCAGGCCGAAGCTGGATGCGATGGCATCAGGGTCCGGAACATTGTGGGGCTGAATAAAAACTTCATCCGGGGCCTGCTTAAGCAACTCAAGTAATTCGTTTATCTGTAACATCAGTTCCTCCGGGATTGTTCTAATAATAAAAGAATCGCTGTTTTAAACATGAAGTGCAAGAAATCGAATAATTAAGAAAACCCGATATCCTTGCGGTACCAGCTATTTTGAAAACTGATACTTTCGATTCCCCTGTAGGCTAGTGCCCGGGCATCATTAAGGGTTTCACCCAAAGCGGTAACACCAAGTACCCTCCCACCTGCCGAAAGTAAACCGGAATCACAATCTTCCTTTACACCGGCACAGTACACCCGGCAACCTGTCTTTTCAGCTTCAGTTATCCCCCTTATGGGATAGCCAGTTTTATATTCCCGGGGATAACCGCCGGAAGCGGCAACAACACAGCAGGAAGCCCCTCCCCGCCATCGGGGCTTCACATCGGCCAGGCGGCCTTCAAGAGCAGCTTCCATATATTTGTTGAGATCCCCGTCTAATAGGGGAAGCAGTGCCTGGGCTTCGGGATCTCCCATACGGACATTGTATTCAAGGGTTTTTGCCCCCCGGGGGGTTACCATAACACCGATAAAAAGAAATCCGGCATATCCCAGCTTCTCTTTCTGAAGACCGGCCATTGTGGGTGTAATGATATTATCCTGAATATCCTTTATGACATCCCCGTCAACCAGAGGATGCGGGGCAATAACTCCCATTCCCCCGGTATTCGGTCCGGTATCCCCGTTACCGGCTCTTTTATGATCTTTAGCCGGTAAAAATGGAAGAAAACTCATTCCGTCAGTTATTCCGATGATGGAAGTTTCCCAACCTATAAAACATTCTTCGATAACAAGCTCATCACCGGCGCTGCCGAAATCCCGGCGCAGCATAACTGAATCAAGAGCCTCCTCGGCTTCCTCTCGGTCGGTGCAGATAAGAACGCCCTTGCCTGCAGCCAGACCGTCGGCTTTCAGTACCACAGGAAATCCAAATCTTTCCAATGAAAACTTTGCTGTATCGTAATCCCTGCAGCGAATATAATCGGCAGTAGCAACACCGTTACGGGCCATGAAATCCCTTGCAAAACCTTTAGAGGCTTCCAAACGGGCCGATGCTGCAGCCGGACCGAAGGCGGGAATCCCCGCTGCTTTCAGTTCATCTACCAGGCCCTCAGCCAGAGGTTGTTCAGGTCCGGGAACCACAAGATCCACCTGTTCCTTCAGTGCCAGATTCAGAATTTCAGCATTACCCGGGGCTGGAAAGTTCCTGCATCCTTTAACTGATGCCGTACCGGCATTCCCAGGAGAACATATTATTGAGTCAACAGATGAGCTTTCTGAAAAGGACTGGGCAAGGGCATGTTCCCGGCCGCCGGAGCCGATAATAAGTATTGTTTTTTCCATGCCTGAAGATTATACCGAAGGCCGGATTACAAGCCAAGCAAGGGATTCACACAACAGCGATACTGCAGCCGGAAAAAAAGGGGCTGCTTTAAGACAGACCCCTTCCATCTCTGATATTACTCAATTCGCGCTCTGTATATCCCGATCGTAAAGTTTCTGAAAGTAATCCTTGTGATTCTCTTCTTCAACAATCAAACGGCTGAAGACATCAATTAAAGCCGTATCATCAGTATCAGATTTTAAGCCGGTGTAAAGAGCTGCAGATTTTCTTTCCCGCTTAATCGCTGTAATCAGAATATCCTGGTACGTCATATCCGCTGTGGGAGGCGAAGAAACCAAAAAATCATCCAGATGCAGATCTGAAGGAATAGATTTTGAAAGCCTTGCAGGCTCCTGATTTCTTTTTACACCTTCAAGGAGTGAAACATGACCCTTTTCCATATCTTCAAACTCACCCATCAATTCTTTTTGACTGGCAAATTTTGCTATGCGCTGCAGATCCTGATAGAAAGCGACCGCTTCCTTCTCTCTGTTGATGGCAAAATCCAACGCTTCGTTAAATGTGGCAAGAGCCATTTCAGTCCTCCTTCTTCATCAGAAAACGATCGATGCTCAATGCTGCTGCATGTCCATCACCGATGGCACTGACAGCATCTTTTCGGCTGTTGACTATGTCACCTCCGGCAAAGATTCCCGGATTCCCGGTTTGTCCTCTCTTATCTACCACAGGTTTGTAGCGTTTAACAGCCACACCGGATTCGGATTCATCGGGAAGATACGGCAGGTTTGTTCCCTGTCCGACTGCAGAAATCAGTGAATCACATACGTATGTATGAATTTCACCCTCTATGGGCTGCGGCCGCGGTCTGCCGCCATCTGGGTCGTCTACCATCTCAGCCATATTCCAGACAAATCCAACTTTGCCGTCTACAGCATCTTCCACCCGTAAGGGTATGGCCTGGGGAATAATCGTAATACCCTCTTCGGCGGCTTCTTCAATTTCTTCAATATCCGCCGGCATATCCACTACCCGCCGCCGGTATAAAACGGTTACTTCAGCACCGTAGCGCCTGGCGGTTCTGGCAGCATCCATGGCCACATTACCACCACCGATTACGCCAACGGTACTACCAAGTTTCGGATCTTTTCCTTCAGTTACCTCATCCAGGACAGCTAAACCGCCAAAAACACGGGGGTTATCCTCTCCATCTATTCCCAGCTTGTATGGATTAGAAAGTCCTGTGGAGAAAAACAGGGCATCGTAATCCTTTTCCAGCTTTTTAAAGGATTCTGCATCAACCTTTATCCCGTAGCGAATCTCAACACCAAGACCTCGGATATATTCGATATCCTTGTCCAGCTGATCGTAGGGTAAGCGATACTCAGGGATACCGTAGCGGAGCATCCCCCCTCCGGCTTTCCTGGCTTCCAGCACTGCCACATCATGTCCCAGCATCCGCAGGTAGTAAGCCGCTGTGAGCCCACCAGGGCCGGCTCCGATAACAGCAATCTTCTTGCCGGTTTTTTCGACTGGGCGAGGCAGGGCTTTCCCATAA
>DEIH01000218.1 GCA_002352375.1 Spirochaeta sp. UBA2779 | reverse complement strand
TACATCACTCCCACATGGTCTGAAACGTAACGAACCATGGATAAATCGTGGGCAATAAACAGGTAGGTTAAATACTGCTCCTGCTTGAACTCCTGAAGAAGGTTGATAACCTGGGCCTGAATGGAAACATCCAGGGCTGAAATCGGTTCATCACAGATGATGAACTCCGGTTCCAGTATGAGGGCCCGGGCAAGGGATATTCTTTGACGCTGACCTCCGGAAAACTCATGGGGATACCGGGAGGTGTGCTCAGCTGATAATCCAACCTTGTTCAGCATTTCAACAATCATATCCCTGCCCTGCTTACTGCTTGAGATAAGTCCCTGAGCAATCAGCGGCTCGGAAACAAGCTTCAGCACAGTCATCCGGGGGTTCAGAGATGAATAGGGATCCTGGAACACCATTTGCATTCTTTTCCGATACGGCCGGAGCTCTTTTTCACTCAAACAGGCGATATCATCAGAACCGAGAAATACTGAACCGGAAGTGGGCTTGTGCATCCGGATAATGGATTTAGCTACGGTGGACTTTCCGCATCCGGACTCTCCAACCAATCCGAGGGTTTCTCCTTTTCTGATCGAAAAACTCACATCATCTACGGCATGGACAACCGCTTTACGCTTCCCGGGAACGGGAAAGTGTTTCACCAGGTTTTCCACTCTGATCAGGACATCTTCAGATTTATCAGTCATTGCCGCTCCCGGAAAAAGGATTGTTATCTGTTGGAGCCTTCTCATCCAACAGCCAGCAGCGGGAACCATGATCCCCGGAGATTTCAAACATCGGCGGAATCTCCAGGCTGCATATTTTCCGGGCATGAGGGCAGCGGGGATGAAAGGGACAGCCTTTCGGTGGGTTTGACATATCAGGGGGAGAACCGGGAATCGGTACCAGCGATACACTTCTGTCCTGTACGATGCTCGGTATCGATTCCAGCAAACCAATGGTATAGGGATGCATGGGGTGGGCAAATACATCCTCAATTCCGGCATATTCCATCACCATTCCCCCGTACATCACCATTACCCGGGAACAGATTTCCGCGACGACTCCAAGGTCATGCGAAATAAAAATAATAGACATCTCCATTTCATCCTGAAGATTACGGAGAAGTTTAAGAATCTGATCCTGAATCGTCACATCCAGGGCCGTTGTGGGTTCATCGGCAATCAGCAGGGAGGGCTTGCAGGCCAGAGCCATGGCAATCATCACCCGTTGCCGCATTCCTCCGGAAAACTCATGGGGATAACTTTTGTAACGCTTTGCAGCATCGGGAATCTGCACCTTGTCGAACAGATCCAGCACCATCCTGCGGACAACTGCTTTCGAATGTCTCTCATGGGTGAGAATCATCTCTTCAACCTGTTTTCCCACCGGGATAAGAGGGTTTAATGATGACATGGGATCCTGGAAGATCATAGAGATCTTAGCCCCTCGAACGCCCCTCAGCGCAGAAGATCCGGCCTTTGCAAGGTTGGAACCTTCCAGCCATATTTCCCCGTCGACGATACGCCCGGCAGAAGGCAGCAGCCTGAGAACCGACAAAGATGTTACCGATTTTCCGCTTCCCGATTCTCCTACAATCCCCAGGGTTTCACCCTTGTCCAGATGAAAATCAACACCCTTCACCGCCTTGATTTCTCCATCCTGGGTGAAAAATGTCGTGTGAAGATTTTTTACTTCCAGTAATCGGCTCAATTCGCTCATCTCCCTTTCAACTTGGGATCCAGAGCGTCTCTGAGCCCGTCACCAACAAAATTAAACCCGAACATCGTCAGGCAGATGGCCAGAGACGGGGCGAAGAGCTGATAGGGATTGGTCCGCAGGGCTTCCAGGGCGTCGTTACACATGGTTCCCCAGCTGGCCATAGGCGGTGATACCCCCAGGCCGATAAAACTCATAAAAGCTTCAATAAATATCGCCGAGGGAATCAGCATAGTAACGGTAACAATAATCGGACCCATTGCATTGGGAATCAGATGCCGGGTAAGAATATTCCAGGTTGTGGTTCCCATGATTTTAGCGCCATGCACATAGTCCTGCTCCTTAAGGGTGAGTATCTGACCTCTCACCACCCTGGCCATGTTCACCCAGTAAACCGATCCCAGGGCGATAATGATACTCAGGATGCCTGTGTCTCCAGGCAGAATCACCATAATAAGGATTACATAGAGTGTCAGGGGGATGGTGGATACCACATCCACGAATCGCATCATGATATTATCCGTATTTCCACCGGCATAGGCTGAAATTCCACCGTATAGTATCCCGATTATCAGATTTGTAAGCGCGGCAATAAAGGCAACAAGCAGAGAAATCCTGGCCCCTATCATCAGACGGGTAAGAAGATCGCGGCCGAGTTTATCGGAACCCAGGAGATAGGTTTTATTATGTACTTTGGTAGTTTCAGTTACTCTGTTGCCGTCAGGATCGATCAACTCCAGAGGCTTCACGCTGAAGTCAACAAAAACCGGCCGCCCATTGAAATCATAACTCGTCATTTTTTTCGAGAGATCTTCCTTGATTCTCGGTAATGCGGCTATCAGTTCCCCATCCCGGGCCACATGAATCGGTTTCAGATTCTTCGTGACATAGATGTAGTCACTGCCCATGATGAACACATTCATCCTTGGAGGGATATTCACAAAGCTGAGTACCTGCTTTTCAAAACTGTGGGGAGAGAGCATGGGGCCGAACACGGCAAAAAGTATTATGAATAATATGAGGAACAGTCCGAAAAGAGAAGCCGGCTTATGTCTGAACCGGAACCAAACATCCCCGGAATAGCTTCGATGTTTCAGAGCTAAGGTTTCACTTTTCTCCCGGGAAAATTCCAGCTCTTCCCAGAGATTTTCACTCATAACATTTGAATTATTCATATTTAATCCGTGGGTCGATTAAGACGTAAAACATATCAACAACGAAAATCATCACCACCAGGAAAGTGGCATAAAAAATAGTGATACCGAGTATCGTTGTGTAATCCCGATTGGTGATACTCGTTACAAAATGCTTACCCATGCCCGGCAGAGCAAAGATTTTTTCTATCACAAAGGAACCGGTTAAAAGGGCGGCTACTGTGGGACCCAGGATGGTAATCACAGGTATCAGGGCATTTCTCAGGGCATGGCGTACAACTACCTTGAACTCAGTAAGCCCCTTGGCTCTTGCTGTCCGAATGTAATCCTGACCCATCACCTCCAGCAGACTGGAACGCATCAGCCGGGCCAGAAAAGACATGGCATAACCGCCCATGGCAATGACAGGCAGAATGTACCCCAGGGGTGAATCAAAACCGAAGGCCGGAAGCCAGCCCAGCTTGTAACTGAACAGATACATCAGCAGGGTGGCAATTACAAACGATGGAATGGTTACACCGATTGTGGCTAACAGCATAGTGAGAACATCCTGCCATTTCCCGTTTCTAAGGGCCGCAACAATTCCCAGGGGTATGGATGCCGCCAATACAAAGAGAATGGTTATCAGGCCGAGTCTGCCTGAGACCGGAAACCCCTCTCTGATAAAATCATTCACCCTCATACCCGGATATTTAATGGATGGTCCGAGGTCACCCTTTAAAAGACCGCCAAGATAATCAATAAGCTGTTCCATTAAAGAAGCATCAAGGTTGTATTTTTCATTCAGAGCCGCTTCCACTTCCGGTGGCAGTTCCCTCTGTGCGGTAAAGGGCCCGCCGGGAATAGCATGCATCAGAAAAAACACGAGAACAGATATCAGAAGCAAAGTCAGAATCATCATGCCCATTCTTTTTAAAATATATCTATGCATACGGACACTCCATTCGAACTACAATATGGGGGATTAATTGAATTTTCAATAGAAACCGGGAAATACACAACGATGCACAAACTGATTAAAGCGATGATTCTCGATCAAGGTGGAATTGAAAAAAGCTCGGAACAAGTTTTTACCAGTATATTGGTTTCAGCCCGTGAGCAATTGGAACTTTTTCTGTTATCAATTCAAACCTTCAATTCTTATAGGAAAAGTTTACGGTACATAAAAATTAATGCTACTATACTGTTGAGCAAACAATAAATACCGGATTTGAAAAAACGGTTCTTACTTTGTGTTAGTCTTCTTTTATTCCGTTCATTCTCCTCCGGTACATTGGAGGTGGAAATGTATAATAGAAGATTTAGAGGAAAGACTGTTATCCTGATTATTCTTGTACTGTTTTTCCTTGAAATTTTGTCGGGCAGTGATTTCGTGAAAGTAGAATCCTGGACCCATGTTGTAGTGGCAGAGAATTATACTGATGCAGATGGATACAGTGTATATCGGATCGACGACAGCAGATTCAATGAGAACGATTGGTATGATCTCTGGATGGATAACTCCTACTGGGGTAAATCCGGATGGTGTTCTTTTGATAGTGTATTTGATTCTGGAGCCGGACGGATGTACTTCCAACCTCTCTACAATGATGGTTACGTGGAATGGGACAGCTTCACGTCGACAGATATACTAGGGGCAACTTTACGATTCTACCGGCAATACTAACCGCAGAAAATACTATTGGCCATTCAATATAGTATTTCATAGCTGTCCAAGATAAATCAGAGGGGTTTTATAAAAGCTGATTTCCAGAGTATAATAATGTTGACTAAAACCTTACCAACAAAGAAAATCAGCAATGAGTCAACAGAATACCATTTTCCAGCAAATCCTTCAATTCGTTCCGAGACATGATTTTGCAAAATATGTCAAAAAGTATAAAGGTGAGGCCTTCTCGAAAGGCTTCAGCAACTGGAGTCAGTTTACAGCTATGCTATTCGGCCAGCTCAGCTCTCAGTCAGGTTTACGAGGAATAGAATCTGGGTTGGAAGCCAATAATACAAGTTTATATCATTTAGGAATTCGTCCGGTAAAACGTTCTACTCTGGCATATGCGAATGAGAATCGGCCTCATCAGGTTTATCAAGATCTATTTTATTCCTTACTGAGAAAGCTGCATGGAGAGAGCAGGAAACATAAATTCAAATTCAAGAATCCGCTCTATAGTGTTGATGCATCGACCATCGATCTGTGTCTGAATCTTTTACCTCAGGATTCATTTCAGGCGCAATAAAGCTGGGATAAAACTTCATGTCAAACTCGATCACTCCGGATACATTCCCTCGTTTGTGACTGTTACAACCGCTAAGGTTCATGAAATGAATGAAATCAGAGATATGCCAGTTAACAAAGGAGATGTTCTGGTCTTCGACCGGGGTTATATCGACTACAAGCAATTTGCAAAGTATTGTAGAGAAGGGATTTATTTTGTTACCCGAATGAAGAAAAACGCTTCATATGAGATTCTTATAGAAAATAATGTGGAGCAATATGAGAACATTCACTATGACAGGATTATCAGGATGAATGGTCCACGAACCGGAAAGGATTGTACCTATAAGCTGAGAATTGTTGAAAGTTATGATCCTGATACAGGGAAAACTATCGTTCTACTGACGAATCAATTAACGTGGTCTCCAAAGACAGTTTTGGCAGTCTATAAAGATCGCTGGCAGATTGAAATCTTTTTTAAAACTATAAAGCAGAATCTGAAGATAAAGAGTTTTTTCGGGACCAGCAGAAATGCTGTACTCACACAAATATGGATTTCTTTAATCGCATTTCTTCTGGTGAAATATCTCTCTGGACAAACAAGTGGCGCTAGCTCTGTCGGTGCCTTGATGTCAGTTATGGCCGTGATGCTATTTCTCAGAAAGGATATCTGGCTCTGGTTGAACAAATCAAAAACTGATGGAAACTTAAGCGACAATTCTTATGGTCAAATGGGATTGTTTTTATGATCAGAAATTATCTTGGACAGCTATGATCAGGTAACTATTGTTATGTCGATAAAAATGAGCCTGTAAAACTTCTTACCGGATAAAATAACTAAAAACCGATAACAAAGAGCCCGCTGATTTTCTCAAAATGGATATCTCCACTAAGCAGTGAAGCTCCCAGACTGAGAGCAACTGCAGCAATCCAGATATCGTTCGTCGGTAGAGGAGTACCGGCAGATCTCAGGTTTTTTACAAGTAATCCATATTTCTCTGCTTCGTAATAGCCGATATCATGAAACCTGACTCCCGGCTGCTCAAGAAAACTCTTCAACTCGGTAAAGTTTGTCTCTGCCCGGGAACCTTGCAGAAAGCCTGAAATCAATTCTCCAGTAACAATGGAGGGCAGAATCAGCTCATCCGCTTCTTCCATAAGTCCAAATACCCTTTTATTTCCCCGGAAGAATGCGCTGTAGGCATTCGTATCTACAACTAATCTCATGTCCATAGCTCATCATCAATTACATTGAATGATTCCTGGGTTTTTTCAAAATCATCAGCATCATCTTTACTCCATGCCCCTGACAGTTCCCGGAGATTCCGATTCTTTCCTGAAGAACTATCAAATCCTATAGCCTGTTTCAAGAGTTGATTAACCGTTTCACTGAGACTTTGATGTCCGTTTTCCGCTTTTTGCCTGAGAATCTTTTCAATAAGAGGATCAATGTTTCGAATCGTTATTTGACTCACAATTCATCTCCTTGAGTCAAGAATACCCTTTCTCGGTCAATAAATCAATATTTTTTAATACACTGCAGACAAGACAAGAATCTGCAACTGGTGATTCCTGCTTTTTCAGGTTTCCGCCGGCTTGCAGACATCCACCCAATCCTGAAAACCCGAGTACTGTTCCAGCTCTTTAATAGTCAGCCTGATGGATGAATTGTGGCTCCCGGCAGCGGGAATCACTTCCTTAAAACGTTTGAGAGACTTATCGAGATACACAGGAATGCCACCGGGAAGTCCGAAGGGACAGACACCTCCAATGGCATGCCCGGTGTACCTGAGAACTTCATCAGCATTCAGCATCTTCGCCTTTTTCGAAAATCGAGCCTTGTACTTTGCATTGGCGATTTTCACATCTCCGGAAACAACAATCAGTAAGGATTCATCTTCAATTCTAAAGGAGAGTGTTTTTCCGATCTGACCCGGCCGAACACTATGGGCCAAAGCAGCCTCTGCGACTGTGGCTGTGGAAACATCCAGTTCCATTATCCGCTCTTCAATACCCAGATTTCTAAAAAAAGCCCTTACCTGTTTGAGTGCCATCAGAGTCTCCCCACCGTAAGGCCCCCGTCCACATAAACCGCCTGTCCAGTGGAGTAACTCCAGTCCCCTCTCACCAGGGAGGCAACAGCTTTACCGATATCTTCCGGGCTTCCCCAGCGGTTCTGCAGGGTGAGGCCTTGTTCGATCAGTCTGTCGTACTTCTCTTTTACTCCGCTTGTCATATCAGTGGCGATAATTCCAGGTCGTATCTCGTTTACAGAGATTCCGTATTCTGCCAGGCGAACAGCCCAGAGCTGTGCAGCCATGGAGAGCCCGGCTTTGGAGATGCAGTATTCCCCCCGGCCGGTGGAAGCGATGGTTGAGGATATAGAGCTGATAAAAATAATTGACCTCTTTCGCCCATCCTGCCCTTCTTCCACCATCCATCCGGCAACCGCCTGGGTGAGGAAATAGGGCCCCTGGAGATTTACCTTCATCACTTCCTCGTAGATATCCTCGGTAGCATCAAGTATGTCCTGCCGCTCCCGGGGTGCCATCCCGGCGTTGTTTACCAGTACATCCAGCCGTCCGTATTTTTTCCGAATGGCTGTCAACAGCTTCAAACGTTTTTCCGGTTTGCTTATTTCCGCAGGAACATAGAGTACTTCAGCACCCTCTTTTTCCAGAGGCGCCAGGCTGTCGGCTACCTCCCCGGTAGACCGTCTGCCGCAAATGGCCAGGTTGTACCCTTCGGAGGCGAGCTTTTTACAGATACCGAATCCAATACCCCGGCTGCCCCCGGTTACCAGAGCAACCGGTTTATCATTATCAGTGTGAGACATAGGTCAATTAACTCCCTTTTCCAAATCCGGAACGTCCACCCAGGAACGTTTCTTCCAGGATTCAAGACCCAGATCTGCAAGCTGAACACCTTTGGCCGCCTTGAAAAGATCCCAGTGAAAAGGCCGGTTCTCATGGATACTCTTCAAGAAAAGTTCCCACTGAATCTTGAAGGCGTTCTCATACATTTGAGTATCCGGTACCTTGCTCCAGGCGTCATAATGATTGATGGGACTGTCGATATCGGGATTCCAGATGTTCATTGGTGTCGCACTGTAGGGCTGTATCCGGCAGTCTCGAAGAGTGGCCACAGCACTGCCTTTCGTGCCATCCACCTGAATGGTTAATAGATCATCCCTGCGAACCCGGACACACCAGGAAGAATTGAAATGGGCTGTGATATCCCCCTCCAGCTCAAAAGTGGCATAGGCCGAGTCCTCAGCTGTACATTTGTAAGTCTCACCCTTTTCATCCACACGCTCCCGAATATGAGTCTTGCCAATGGCGGAAAGGGACTTCACCCCGCCGAAGAGGTTCTCCAGAACGTATTGCCAGTGACAGAACATATCGAAAATAATGCCTCCACCATCTTCTTTGCGGTAATTCCAGCTGGGTCTCTGGGCCTTAATTACATCCCCTTCAAACACCCAGTAACCGAACTCCCCGCGAACCGAGATGATTTCTCCGAAAAACCCAGAATCCCTCACCGAAGCCAGTTTCACCAACCCGGGAAGCCAGAGCTTGTCCTGCACTACCCCATGTATCACTCCGGCGGCGTCCGCTTTTCTGTAGAGGCTTAAGGCCTCATCAGTGTTGAGGGCCGTGGGTTTCTCACAGTAGACGTTCTTTCCCGCTTCAATAGCCCTGGACACTGAGGGTACCCTGCGGTCGGTGGTCTGAGCATCAAAGTAGACAGAATATCTGTTGTTTGCAATAACTGAATCCAGATCTGTAGTCCAGTTATCAATGCCCGATCGAAGGGCCAGAGCTTCAAGTTTTACCGGATTCCGCCCCACCAGAACGGGATCGGGCATAATAACCTCATCATCCCCTACAGGGATTCCTCCCTGCTCAATAATGGGGACAAGGGAGCGCATCAGATGCTGATTGGTTCCCATTCGCCCGGTAACACCGTTCATGATAATACCGATTTTCTTCACATTGAGTGCGCTCATTTATTTCACCTCCGGGGCATCTGTGCATTGCGGCCGGGCACCTGCCGGTAAAGGGGGAACATCAATCCCCTCTTTCGGCAGAGTTCCTGAAAGCTCCTGTTTCCAATGATCCACATCCCCTGCCGGTCCGTAGCAATAGATAAAATACAAGGGTTCTTCACCAACATTCGTCAGCTGATGAAATATTCCCGGGGGAATGTGTACGGCCTGTCCGGTGTTCAATTCCCTCATCTCTTCTCCAAGGCACATCTCACCTTTCCCGGAAATAACAAAATACACCTCAACCTGTTCGTGGTTATGCCAGGGCACCTGCCCGCCGTCAGGATCAAGAGTAACATAGCCCATGGAAAACTGCCCGGTCTGAATCGGTGCTGCTCCGCCTGCAAGGTTCTGTGTACGCCTCCGGGCCGGATAAGTACGCCCTTCAATTTCTGATAAATCGGTTACAATCATATTCTACCTCCTGCTCCTATTTACTCTGTAGTCCCGTTCTGTAATCCTGTAAAAAACTGATAATCCCTCTCCCCACGGGCAATTTTCTGAACGTATATCACCGCCTCTCTGATATGGTAATCCCCCCACATACAGGCTTCACCGTAAGGTATTTCAGCTCCTTTTTGTATGTTGTCCCAACCGTTGGGACGATGGTACACCGTGTGTAGCAGAAGCCCCTGATGCTTATCATCAGTACTGAGATAGGGTTCCTCCAGAATGGTTTTCAACGCGGTAAGCCCCGCCTGAAAGAACCGTCTGCCCTCATCAGCCGTTTCGGAGTATTTCTCCAGGTACCTCCCCAGGCGCACCAGTCCCTGGGCAGCTATGGCGGAGGCCGAGGAATCCACTGGTTCATAAGAATTGAAGGGGTCCGCCGGGCAGTTCAGATAGTCACCCATTTGCAAAAGACCCGGTGCACCGGTATCCCAGTAGGGGATTCCATCTGTTGGAGTGTTGGCAATGTAGAAATCAGCGGTGGCCCGGGCCGCCTTGAGCATAAAGGCCTTAACGTACTCCGGTGATTTCCCTTCTGGATAATCCTTTTCGGGAACTGTTTCCAGGTACTCAAGGAGTTCAGGGTATCCGGCAATTATCCATGCCAGTCCCCGGGTCCAGGTGGTGAATCCTGAATAGCCCTGCTGGGTATTCGGGCAGCGGTAGCTTCCATCCCGGGTGTTAAACAGGCTCTCATGGGCCACACGACCACGGCAATCATAAATATCCCGGCCCTCACCGTAGTACACAGAGTACTTTGCAGTGGTTTCGGCATGGTATACCAGGCGGTGAAAGAGAGAAATGTGAGCGTCATTTTCTCCCAGGAGAGTATGCCCCAGACTGTGAGCTGCAGCCAGAGAGCGCAGTGTGCGAATGGTATCGGCAAAAAGGGAATGTGGTCCGTTGAAACTGGCAATATACCCTCTGGAATCGTCAATAGGCGCCCAACGGGAAGCCTGGGAAGCCCCGGAACATCGTAGAGCGGTTTCAAGATACTTGATTTCCCCCTCTTCCTTTTCGATTTTCCCCTCGGCAATAAGACGCCTTAAGTTCCCGAATGTTGATATAACGTTGAATCCATGGTCGTGAACCCCGCTATGGGTAAGATAGTTCCCCATGTGAATATCTATATCCTTTCGGGCACTCTCAAGAAAAGAAGCCTTACCGGTGGCTTCGAACTGCAACAGGGATGAACCGAAAACAAATCCCCAGGTCCAGTCTGTCCAGCTTCTACTGCTGTATCTACCGTTCACTGTAAAAACTGGTGCACCCCTGGAATAGTCATAATTATCTTTCAGGTTATCAATCTTATAGGCCGAATAATCCCAGAAACGGCTTATAGCGGGAAGCAGTAATCCAGGGGTTAACAAATCGTCAATTATCATCAGAACTTCCCGGGTTTGGTGATATGAAGAATCATCAGGCGACAATCGGTTATCACACGATAAGAGTGCTCGAGAATGGCATCGAACTGCAATGATTCACCAGGGGCGAGAATGTGGATTTCTCCGGGGAGGGTAATTTCCACCTCCCCCTCCAACACCCAGCAGAGTTCATAATCGTCCTTGTGAATCTCCGGGCGGTGGAGCTTCTCACCGCTGTGAGCCGTTCCGTAGAGGCAGAGAATGTTGGAGTATGAAATCTGCTCAAAAGAGAACCCGTGGGATTCCCTGTAACCGGCTTTGGCCCGGTGCCCGGTTCGTGCTTCGGCCAGGGCGATGAGATCGGCGGCACTCATTTCAAAAACCCGGGCAATGCGGAAAATAGTTTCCAGTTCAGCACTGTTCTGGTTGCGCTCAAGTTTGGAGATTACCGCCTGGGAAACTCCGGATTTTTCCGAGACATCAGCAATCGTGAACCCTGAACGTTTCCTCAGATTCCGAAGT
>DEIH01000047.1:14850-18134 GCA_002352375.1 Spirochaeta sp. UBA2779 | reverse complement strand
GCACCTTCCAGCTGAACCATAATGGCCAGAATGTGATTCCAGAGAACATTGTCATCATTGAGCAGTGTATCTAGAGAACCGCTTGGGTCCAGAAGGGTTGGAACAAGACCGGTAGGATCTTCAAGCCCTGCTGCTAGGGTTGCCAGAGAAGACGTGATGGTATTCACATCCTGCATAGTCCTGTCGAGATTCTGCATTGTGCTGCTGAGGGAGTTATCCCCGTCTCCCTTGATTCCGGTATCCACTGTGGCGGAAAGGGTGCCGATGGAAACAACAGTTTCATTGAGGTTGTCCAGAATATCCGGAAGCTCTGCCAGTATGGTTGTGATAGCATCGTTCCCCGAAGGTCGGTCCACCCTCCGGGTTTTAACAAGCATTTTCCCTTCTACCGTCTGGGTGGACGGGATGAAACTACCATCGGGATAGGGTTCTCCTTTCACCAGCCCCGGGTAAAGATCCAGAGCATTCGCCGACCCCAGCAGCCCTGAGGGCAGAGCCAGTACGGAATCCGGGAGTACACGGTTGTGATAGGTTTCATAGATATAGAAATCCAGGTCTACCTGGTTATCCTCGTTCAGACTGATATTCTTCACCCGGCCGATTTCAAATCCCCTCAAGTTTACGCTCATACCGACCTTCAGGCCTTCAGCAGATGTAAAGAGGCTTGTGAAATAGATCTTTTTTGTAAACCACTTGTTGTTCAACCCGGCAAACATCGTAATGAGAACAAGCAGCAGGACAGCCACAAGAACAAAGAGACCTACTATTTTATTGGCATGTCTGAAACTAAATTTCATATGTACTTCCCGTCCATTATCGGCTCCTCATACAAGTTCCCGCAAGAGGGGCAGAACATCCTGGTAAGACCCTGAAGCCGAAAGCCTTCCATGGGTAAGAACCATTATCTGGTCCGTCATGGTTTTAATCAAACTACTGTCGTGGGTAGCCATAATGATGGTGGCTCCATCATCCCTGAACTCTTCAATCTTTGCTATCAGCTGACGGGATCCCTCCCGGTCCATGAAGCCCAGGGGATCGTCTAGAAACAGAATATCCGGCCTGGAGATTGTGGCTCTGAGGAAGCTCACCAATTTTCTCTGACCCATGGAAATGGATGCCGGCCGTAAGGAGGGATTGAGTTGCAGTCCGACTGAAGCAAAGGACTCTTCAACTTTATTTTTTAACTCGGAGTCGGTGTAGTCAGGATTAGTTGAGAGCAGCGGCAGACTGAGGTTCTCCCCCAGGGATTTATTAGCCCAGAGTGCAGCATCCTGAAAATGGAATCCCGTTCTGGCCTGCATCTTCTGATAGGGAGTCTCCTTCATTGAAGCAATGCTGGTTCCCTCATATGCAATAATACCTTCATCGGGGAATATCAGCCCTGCTGCACATTTGAGCACCAGAGATTTTCCACTTCCGGAACTGCCGATAACCGCGGTTGATTTACCCCGCTGAAACTCAAGAGTCACATCGTCAAGAGCTGCGCGGTTGTTGAAATACAGACTGACACCGTTAAAGACAATGGGAGGAATTGTTATATTCACAAGTTCGTTGCTCCCAGCAGAACGGTAATGAGTATGATGATACCATCAGCAATAATGCACAGTACGATGCTCATACCGATGGACCGTATTGTTTTTACAGGAACTTCTGTAACAGCTCCGTTTACACTGAAACCGTAATAAACCGATGTGGCAGCAATAATGAGCCCGAATATAAAGCTTTTTGCCACACTGGCGATTATATCTACCATATGGAAATTTGAAAAAAGAGCCGCCATCTGATCGGTTAATCTCACCCCGCTGATTATGGATGAAACCGTGAGAGATCCCAGCAATCCGAATACATTCGAATACATTGTAAGTAAAACCATAGACAAAGACACACCGATCAGTCTGGGGGCACCCAACTGGGAAACCGGATGGATTCCCACCGACAGATAGGCTTCCATCTCATGAGATACCACCATATTCCCCAGCTCGGTTGTAATGGCACTACCCGAGCGGGCAATTATTACAAAAGCTGTGAGAAGCGGACCCAGTTCCCGGGTGATAACAATGATAAGGATTCTGTACAGCTGATCCCCCAGGAGAAAATCAGGGAGCTGAGCTCCCTGAATGATGATAACGGCCCCGATACCCAGAGAAAGCAATGAAATAATTGAAAGTGCTTCCACCCCGGTAAAGAGTATCTGCATGATAAGAACCTTGAGCCCTATTCTCCTTCGGCTCAGGAAATTAAAGGTTTCTCTAAAAAGAAATAGCTGAAAACCGGCAGCATAGGAGATTTGTTTGATGGACTGTCTTACCTGAAGGCCGATAGTTTCAACCATACCTCTACCAATCTAACCTCAGCTGTCAGTGTATTCAATCTGTTTTCTAAAACAACGAAGCTGTATATAGTCAGAATATGTCAATTTACCGCGTTCATTTCACCTGGAAAGAAAAACAGGTTTTACTTAAAGCCAGAAGTCTCGATCTTACCCATCCGTATTTTGTGTCCATCAAAGATTTGATTTTCACAAAAACCAGCCGTCTGGTTATCGATCCCACTGAGGATGAACTTGTTAAAGAGTTCGGCGGCTCAGATCATCTGATGATACCCTTTCAATCGGTAATCATGATTGAAGAAATCATGGATGAAAATCCTGAAGCCGGAACCATGAAACTGTTTAACGGCTAAAGCGGTATTTACTTAGCTGCCAGATTCAGGAATTCAGTTCTGGTGGCCGAATTGGAATGAAAACTCCCCAGCACGGAACTTGTCGTCATTGAAGAATGCTGTTTCCCAACCCCTCTCATGGTCATACACATGTGACGGGCATCAATTATAACACCAACGCCCTCGGCGTCAACTGAATCCATCACCGCCCGGGCAATCTGAGCCGTCAGACGCTCCTGTATCTGAAGACGTCTGGAATAGTGATCGACAATACGGGCCAGTTTGCTCACTCCGATAACCTTTTTTTTGGCAATATATCCAATTGTACAACTTCCGAAAAAAGGCAGCATATGGTGCTCACAGAGACTGTACATCTCAATATCCCGGCAGAGTATCATATTGTTGGCTTCAGATTCAAAAACAGCACCATTAATAACAGTTTTCATGTCACTTCGATAACCGGAAGTAAGAAAAGACCAGGATTCGGCAACACGCTCGGGTGTTTTGAGAAGCCCCTCCCGGTCGGGATTTTCTCCAATCTCAATCAGAAGTTCCCGGGTAAGACGGGCGATTTTTTCCATATCCATTATATAAATCCTTTAAAGCAACTATAATCTACACTA
>DEIH01000047.1:0-14815 GCA_002352375.1 Spirochaeta sp. UBA2779 | reverse complement strand
GCATTCTAATACGGGAGATACAATGAAGTTCAAGGCTGTAATGATATTGCTGTTACTCTTATCACCGATAATCGCTGTTTTTGGAGAAACTTCTGTCGTAATCGGACACATCAGCACTGAAATTGACGGTAAAACCCATCGTAACGCTCTTTTAAATGAGCTGCGGATTTATGAAGGAAAGAGGTTTGAAAGCCTTGCAAGACTGGAAGATCTGGTTAATTCCCGGGCAAACGATCTACTGAAGCGCCGGCTGTTCAAGGAATTTACATGGAATATCAATGCGGAGAACCCTGAAGATATCGAAATTGATATTCGCATTGTTGACTCCTTTACCCTGATGCCCCGGCCGATGCTGAAATTCTCAACCGAAAAGGGGCTTACCCTCGGATTGAGACTGGACTATTTCAACGCCTTCGGAACCCTTACCGACCAGAAATTTGAAGGTTACTGGAGTCCGACAGAGATTCTTTTTCAAGTGCAGGTTCAGGAAATAATTCTGGGTCCGCTGCACATGGATACATCCTTCAAGCAGTTCAATGGAAAAACCCGTTATGGGAATACAGATGGTACAACCCTGATAGAATACCGAAACAGTTCTTCGGAACTTTTCATTTCTCTTGATATGCCCTTAGGTCCGGGGAGTCCCTGGTCTTACAGGATTACCCCTCTCGCATCATGGCTTTACCAGTACGATTCGGCCACTATATTCAATTACTTTCCGGATAGTCTATTCCTGAACGAAGGCTTCACCCCCGGTCTGAATCATGGTTTTGTTACCGACCAGGTAAACTGGGTGGGTAATTTCCGCAAGGGTTATTATTTTGACTTCATAAACAACAATCTCTGGTATACAGGGTCGGGTAATAGCGACATTTTTATGGAATCAGACTTAAAAGGATATCTGCCCTTAACTTCCTGGTTTGAAATATCCGGACGTATTGGCGGTTTTTACGCTTTTGAAGGACAGAGAAAAAACGCCGGAGACCGTCTCAGGGGTGTTGTCGATTACATGACCTGGGGGGAATGGGGCAATTTCATATCAATACAGGCTAACTTCAAGCTTTTCCATGCAGGGAACCTTTTTTCCCTGCATCTACGGCCATTTACCGACATCGGATATGTCTATTCAGAATTATGGGGTGATGGACCTGATGCCTGGGAATACTGTGCAGGTGCGACGGCCATATTCTATTTTGATGCTCTCCCCAGTTTAAGTCTCAATATCGACTGGGGCTGGGATTTCAAGAGAAATATGCCCGAATTGATTATTGATACCGTACATTTCCTCTGATAAGAAATTTAATAATGAGGAGCTTTTACCGTTTTACAGTTGTAGTTCTGATACTGATTTCCAACCTTTATTTATCTCAATCACTTTATTCACAGGAATCAGAGAATCCAGGATCGAGAGAAAATAACCAAATTGAAAGTTTGAGTTTTTTTCCTATACATCCAGCTTTAAGCTCTTACACCTGGGAAATACACAGTACGGTTAATAGATTAGAACTTCTGAATGCCAATAAAGCTCCGCCCCAATACCCATGGTCCGAGGGTTTTAATAAGCGGATGTTCCTGAATATTCAACTCGGAATTGATATACCGATAATCGGCGGAGAAAATGAACGCTGGCTGTGGTATATAGGATTACCAGTCTCCTTCAATATGGTAGATGATTTTTTTGAACATGAAACTGCTCCGGTAATCGATACCGATTATTGGTTCGGAACAAAAATAGAATCTCTTTACCGGGTGAGCTGGAAATGGCCTAAGAATATATCCATACGGATTCTTCCGATTTTCCATGAAAGTACCCACATCGGAGATGAGTTCGCCCTGCATATAAAGGATGAGAATCCGACGGGGTTTTACCGAATCAATGTCTCTTATGAAGCCTGGGAAATCGCTGTAGGACTGGATGAGTGGGAATCGGGTTATGGGAATGCCTTTAACCTGAGAGTGGGAATGAGCGGGCGCTGGAACACTGACGGTTATTACAGCTCTCCATCCAGTTCAGAGATCGGTCCCTCTCTTCAGCCCGCATCATCATATATCATCCCGAGCAGGGGTAATCTGGAATACTTCGGACAATTCAATACAACGATTGAGTCAGGATTTCCCTCATCCAAAAAATGGGTTTTTCAAGGCGGCTTTGAACTCAGAAATCGTATACTATTTGATTTTTTCAGCAATGAAGCGGAAAAACGTTCCTGGACTATAAATACCTCTCTCGGATGGTATCGATATGATGATAATATTTCTGCCCGAAGAATTGGGTTTTATATGAGATTATTGGCTGGTCAGAATCCCTTTGGTCAGTTCAGGGAACAGGACGGTTATCTTTCATTCGGAGCCGGTATATCACTGGGTCTATGAAGTAAATTATCGGTCTTGACCTAATCCCGGAGCAGCGAGTATAGTCTGCCGGTAACTCCGGGCAGCAGAAGCTATCGCTGCCGGGAAAAATCAGAGGAGATTCACCATGTCTAAAGCACATCGCGGCAGACCCCTCAAAGAGGAAACTCCAGGCTCCGGCCGGGGAAGCTGTCCTCTATGCAAGAGGTCAGGCATCAAGTTGCTCTACGAATATGAAGCCAACGAAAAGAAAATCGTTATCTGTAAGCAGTGCAACTCAGCCGTTAAATCCGGTAAGTTCAAGGAAGCCATCGCAGCTATCTAAAACTAATTGTCCCCCGATACTCTGGTATCGGGTTGGACAGCTAATCTTAATCATTTCCTTCTTGTAAGTTTTCATTACATGTAATTTCACATATAGTTCATCTATCATGTCGTTAACAGATTCAGTTTCTTTCGGTCCGTTGTCTCTCCCGATTATACTCCCCTTGAGTGTTATCATTGCTGCTGCTGCTTTTTTTGCCGGTTCCTTTTTTCTAAAGGGCGGTAAAACTAACCGCCGCATCTTTTCAGATCTTTTGTTTGCACCAATTCTTCCTTTCCTTCTGGCATGGAAGCTCAGTCTTCTTTTCACCGATGCCCGGGATGTATTTATCAATCCGGGACTGCTTCTGTACAGCAGCGGGGGAATGTTGAATGTATTAATAGGCGTTGCAGCCGGAGGCCTCTGGCTGTACTACCGCTGGTTTAAAGAAAAACCTGTGGGATTGGTTAAATGGGCCATAATCCGGGCATTGGGGACCGCAGCGGTTTTGAGCCTGGTTGTAAGTTCTTTTGTTCTTTTCTCTGAAGTTGATTCGAAAGAAAAAGAGCCGCTTCCCAATGTTGCATTCTCTGATAAAAACGGAGGAACCTGGGATATCTCTGAATCGGCGGGAAGTACAGTTGTACTGAACTTCTGGGCCAGCTGGTGCCCTCCATGCCGGGCTGAAATGCCGATGCTGGAGCGGTTGCAGAGCAATCCGAAATTTAAAAATGTTGTATTTTATGCAGTTAATGCTGCAAGAACCGAAAAAAACATCGGGGACGGTTCTGCCTGGATGAAATCAAATGGGATTAAGCTTCCCCTGCTATTCGATATTACAGGGCAAGGTATGAATGCTTACAGGATAACAGGACTTCCAACAACTATTGTTATCGATTCTGAAGGAAAAATAATTGAGAAAAAAACCGGAGCTATCAGCCGCAGATGGCTGCTCTCAGCCATCCGGAAAGGAAAATAAACCATGGATGAACGGCTTCGATGTGACTGGTGTGGAACCGACCCGACTTACCGGAAATATCATGATGAAGAATGGGGTAATGAAGCTTTTGATGACAGACTGCAGTTTGAATTTCTTACTCTGGAATCCGCTCAGGCCGGACTTTCCTGGCTGACGGTACTTCGTAAAAGGGAAGCATACCGGGAGGCCTATGCAGGGTTCAATCCTGAAATTGTGGTTCGTTGGGGTGAGAAAGAAATAAACAGATTAATTGCCAATCCCGGAATTATCAGAAATCGCCTCAAAATAAAATCCTCAATAAGCAATGCCGGTCTGTTTCTTGAGTTATCATCCCGTCATGGTTCTTTTGCAAACTGGCTTCTCTCGTTTTACAACGGGAGGCCAAGGATTAATAATTGGAAAACAATGGAGGATGTCCCGGTAACAAGCCCAGAGGCTCAGGCTATAGCCCGGGAAGCCAAGACTCTGGGGTTTAAATTTTTCGGTCCTCTTATTATCTATGCCCATCTACAGGCAACGGGGATTGTAGACGACCACCTTTCCTATTGCTGGAAAAGACAATCCAGATAGAGCTGTAGTTATATTAACCTTCACGAATCTTCCATCGGATCTTTACAGAATATACAAGTTATTTATTATTATTACTGTATGAGTATTATATGAATATTTTTGGAAAGTATTGTACAGCCATTTTATTATCCTTCCTGTTTACTTCCGGTATTGCCGTCACTGCCGGGAGTACTGACAGTAAACCTGTGGATTATCAGTGGTCTGCACCGGGTTTTACAACAGATTTCACCCGAATGCTAATCGATCCTGATGAAATTCTCTCGGGAGGTCCTCAGAAAGACGGTATCCCGGCAATTGATAACCCTGTATACACTTCTATAAAAGATGCTGCCGGATGGCTTGAAGGTAACGAACCGGTAATTCTGGTAAGAGTCGGGGATAAATCCAGAATATTCCCTCTTCAGATTCTCATGTGGCATGAAATTATCAATGATGAACTGGACAGCTTACCCATCACAGTAACGTTCTGCCCCCTATGCAATACAGGGATTGTCTTTAATCGGAAATTTTCCGGAAAAACCCTAAACTTCGGTACTACCGGACGTTTGAGAAACAGTAATCTCATCATGTACGACCGGCAGACTGAAAGCTGGTGGCAGCAGGCCACCGGGGAAGCTGTTATTGGTGCTTTTTCGGGGGAGAGTCTTACAATGATACCAGCCCTCACTCTTTCTTTTTCAGAGGCACAAGCTGCCGCTCCAACAGCTGATGTCATCTCCCGGAATACCGGTTACTCACGTCCTTATGGGCAAAACCCTTATGCAGGCTACGATGCCCCGGGAAGCAAACCGTTTTTATTTCAGGGACCTATTGATACTGAACATGATGCCATGGACAGGGTTCTGGTGGTGAAACACAAAGGGGAAGAGCGGATTATTGTTTATAGCGAGGTAAGGGATAAGGGGATACTTCAAATCAGCATCGCCGGCGATCCGGTGGTACTGTTCTGGGCACCAGGAGCCTCATCAGCACTGGATGCGGGCAGGCTCTCAGATGGCAGGAATGTTGGCAGTCTCAACGCATTTATCTCTGTAGTTTCCGGTAAAAATCTGGATTTCACCAAAGCATCTGCAGGACTCTTCATGGATACAGAAACTGGCAGTACCTGGAGCGGGAACGGAAAGGCCTTGGAAGGATCACTCATCGGTTCAAGACTCACCCCTGTAACCGCAGTTCAGCATTTCTGGTTTTCAGCTCAGGCTTTTTAAGTTATTCTCCGCTTATGGCTCTACATATCAACACCACAGGCTGGACATTAGACAAGCTATACAATCCGATCGGTGGAAAACTCACTTTCAAAGTTTCCCACCTGCAGAAAATTCTTAAAACTGAACTGTCAAGGTGACCGATGGAACACCACTCCGGTTTTCCCCAACCCTTGATGTGAATCTCATACCCACCTTATCGCACTCTTCCTGAAGATATCCGAGATAGAGAAGGCCCATTTCTGAATTCCCGGCTGAAGTACTTTTATAAAACTGACCCAGGGAAACGCCGGATCCTGATTTCATCTTTTCTTCAACCTTCTCTTTCAGTTCCAGGTATTCAGCCTCTCGATTATAGATTATGAGTTCCAGTTTATTCTCCGTACCGATGGAGAGGGAACTGGGATTTCCGATACGCCAGGCAACGGTAAGATTTGTTTCTGCTTTTTCCATAGCCTTTGCCAGAGCCTCTCTTTTCTGCGGATCAAAAATCAGCTTGTTGGTGTCCGTGCCCTTACCATAAACACGTTCAGCAAATGTCATCATATTCAAGGTTTCAGCACTGATGGCTAATTCCATCAGAAGCAAGGTGAGATAATCTGCTATTCGGGAACGTCTGATGTAGAGTTCAAGCAGCTTTCTTGTCTTCTGTATCAATTCCTTATGATCCATATCAGAACTGAATCTGGTAAGTATGAACCAGATAAAAGGACGGGTATGATCCAGATACCGGTCTGCCAGAAAAATCATTACGTTCTTTTCATCTGCCTGCAGAGAAGTATCAGAAGCAATATTTTCCAGAAGCGGGGAAACAACCGCCTTTCGGATCGATTTCAGCTGGTCGGCATTTTTGGATAGAACATTGTTGAGAAAAGCATCATTAATTTTTGTCTGCTCATCAATGATATTTCCGGGATTTGCCCTGTTCCAGTCCTTTATCATCGAAGATTCAATTAGCATTTCAAAAAGAACCTGATCGAATTGTTTGTACAAAAAACCGAAAACGATCAGTTTTGAAAGATCCATCAGATCGGACCGCACGGATGTAAACTCAGGTCGGACAATCTCAAGTCGTGAAAGGTAACCGATCCTGAGCATATGCTGAAAAGAGTTTGGTGAAACTTTTGCTAATTTGACACCGTACTGTTCTGAACCGTCAGCCATTGTAAGCTTGCTGAGTTTGTACCCCTTGTCCATAAAAAACCCCACACCGTCATCAGTGAGGATTACATTGGGTGTCAAATCTATAACAGCTTTCTTACCGGAAGACATAAATGAGCAGAATCCTTATTTATTTTCAGAGGCAGTTACTACCAATGATCGTAACTTATCACGCGTTCCTTAGGGAGCCGATCTATATAGTCCTGTTTTTCAGAGGAATTTCCTACAGCGAGGAGCATTACAACCCTCATAGCATGAGGAACTGTTAAAAGATCTTTTACAGATCTTTCGTCATATGTAGCCAATAAAGAGCTCCCAAGTCCTTCATGCTCCGCCTGAAGCATCATAAAGGAGGCAGCAAAGGCCATATCCAGGGGATAACTCAATTGACCATTAGGCATCTTATATTGAATATTCGTGGTACACACGGCAATAACACAACCAGCATCAATGAGACGCTGATCGCCATAACAAGCTTCAGAGAGAATTTTTTTAAGTTCTTCACGTCGTACAGCAATGAAACGCCAGGCCTGACGGTTCTTGGCAGACGGTGCAAGACGCCCAGCCTCAAGTATTCGATCAATCACCTGTGAATTTATTGACCCGCCGGTAAAAGACTTTGCCGTCGAACGACTCCGGATTACATCAAGAATATCCATGAACATAGAATAGCATGAGTAAGAATAGACAGGAAGCTTCTTGACTGCATGGGTAAAGGCAACCTAATTTGTTCCTGATGCGTTATGTTTTTTCTATCATGCTACTATTTCTTGTTGTCCAATTCTCCAGTGCTGCTCCGTCTGATATTGAATCAGATATGAATTTATTTCTCTCTTTCGGCAGCAGGGCAGATGGAACTGATGGAGAGAAAGAAGCCCTGAACTACATTACGGGCAAGCTCAAGACTATGGAGATAGGGTTCAAACGTCAGCCCCTCAATATTGAAAAGAGAGGACACTCTTTTTCACAGAATGTAATAGCAGAGATTCCCGGAACTTCTAAAGGACAGTTTATCATCGCAGCTCCCGTTGATGGAGGAGCATTTTCAATGGCGTTTCTTCTGGAGCTGGCAAAAGTATTCAAGGAAAATCCACCGAAAAACAGTGTAAGTCTGATATTTCTCGGAGCTGAAGAGGGGGAATCAGGATTCCATCCCTATGGAAGTAGAATTGCGTCAGAATCCCTTAATCGTGAAAAAAATATATTTGCAATCTATCTGGAGGGAGAGCTTCCCCCGCAAAAATGGCAGCTGAAAATTGGAGGAAACGGCAAGGTGGCTCCTTACTGGTTTGTTAAAAAGCTATCCTCTGTACTTTCTTCCGATTTTATACCCTTCAGACTCAGGGGAACTGATATCCAGGTGGCAAGACTGGGAATACAGGGAGAGATTGGCCCACTGCAGACATGGCTGGACTCAAATATCCCTACGATTCTCATGAAGGGTTCTGGTACAATCAACAGCACAGAGAGTAATAGACAAATAAAAAATCTTATCAACGCAATGGTAAACCTGGATAAGGATTTGGAAATAATTCCGGAAAAAGGGGAAAGCATATATATCTTTTTACGACCGTTTTCCGGATATATGCCGAGAATTATCTCTGAATTACCCTATGTTTCTGTTTTTCTCGGTGTTTCTGCAATATTACTCTTCATTATACTTTTAAGATTCAGAGATGTCAGACTTAATATGCGTCGACTATCCCGATACTGGTGGGCCTGGCCCCTGTTGTTTGTTATTGTTTTCCTGTTCTTTTTCCTCTCCACTTTGATTGTAGAAGAAACCCTTCTATTAGCCGACTTTCCAGATATCTGGATTCATGCTCCGGGAACTTTTGTCTTCTTTAAAATTGTCGTTGCCGCCGCACTCTCTTTGAACTTTATCCTGATTACCCGAGGACTCCCCCTTCCTCGAAGTCCGCATTTTTATTCTTATGCGGCAATTGTAACATCCGGTCTTGCTTCTCTGGTTTTTATGGCTATGGACATAACAGTTACCGCATACGCCCTATGGACCATTATCAACATGATGTTGTTTACAGCAACAAGAAAGATCCGCCGAAAGACATTTTTCCTTCTGCTTTCAATTGTTCCATCATTTATGGGTCTTTCAGTAATAATCAGAGAACCTTACACAACCGTTATTAAATCTCTGCTGCTCAGCAGGATATCCGGCAGCCTTGTTCTCACCCTGCTTATTTTTCCAATAATTCTGGCGTTTACAAGCTTAAGTTACTGGCGTCTGCACTATAACAGAACCAGGTACAGTGTTTTAACACCGACAGCAACATTCACGCTAAGTCTCTCGTCAATTATCACTTTATTCTGGATATTAAGTCTAAATCCATATTCCGTGAAAAATCCCCAGCCTCTGAAAATTATTGACAGCATAAATCTGATATTCAATGAGAGGCAGCTTGAGATTTCAAGCCCCGGTCCTATCGGTAATGCAGAACTTTCCCTGGATGGAAATACTTATCCTTTAGAGAATCTCGGCAGGACTGCCGATGTACGGATGCCGTTTAATCGAACTCCCTTAATAGTTGAATCCGATTCAAGGTCTTTTCTCGGCAGGCGAACCATTACCGGGAAAATCAGCGGTGAGGCTAACCCCGAAAATTTAACAATCCATCTGAACTCAAACACTCCATTCACTCTGCATGAAGCCAATTTCCCCTTTGAGATGTCCCCCTCTGGAACTTCTGCGGAAGTTTTTGTCGGTGAAAATCCCCCCTTCCCGCTTTCACTCATGTTTACCGTGAACAATGATGCCCAACTGATTCTCTCCGTGGTCGGATATTGGACTAAGCCGGAAGAACCTCCCCGCATCATTCGCCGGGATATTGAAGACAGTGCATCCCGTACAGTTCTTATTGAGGCTTCTATTTAGTTTTCTTATTATTTCGGGCTAACACAGTTGTTTTTTTTGATAATTCCACAGCTCCGGGCTTGATAATTCCACATATGGCGTGATAAAGTTTTTGCAGGCTGACAAACACCTACATATGGCGTTTTTCGGGAGGGGTACTACTTAGCGTGAAATGTCCGTTATGCGGGAAAACCGACGATAAAGTTATCGAGTCACGGCAGAACCAGAGCGGTACCACAATTCGTCGGCGCAGGGAATGTATCAGTTGTGGCTATCGCTTTACCTCATATGAACATATCGAAGAAGTACCCATTATGGTTATCAAACGATCCGGCAGACGGGAAAGCTTCGATTTGAAGAAAATTGAATACGGTGTTCAAAGAGCATTGGAGAAACGGCCGGTTCCCCACACCTCTGTAGAGGAACTTCTGCATGTAATTGAGGATGAAGCGGCAATGATGAGCCGATCCAGCCATGAAATTCGCAGTGAAACGATCGGAGATCTGGTCCTTGAAAATCTTTTTTTCCTGGATAAAGTTGCCTACGTCCGTTTCGCATCCGTGTACCGCCAGTTTGAAAATGTCGAAGAGTTCATTCGGGTAATTGATGCTCTGGGACCGGATGACAGGGAACTATTGAAAACTGACAATGGAAAGCCGAATAACAGTGAACTGTTCCAGGAGAATATATGACAGGACGAACGACTGATTGGAAGGCTCTTGTAGGTGTTTCCACAGAAGAAAACACTAATAGAGTAGAATCTCCAATCAAACGTATCGTCAAACGTGATGGCCGTATTGTCAGATACGACCGTACCAGAATTGAAAAAGCCGTAAAAAAAGCGATTGATGCCGTTAGCAGTGATTCTGATCCTTTAGATATCACTGATAATGTGGAAAACCGCTTGCGGGTTTTTTTGAAGGATAGACATCCGAACTCTGTCCCGGCGGTTGAAGAGATACAGGATTTGGTAGAAAACGTATTAATTCAGTCAGGAGAAATATCCCTGGCAAAATCCTATATTCTCTATCGATCACACAGAGAAGCACTCAGAGATGCAAAAAGTCTGATGCTGGATGTAGACCGTACCATGGACGGGTATCTTTCCCAATCCGACTGGCGGGTAAACGAAAATGCCAATGTAAATTTCTCTCTCGGCGGATTGATACTACATAATTCCGGAACAATAACTGCCAATTACTGGCTGAAAAATGTTTATTCCCCTGAAGTGGCCGAGGCCCACCGGTCCGGGGCAATGCATATCCACGATTTATCGATGTTCTCCGGTTACTGTGCTGGCTGGTCGATCAGGCAGCTTATCGAAGAAGGTCTGGGCGGGGTAAGTGAAAAGATTTCCTCCAAACCCGCAGCACATCTTTCCACCCTGATGTTTCAGGTTGTCAACTTTCTTGGAATCATGCAGAACGAATGGGCCGGGGCCCAGGCTTTATCCAGTTTTGATACCTATCTGGCACCATTCGTTAAAGTTGACAAGCTGAGTTTCAAAGCCGTTAAACAGGCTCTGCAGAGCTTTATTTTCGGTGTGAATACACCTTCCCGATGGGGAAGTCAGGCTCCCTTTACCAACATCACCATGGATTGGGTATGCCCCACAGACCTCAAAGACCGAAAAGCCATGGTCGGCGGTAAGGAACAGGATTTCACCTACGGTGACTGCCGGACAGAAATGGATATGGTGAATAAGGCCTTTATCCAGCTTATGCTGGAGGGTGATGCCAACGGACGGGGATTTGCCTATCCCATCCCTACCTACAACATCACTCGTGATTTTGACTGGGAAAGTCCCAACGCAAAGCTTCTTTTTGAAATGACCTCTAAATTCGGTACTCCTTATTTTCAGAATTTTATAAACTCCGATTTAAATCCTGAGGATGTCCGATCCATGTGCTGCCGGCTTCAACTGGATAAGCGGGAGTTACGTAAGCGGGGAGGCGGTCTCTTCGGTTCCGATGAATTCACAGGCTCTTTAGGGGTAGTTACAATTAACCTTCCCCGTATCGGGTATCTGGCATCTTCAGAAGCTGATTTCTACAGCCGTCTGAGCAGAATGATGGATCTGGCTTCCGAGTCTCTGATGGCCAAGCGCAAAGTAATCAACCACTTGTTGGATGACGGACTGTTCCCCTATACCAAAAGGTATTTAAAGCATCTTAACAATCACTTTAATACTATCGGCCTGGTGGGAATGAACGAATGCCTTTTGAATTTTAAAGGGAATCCAATAACTGAAAACTCAGCACGGAATTTTGCACTGGATATTATGGATTTCATGCGCAGCCGCATGGCCGACTATCAGGAGGAAACCGGAGAACTCTTCAACCTGGAAGCAACTCCAGCAGAAAGTACCAGCTACCGCCTGGCAAAACACGATCGTAAGCATTTTCCGGATATTATCACCTCCGGAGATAAAGACCCCTTTTATACCAATTCCACCCAATTGCCGGTGGATTTTACAGAAGACATTTTCGATGCCCTCGACATGCAGGACGATCTGCAGACGAAATATACCGGAGGAACCGTATTTCACGGGTTCCTGGGAGAGCGTATCAAGGACTGGGAGGCTTGCCGTGAATTGGTTAAAACCATTGCGGCGGGATACCATCTCCCCTACTTCACTATTTCTCCGGTTTTTTCAGTCTGTCCCGTTCACGGCTACCTTGAGGGAGAGCATTTCCAATGCCCGAAATGTCAAAAAGAACAGGAATCGGCGATTGATAAGGAAATCGCCGGTCTTGAAACACTGAAGAGTGAACTGGAGGAAGCCGTAAAGTGACACTTGAACAGATTAATACCCGCCTTGAATATCTCAAGGTACAGAGAACCCAGGTAAGAGGGCAGGAAACAGAAGTTTATGCCCGGATTGTCGGATATTACCGTTCTGTTAAAAACTGGAATAAGGGTAAAAAAGAAGAGTACGGAATCCGAGTAAACTATGCGGATTACAAAACCCCGGAAATCAAAGATGATAGTAATGGATCAACTCCTGTTCTCTCGCTGGTTAAAGAAAACAAATCCCAGAAAGAACTTCTCTTCACAACCAGCCATGAAGCAACAGAGTACCTGTATTTTTTCAGAGAAACCTGCCCGAATTGTCCACCGGTGGCTGCATGGCTTGAAAACTCAGGCCTTGGAGGCAGGTACATTAATGTGGACCGGGAATCCGGTATGCACGAAGCCCTTCGTTATGATATCAATGCTGCCCCCACTGTTGTTTTTCTGAATAATAAGGGGAATGAAACCGGACGCGGCAGTTCTGTTGCCCAGCTGGATAATCAGTTTGTCATTGCCGCTGCAGCCGGCGCATAAACCGACATCAAATGGTTGGAGAGGGTAGATTCGCTCTGGTAAAAACCACCCTTCTGGATTATCCCGGAAAGGTGGCGGCATCCATTTTTCTACCCGGCTGTCACCTACGTTGTCCGTATTGCCAGAATCCCGACTTTGCCGATCCCGGCAGGATTAATGCCGAATTATCCTTCAACGAGGATATGGAAGGGTTCCACCGTTTTCTCAATCACAGAGCCCGGATTCTCGGCGGCCTGGCCATTTCCGGAGGTGAAGCCTTACTGCACCCTAAGCTCCCGGAATTGATATCTCTGGCAGAGGAATACAAGCTGCCGGTAAAACTGGATACAGCCGGCCTGCTTCCCGAGATTCTGAAGCCATATCTGGACTCTAATCGACTGAATTATGTGGCTATGGATTTAAAAACCCTCCCGGAACGTTATTCTGAACTTGGATGGAAGGGCTCCGGTACAAAATCCGCAGAGATACTGCTGAATAAAACGATTGAACTGCTCGCTGAATCAGGTATCGACTATGAAATTCGTACCACTGTTGTCCCGCCATTAGTGGATGAAAAGATTCTCAAACAACTTGAACCGTTAACGTTATCCGCTCCCCGATGGATCTGGCAGGCCTATCATCAGGGAAATACATTAAATCCGGAATGGAGCCACATAAAAGCCCCGGATGAAGATGATTTGAGAAATATTCTGGAAATTTTTCATCCGGTTGCCGAGGTTTTTGTCCGCTAGCCGAGAACCCCTTTGATACGTTCGAGTACCTTTTTGCGGTTCAGAGGTTTCACAATATAATTCTTTGCCCCTGCCATCAGCGCCTTTTTTACAAGATCGCCCTTGCCAAGAGCACTAATCATAATCACTTTGGCATTGCCGTCAAAAGCAACGATCTTTTCAAGACAGCTGATTCCATCCATGTTGGGCATGGTGATATCCATGGTTACCAGATCGACATTGGGATGCAGTTCTTTGAAAAGTTCCAACCCCTTAACACCATCTTCGGACTCACCGACAACACTAAACCCCTCGGATGAAAGGATCTGATTCAGCTGCTTTCGAACAAACATAGAATCATCAACCAGAAGAACTTTGTATGGATTTCCCGACGGATCCAAGCCTTGGGGATCTTTAGCATTGATAGTTGGAAAATCAGCATTAGCTTTCATATCAAATATTATAGTACAAAAAAAATAAACAATACCAATGTTCTTTTCCTACTCTGCTCCGGGAATCAGACATTTTTCTCCCGAATATTCCAAATTATATCTGTAATTCAAAGATAACTGCATGGAAACAGGTATAATACTGCTGGGAGATTTGTTATGGATGAAACCATTTCCGGCAACAGTCCGGTAGGCCGCCGACTTTCAAGAATACGAAAAAACGAGCTCAAGTTTCTTGTCCATGGCGGAAAAAGAGTTCGAATCGTCGATGAAATGACCATTGGTCGGGAGAGAGGTAATTCCATCGTAATTGACGATCCTCTTGTTTCCCGGGTTCACTGCATTGTTCACCGTATCCGTAACAGCTGGTACATCGAAGATGCCGGTAGCACAAACGGTACCTGGATAAATGAAAAGAAGCTTCTACCGGGAAAATCTATCCGACTTAAACCTGAAGATACAATTAAACTTGGAGGCCGCATCGAAGTTGGCCTTGTTTAACCCGCTTGAATCCCCCTACATCTCCCGGTAAAGTGTCACCAACCCCTTAACGGAGGCTCCCAAGTGAAAATTAACTCCCGGCGCTGGTCTGAGCTCAACGCAAAAGATAAAGAAAAACTCCTCTCCCGCTCAGAAATTGATATCGCCGAAGTAAGTGATGTGGTAGCCGGTATACTTGCAGATGTCCGCAGCCGCGGGGATTCAGCAATAAGAGAACTGAGCCACAGGTTTGACAAAGCACCACTTGATACACAGATCCGGGTTCCTGAAAGCCATTTTAAAGAAGCTGAAACCCCGCTTTCAGCCAAGGTAAAAGCGGCCCTGGAATATTCGGTTGAAAATGTGAGGCGATACCACGCCGACCAGGTGCCTGACGGTATTCACTGGA
>DEIH01000018.1 GCA_002352375.1 Spirochaeta sp. UBA2779 | reverse complement strand
CCTTCAGAAGCGGAAATTCAGTAACAGAATTGTTGTTTCATCCTTCAACCCCTACTCTCTTCGAACCGTTAAACGCCTGAACCCGGAGATTAAAACAGCCTTAATCTACACAAAGCATCCAGGATTCCCAAACTGGCTCAGTCGGGGCGCCGGCCGGTTTATCTGCCGCCCTCTGTTCCTGAAACCCAACCGTGAAAGGCTCAAACCTTTTATGGTTTTCTGGAAAAAGGTTGTTCTTGGATATCCCCTGGTAACCTGGACGGAAGATGATGAGACCGCTGTCCGCCGCTACCTGGAAATGGGTATGGATGGTATTATTTCAAATCAGCCGGAAAAGCTTCTCCCTCTTATTAAAGAATTCAGGAATAAAGCTCAGGGACAAATCTTATAGTCTCAGATTCTTGAAAAGTACCGGTGGCGCTCCCAATCTGTAACCGCCGTCCCGAATGCCCGGCATTCCAAGCGTGCATGGTGCACATAAAAGTCTACAACCTCATCTCCAAAGAGACTCCTGGCAAAATCAGAGCGATCCAGAAGACCCGCAGCTTCCTCCAGACTGGATGGTATCTGTGGAAACTTTTCATCCCGGTATGCATTTCCGGAAACTTCTTCTGGAGGAGCAATACCCTGTTCAATTCCGCTGATACCAGCCGCCAGCATGGCGGCATAGGCAGTATAGGGATTCATATCAGCCCCCGGGAGCCTGTTTTCCAGACGTAGAGATTCTCCCTGGCCGACAACTCTGAATGCTGCTGTTCGATTATCATAGCCCCAGGAGAGAGATGTGGGAGCAAAAGAAGCCATACTGAACCTTTTATAGGAGTTTATTGTCGGGGCGAAAAAAAGGAAAAGCTCTGCCGTTTTTGACATCAATCCGCCAAGAAAATGCGAAAAATTAGAGTTCAGAGAATCACCCTGTTTATTTCCAAAGAGATTCCGCCTGTTATCAGGATTTGTCAGGCTCAGATGTATATGCCCGCTGGATCCGCTGTCGTCGGCAGAATATTTAGCCATAAAAGTTGCCGAATAACCCATTTCTCCTGCTATTGCTTTGACCCCATGCTTAAAAAGAATATGCCGGTCCGCCATTTCCAGGGCATTATCATAAGCCAGAGCAATTTCATACTGTCCTTTACCTGTTTCCCCTTTGCTGGATTCTATTGTTAAACCTGAATGATTCAGCCGATTCCGAAGTTCCCTCATAAGCGGTTCATCGGGCTGGGTTAAACCAATATGGTAATCAAGAGGCCGATCCGAAGACGGCAGCGGGATTTCGGGTGATGAGCCGCCTTTAAACAGATAGAATTCCAGCTCAGATGCCATCATCGGCAGAAAACCTTTTGATATCGCCAGATTGTACTGTGTTTTCAGTACCGTTCGAGGGTTATGAGAGACTTCACCACCCCCGGAAGTCCGGGGATCTCCCAGAACAAGAGCGGTTGTTGAAGGCCAGTCTATCCTTCTGAGAGTACTGAAGTCGATATTCAGATGATAATTTCCAAAACCCTTATTCCATCCGGAAGAGGAAAAACCCGGCTGGGGGGTCATATCGATATCTACGGTAAGCAGATAATCGCAGCATTCGTGCTTCAACCGATTGTTAAGAAAATACTCAGCTTTCAGACGCTTTCCCATCAGCTGACCATAATGATCGGAGAAAGCAACAATAACGGTATCTATCTCACCCCTGTCAACCAGCTGTTCCAGTTCCTCGAGGCTCAGCAGACCACCTGAATCTTTCTTATTCACCTTCCCATGCCTTTTGAAGAAGCAGCCGTAAATCCTTTTCAGTGCAGGGACGGGCATTAGTTAAATGACAGGGATCGGAAAAAGCCTTACTCTCCACTTCGTCAAACCGGTCGTTGACAATACCGGCTGTTTTAAGTGAGGAAGGTATTCCAATCCGGGTATTTAATTCACGAACCTGCTGAATAGCCATATCAGCAGCCTCACCGGTGTCCATTCCAATAGTGTTAACACCAAAGTATGGTGGAATCAGAGCGTACTGCTCCCTGGCCGCATCCCGATTAAACTCCATCACAGGGGGCAGGCAGATAGCATTCCCCAACCCATGCTGAAAACCATACACCGCAGAGAGTGCATGGGAAAGAGAATGAGCCGCTCCAAGATCTTTCTGAAAAGCCACAGCCCCCATGGAAGCGGCAAGAAGCATTTTACCCCGGGCCTCCAGATTTTCAGGCTCTTTTACCGCTGTTTCCAGATTCCCGGCAACAAACTCAATTCCTTTCAAGGCAATGGCATCACACATGGGGTGGAAGATTGGAGCCGTAAGAGATTCGATGCAATGAGTAAGGGCATCCATCCCTGTAGCGGCGGTAAGATGCGCTGGAAGACTGATAGTAAGTTCGGGATCGAGTATAGCTCTTAAAGGAAGCAATGATGAATGACAGATCATATATTTACGCTTCTGAACAGAAGATGTAATTACAGCGCATTTCCCGACTTCCGAACCCGTACCGGCCGTAGTGGGAATAGCAATGATCGGCGGCAATTCCTCTTTGATATTACCGCCACCGCCATTCTGAACATCATAATCAGACAGAGCGCCGCCATTGGAAACAAGAACTGCCAGGGCTTTGGCGGTATCCAGGGGGCTCCCGCCGCCCAGTCCGATTACGCCATCACAACGCTCAGTTTTATAAACGTTGGATGCGGCCTCAACATCTGTATCCAGTGGATTAGGGTGAACATCGGTAAAAACAGCAAAACTAATCCCGGCATCCTTCATTGCTGCAATAAGCCGACGGTACCCTGCTGTACCGGTTAAAGCCTTATCCGTAATTATAAGAGGTTTTTCAGACTCCAGCTCTTTGAGACATATCGGGACCTCATTTACCGCACCATTTCCGAAAAGTATTGTGGTTGGAAAAGAAAACCTGGAAATATCACTCATATCAACGCAGCTCCTTCTCTTTGGAATAAGGAAGAACAAGGGCACTTACCCAGTTGGTAAACTCCTGCTGACGAACCTCGATATTCAGAATATCCTCATCTATGCCCAACTGCCACCTCAAATCCGAACGTTCCGGATGGGAATGAAGTAATTCCCAGCGGTCCACATGTTTTTTAAGAGCTTCGGGACTTTCAAAAAAACCGCCTTCTATCAGCACTTTTTCCCGGACGACAGTCAATCTGGACATTTCATGCAAATTGTATTCAGGGTGGTACTGAACAGACCAGAAGATGCCCTTTTTATGGGTAACACTCATCGCCTGTATGCCTGAAAACTCATTTTCAGCCAGAACGACCGTACCCTCGGGGGGCTTCACGACAATATCATAATGACTCTCAAATGCATCAAACACAAAAGGTTTACCTTTCATCATGGGATGATTCCGCCCTTCTTCGGTTAATAGAATTTTCCGGCCGATCCCCATTTCCCGCCCTTTAGTATTCGCAAGAACTTCTCCACCGGCGGCTACAGCGGCCATCTGTATTCCCCAACAACTACCGTATGAAGGAACACCCACTTCAAACACATTCTCTGCCAGATCGATCTGAGCTTTGATGGACGGAATATGTGTATGGTAAATCGTTAAATCAGCTCCGGTCCACAGAACTCCATCGAATTGTTTTAGATACTGTTTTCCCGGAAACTCAGCTCCCTCATCACTGGGATGAAAAACCGTATATTCTGCCGCAGGCAGAACACGCTTCACCATTCCTGCATACAACTCCCAGGCATATGACATCCCGGCTTCATTCAACGCAGCCCGGCTCTTTTCTGAGTAGGCATCAATAATTAAAAATTTCAACTGACTCTCTCCTTAACAACTAATGAAAAATGCTAAAGTCCCCTATGAGATTTTTTTAATATGAAATGACTTCGGCCGTGTAATATACTCATAACCAATCGTTGATAGTGTAACACCCCGTCCTGAATTTTTTACTCCGGTCCATGCCAGAGCAGGATCCAGATAGTCGCACCTGTTGATAAAAAAGGTTCCCGTCTCCAGACGGTCACCCAGCTCGATTCCAGTTTCATAGTTTCTGGTAAACAGAGATGCGGTAAGCCCGAACTCCGAATCATTCATCAGCTTCAAAGCTTCTTCATCGTTTTGAACTTTCTGTATTCCCAGAACAGGGCCGAAGGTTTCTTCCCTCATAACCCGCATATCATGATTTACATTTACCAGAATCTGAGGAGCAAGATATGCAGATCCTTCCCTGTTGTCCGTGAACAAAGAGGAATCGATGAGCGGTTTCGCACCTTGAGCAATAGCTTCATCAATCTGATTCCGAATAAATGACGCGGCCTCAGGGCGTACCACCGGACCGAGAGTTGTCTCAGGGTTATCAGGTCGTCCCAGTTTATACTGTTTAACCAGATGCACCGCTTTGGAAATGAACTCATCATAAACCTCTGTGGCAACATAGGCCCGCTCAATCCCGCAACAGGACTGTCCCGAGTTAAAAAAAGCACCATCTATCACTGTTTCCACGGCCTGATCGATATCTGCATCCGCCCGAACATAAGAAGGATCTTTACCCCCAAGCTCCAATCCGATACTGATAAACCGCCCGGCGGCAGCCCTCTCCACCATGAATCCACCGGGAACAGAACCTGTAAAAGCCACATGACTGATGAGGGGGTTCTTAATTAATTGTTCTGTGTCCTCATGGCTTAAATGCAGGTATTGAAAAACACCATCGGGAAATCCTGCTGCATTAAAGGCGTCCTGAAGTCTTTCAGCACATAACGGAGTCTGGGAGGAATGCTTTAAAAGAACGGTATTCCCTGCCAGAATCGCCGGAAGAAAAGCATTAACGGCTGTCAGATAAGGGTAGTTCCAGGGGGCAATTACTAAAACAACGCCCAGGGGCTCATGCCGGATAAAACGATCAAAACCTTCTTTCTCTTCGACTTTAACCGGTGAAAGAGAAGATTCAGCAATGGAGGTCATATGGAGGGCCCTTTCAACAAATCCGTTTATCTCACCCTGGGTGTATCGGATCGGGCGGCCCATCATCCAGGTAAGCTCTTCGGCAATCGGTTCTTTTTTCTCTTCAAAGGATGTTATCATCTTCCCGGCAAGGGAACATCGGTCTGATACGGGAACCTTTCGCCACTTTTTCTGGGCTGTATGAGCTGAGGCCAGAGCCCGTTCAATCTGTGAAGATGTTGCCGTTTCTCTCTCAACATAAAGGGAACCGTCTATCGGTGAATAACATTTCAATTTCATATGCATCTCCCATCTTTCTGAAACTAGAGAATAATACCAGTATCGAGGGAACGCAATATATAAAATCTCATAAAGTGAACCGGCTTGCGAGCATCATTAAAGACATCACCGGGAGGAGATCAACAAAGATATGAAGACATAAAATCTTCTATAGACACATCACCAGTAATAAACTACAGATTCTAAAGACTTCATACCGATAAATAAAGCACAAGACTGTTATGATGGATAAACAATGGGATTACTGAAAGTTACTGACCAACTCAATCTGGAGAGTAATCCGGGTGATATAAAAAGCGATCTCATCAAGGCCCGTAAGGATCTGCAGAAAATCCGAAGACACAACGATTCTCTTGTATCTCAGGTAAACAACCTGCTTCATTTCATCAACGAACAGAACCGCCGGAAACGAGAGCTTCAACAGCGTATAAGTATCAATCCAAAAACAGGCCTGGGCAACCACAATAAGATGGATCAGGAGTTACAAAGCTTTTTCGGTTCGATTATGGAAGTTACTGATCCGGAACCTGGAGCTCTAGTTCTCATCAAGCTGGACAACAACTACGATATTATTACCAAAACCCTCAAACCTTCTGTCAGTGAATGGATTATTTATCAGATCAGTTCACGGCTGAAAGAAATTTTAAGTGATTCAGCACCCATTTATCATACAAGGGATGATGAGTTCATTTTACTTATCAAAGATAAGGGCAATTCAAAAGAACTGAAGACTCTCCTTGATGATATTTATCAGCAGATTTCCAAACCTCATATTTTTTCCGGTTATCATATAGTTATCAGCTGTATTATCGGAGTTTCTTTCTACCCGGAAAATGGAATGAGTAAGGGCAGCCTGTTAAACAATGCAGATATCGCCCTTAGCTATGCGAAAAAAAACAACAAAAATTACGTGTTTTTTTCAGAGAAGATGAAAACCGAAGTTGTTCAGAAGATGGAGCTTCAGAACAGCATAATAAAGGCCTTGGAAGAACAATCCCTTAAAGAAATCGACAAACAGTTTTTTATCAATATGCAGCCTATTGTTACGGTCAGTTCGATGGAGAACGGAATACCGGTAATTGAGAGAATTGATTCAGAAGCACTGATAAGGTGGCGGCATCCGGAAAAGGGTATAATCACACCGGATACTTTTATCCCTATTGCCGAAGAAACCGGACTGATTATTATCATCGGAAAATGGGTTCTCTACACGGCGACTTCTCAGATTGAAGCATGGGCCAATACCGATTACATCGATTCAAGGCTGGCTATAAACGTTTCACCCAGACAATTCAACAACGATGATCTGATTGAATCTATCGAGAGAATCGTAAGATTCCGTGCCATCGATCCAGGGAACCTGCAGGTGGAGATTACAGAAAACAGCTTCCTTGAGGAACCTGAAGAAGCCGCCAGAAAGATAAATAAACTCAAGGATATCGGAATTAAAATTGCAATTGACGACTTCGGTACCGGATTTTCATCGATGAACTACTTAAGGAAACTCCCTGTGGATGTGGTAAAAATTGATCGCAGTTTCATCATGGATATCACCACAAATCTGCAGGACAGATCGATTGTTAAAGCTATGATTGCCTTGACGGCAGAATTGGGTATGATGAACGTTGTTGAAGGTGTCGAAACAATAGAACAGCTTGAACTGTTGATGAAATTCGGCATCCGAAAGTTTCAGGGCTTCTACTTTTCCAAAGCACTGAACCCCGCAGACTATCAGAAGTTCTACAAAAAGCACCTTCCGAAGAGCTAATCCCTGCGAACGGTAACCCGACAGGTAACGTTACCCTCTTCATCTTCCAGAAAATGGGCCTCATCTTCCATCCTGCGTTTGTAACGGGAGTACACCCAGTTTCCAACCGCTTCTGTCAGTTCCTCCTCACTCAAACCGATTTCCTCAACGGTAAATGCGGAGTAATTCTCAAGATTCCCGGAACCGACCGCCAGCCAGATTAGAATCGGCAGACTCAAAGCGGAAACAACTCCCCCGGAAATCAGCGCAAAAGACATTGCCGGTTTCCCGGAAGCAACTGAAAACCGACTCAAGATAAAGACGGTGGCAACGGTTACAAGGAAAATTCCAAGAACAATCAGGGTAACGGTAAAGTATCTCTTCATTTGTACATTCACAATTACAATATAACCTTCAAAAGGAAATGAAGAAACCACATAAACAGACTAGTCCGTTCCGAATCATGAGGGTATCATCCTCTTACGGAGGTGGTTACATGTCTATAAATCTCAACGGCAGGTCTTTACTGACACTGCGGGACTACAGCCCTGAGGAGATAGAATATCTGATAAATCTATCCATTAACCTCAAAGCAAAAAAACGCTCCGGCATACCCGGCACTGCGTTACAGGGCAAAAACATTGTTCTTATATTCGAAAAAACCTCAACTAGAACCCGCTGTGCTTTTGAAGTTGCAGTGTTTGACGAGGGGGGAAACATAACATTCCTTACCAATAGCCAAATGGGAATTAAAGAATCCATTGAGGATACGGCGAAGGTTCTCGGCCGTTACTACGATGGTATAGAATTCCGTGGATACCAGCAGGAAACGGTGGAA
>DEIH01000257.1:16452-18114 GCA_002352375.1 Spirochaeta sp. UBA2779 | reverse complement strand
CATTCGATACTGCCGGATGAAAGATGCGGTCTGTTCGACAAGACAACTCTCCTCAAACCACGAAGTCCTCTGGGGGATCTGTTATGAAAACCATACTCACAATCAATCCCGGTTCCACCAGCACAAAAGCTGCAATCTATAAAGCGGATGATTCCTGGGATGTCCGGGAGATTCAGAGCTTCAATGTCAAACATAGCCCCGAAGAACTTGAAGGTAATCCGGAACCTGCCGATCAGCTGGTATTGAGAAGCCGGGCGATTGAAGCTTTTCTCAATGATGCGGGAAACCCGAAGCTTGATGCGATTTCAGGTCGCGGGGGCCTTACCCGCCCTATCGACGCCGGTTCCTACCGTATAAGCGATACAATGAAGGATGATTTACTCTCCTCCCGCTATGGTATCCATGCGTCAAACCTTGGAGCACTGATTGCCGATAATCTGGCCTCATCACGGGATGTACCCTGCATGATTACCGACCCTGTGGGAGTAGACCAATTCCAGCCCCTGGCCAGATATTCCGGTCACCCGGAACTACCCAGACGCTGCCAGCTCCACGCCCTGAACATGAGGGCGGTTGCCCGGGAGGCGGCAAGGGATATGGGGGGTCGCATGGAGGATTACCGTTTTATCATCGCCCATCTGGGGGGAGGTATATCGGTGAGTCCTATGGAAAACGGCAGACTGATCGATGTTAACCACGCCATGGACGACGGACCCTTTTCTCCTCAGCGCAGTGGAGGACTACCTGTAATCCCTCTAGTGGAAATGTGCTTTTCCGGCCGATGGATAAGTGCGAAAGATGCCGTTAAAGAACTTACAGGTCAATCAGGTCTTCTGGCCTACCTGGGCAGTGCTGATGGTAAAGAAATTGAACAGAATGCTCTTGCGGGGAAACAACCATGGCTTGAAGTGTATCAGGCTCTGGCCTACCAGATAAGCAAGGAAATCGGTGCCATGGCTACTGTGTTAAACGGCCGGGTGGACGCCGTTATTCTCACCGGCGGCTTACCTCACCCGCCTCTCTCCGACTGGATAAGAGATCGAACAGAATGGATTGCCCCGGTGAAGATTCATACCGGAGAGCGGGAAATGCTCGCCCTGGCCCGGGCCGCCGCCCGGTACCTTTTCGGAGAAGAAGAACTGGGCGAGTACTGATTATCGTAAGAGACCACCCTCCTTCTATGTTAATTAAGTGCCGAAGTCTTGATCTTTTGGAAGGAAAAAATAAATATTTTGCAAAAACAAACAAATATTTCCGGATTACACAATGATATTATCCAAATCAAGGAAAGTAAAAAATGAGAAAAGAAAGCAAAGTTGCAACCGGTTGGTGGGATTATACAACACTGGATGATGAGGTACTGAATGATGCGGCCAGGCTGACTCCCGCAGATCTGGCGAGCCTGGCAAGGCCGGGATTCAATGTATCCTTTTACGATACAATTGAGTCTTTCTTTAACGCCGAAGCCCTTGAATACATCAGCTCCTGGATGAAAGCTACTCCGGATAATCCAGCCGGTATCTGCGGTCCCATCGGGCCGACAGAACAGCTGCCGTTAGTTGCTCAGATTGTAAATGACCTCGAGCTTGATATCAGAAACGGTCATTTCTGGGGAATGGATGAATGGTATGTAAATGGGAAGGCCATGACTCCTGATAACCC
>DEIH01000257.1:0-16399 GCA_002352375.1 Spirochaeta sp. UBA2779 | reverse complement strand
GAATATACCGAATCCTACGATGAGTACAAATGTCTTGTAATGCAGGGAGGGCAGGGAGAAGTTAAACACTGGGCCTTTAATGACCCGCCAAAGAGGGAAGGTGCATACATGGACAACCCACCGTCTCCCGAAGAGTTCAAAAAGCAAAGTGCAAGAGCTGTTAATCTTCACCCGATGACCATTATCCAGAATGCAAGAACTTCCGGCGGTGGAGTGGTTACAAATATCCCCCCGAAAGCATTTACCGTTGGCCCTGTTGAAACCTGGAAATCTGAAAAAGTTTCAATCTGGCACCCCGGCTGGCACGATAATCCTTTTGGCATGAGACTCACGACTTTAATGATCTCAAAGAAATTACCCGACTCATCCGTTCCCATGTCTCTGCTGGCCGATCATCCGAATGTTCATTTTCATTTCTATCGGGGCGGTTTGGGCAGTTGTGAAGCGGAAATGCATTGATGCTGAAGAAAAAACTTCAGATACCGTACATTGAGATCCCTGGTGCAGCCGGGGAACTTGAAAAACATGGAGTAGTTGTTGATATAAAAGAAATAAACTGGCCGGATTTCAGTTATCATCCTGAGGTTGTTCTATTCTGCGGATATACATCTAAAGAGATTCTTCTGAAGTACAGTGTAAATGAAAATCATGTGCGGGCTGTAAACAATGAGATAAACTCAGAGGTTTATAAAGACAGTTGTGTTGAATTTTTTATTTCAACCGGTGATACCTGGTTCTATAACTTTGAGTTCAACTGCATCGGTACCTCATATGCCGCATATGGCAAACGGGGAGATAGGGAGATTCTTGACGAGGACGTAGTGTCCAGGATAAGGACAGAATCGACTCTGGGAAACAAAGCTATTCCCACCAGAGAGATAGATAGAAGCTGGGAACTCAACATTGCTATCCCATTCAGTATTTTTCAGGAAAATGAGTTTCAAAGCCCTGAGGAACATACCTTTTACGCGAATTTCTACAAATGCGGAGATGAGCTTCCCCGTCCACATTACCTTTCGTGGAATCCAATTACAACTGAGAAGCCTGATTTTCATCAGCCGAAGTATTTCGGAGAAATCAGGTTCCTCAATAAACATCCCTGATTCGGTGGAACCAACCATATAAAGGATCTTTCAGCTTTTTCATCTCATGAAGGAGCTGTTCAATTAGTTCTTTCTTAATTTCCCGGTAGTCAGGATTATCAATACAATTGATGAGTTCATAAGGATCTTTTTCCAGGTTGTAAAGCTCACCGAAAGTCGGACTGTTAAAGATGAATTTGTACTTTCGGGTTCGAATCATCCGCTGATTGAACTCTGAAAAATGTGCTGTAAATTGCCCATAAACATAATCTCTATCCATGGATTTCACATCACCCTGGATAAGAGGTAATAGACTCTTCGCCTGATCCAGAGACGGTGGAGTTTCTCCTGCAGATTCGATGGCTGTAGGGAAAAGGTCGTGAAGATAAACAAACTCATCACAAATACCGGCTGTTTTTCGTTCTCCGGGCTGTTTGATAATCAGGGGGATATTATAGGACGTATCATACATGAACGAGCCCTTCTCAATAAGCTTATTAGAGCCCATGGCATCTCCATGATCGGCAGTAAAGACAATGAGGGATTTATCATATAATTTCTGTTCCTTTAAATAATCAATATACCGGCCAATCTGATAGTCTATCAGAGAGATATATCCAAAATACCGGGCAATAATTTTCTGCCATTCCTCCCAGGGAAGATTGTTCACACCCCACATTTGAGAAATATGCTTCTGATGAACAGGTTTATTTAGGAAACTCTCATTAAAAGCCGGATCTTCCGGGATGGAGAGCGGATCGTACATCGAATAATACGGCTCTGGAATCATACATGGTGTATGAGGCCCCCAGAAATTCAGCAAGAGTAAAAAGGCTTTCTTTTCCTCTGCAGCTTTGCCAGTATACACAATGGCCTCATCTGCCAGAAACGCCGGAATAGTAGCCGCTTCAGGACAATCAAGCTTTGCCCGAAGTTCCTGTGATTGAAGATTCGGGTTATTCCCAAAGAATTGTTCGCTGACTTCCGGGATATCAAAATCTTTTTTCTTCAGCCAATCTCTATACTCATTAGATTCTCCCGGTCCCTGATCAAAAACAAGATTCTTATAGAGCCCGGAGCCCGGAAAGCCGTAATGGGCAAAATTATGCCCGATAAACCCATAATCCCTCGGCAGTTTTGTTTCAGCTATATGCCATTTCCCCAGATAAATTTTCTCATACCCCTCAAGAAAATCTGTAATAACCGGCAGGTTGGGATCGGGATCTGCGTTCTCCTTACCGGAAAAGCCTTTCTCAGCATTACGGGTAACCCCATGAGTAGTTGGGATACAACCTGTGAAAAGAGAGGTTCGTGCCGGACCGCAAAGTGCTGTTGGTGTATAAGCATTAGTAAAAAGAATACCGTCTTCACGCAGCCGATCTATATTCGGCGTTTTAACAACTTTGTTTCCGTAAGCTCCCAGCATATCAAAACGCTGTTGATCGACAAGAATATAAATAATATTTGGTTTAGCTATCATATTCCACCAATGATAAATTAAAGTCTTAATTTTACTGAAGATGAATACTCAGAAGGCGTCATCCCAATATATTTCTTAAATATCTTTGAAAAATAATGAATGGAAGAATAGTTCAGGAATGAAGCAATTTGTGTAAAAGAGTAATCCCCTTCACGGATCAAATCTTTTGCCCTTTCCAGCTTTATTATTTTATAATATTCCATAACACTTCGTCCTGTTTTCTCCTTAAAAACATTTTCCAGATGAGTACAGCTGTACCCGGTCTCCCTGCAGACAGTCTCAAGAGTCGACATCTCAAGAATATTCTTTTCAAAATATCTGATGACAATATTAAATGCATCTTTATTCGTCTTCTCCCTCAGTGGAGATATGGGTTCAATGCTTTCAGTAATATGCAGTTCTCTTCTAACCAGACCAATAAGAAACTGTTCGAGATAGAGCTTGATTAAGTGCTCAGATGCAAATATCGGGTTTTTTTTCCGCTTCAAACCGGGGAGCCAAGGATCGCTTAATTCTGAAGAAAAGGCATTCCCTGCCTCATGAATAATTCGCGCCAGTAGGTTTTTCTCTTCATTACTAATCCGTAAAACCTTATTCCGGAACCATGTTATTCCCAAACTTTTTGTGGAAAAAGAAATTATGACAAGATTAGGAGCAATCCGGCCGTTAGAGTTAAGGTTGTGAAACTCATTCGGCTGATGAAAAATGATATCACCTTTAATTAGATTATATTTCCTATTTCCTCCAAGTGCCTCAATAGCTCCTTTATCTACATATACAAATTCCCAAAAATCATGAGCCTCTCCAGAATAAGTAAAGTCCTTGAAATATTCAAAATAATGTATTGAGAATATCTGATCAATATCAAGTTCAACTTTCGGGCATAAGCCAATATACTCAATTGATTTCATTCTGCATGCTTTTCCATTGCATCCATCAGTGCAATGATATTTTCCACCGGAACTCCCGGATAAAGCCCATATATCATCGTTAACCCTCCCGCAGGGTCATTAAGCTGACTGATTTCATAGTCAATTAATTCATGTATTTCAGCTGGTGTTCCATTTAATGTAATTTTCTGCCTGTCAATGTCCAGATCAATACAAATATTTCCTTTCAGATTGTCACGGATCCAATCAATGCCGTTCACAAGATCCTGCAGATTAAGCATGTGAAGATCCAGTGACATAAGATCTGGGATTAGGGTTCTTAAATCACCATCTGAATGCATATGAACAATTACACCTGCATCTATTGCCGGTTTGATAATCTTCTTATACGCAGGAAGTATATATTTCTTGAACATCGAAGGTGACAGCATAGGTCCAATCTCCATCCCGAGATCTTCAGCATAACCAAGGAATTCAACTCCGACTTTATTTATATAACGATTCACAAGGCCCAGATTGAAATCTGTTATCATTTCAAGAAGCTGCAGGATTCCCGGATCTTCATCTGCCATATCCAGAATGGAATTTTCATATCCACGAATATCGATCAGTTTGAGAAAGGTATGTCCATGTCCAATATCAGCACTGTTGAGGCTATTGAAGAAGCCTATAGAGCTTTTTGAAGAGGCAGCCTCTCTCCAATCAATCGAAGACCAATGTGTCGTTTTTTCCGGATCTGGAGGAAAGTACGTTTCAAATTCATCCCAAGTTTCCAGGGGATGTTCAATAACTGCACCAATTATACCATCATCATTTGTTTGCCATTTACATCCCCAGGGATCGATAAAATGATGATTTTTTCGGGCAAAATCAGGAAAATCAGGATTGGAAGTTTTTTCAAAAGAACTCAGATCTGGAAATAATACAGGATGAGAAGCCATTAGGCTGTAGAGTTCTTCATTATTATAATGGTGCCAGCATGAATCATTAACATGAAAAATCATAGGAATAGAATCCGGATGGTCAAAATAAATCGCTTTTAACAAATTCAAACGAGTACTTATCAGGCTAATGCTCCTTTCCCCAAATTCAAATACTACAATTGATGAAAACGTTGTTATTTCCAAAAAATCAAAAAATTAGGTGATTTTCTCCGACTTTACACCATTACTGCATATATAAGCAAATAAAATGTGATAACAAACAAATCCTTCTCAATTCTCCGATGGTATTATTTTCGTGCGTGTGTTACACGTTTATTAATTTTTCTTAAAAATGAAGGGAGATTAGGATGAAGAAAGTCTTTATCTTATTTACACTTATCGTACTGTTAAGTGTAACTACAACAATGCTTTTTGCCAATGGGCAGAAAGAAAGCGGATCTGAAAAAAGCTCAGTTACTTTCTGGCTGGCTGACTATGAAGGTATTGATCATGATTATGTAAAAGAGATCGAAGCTGCATTTGAAGCAGAGAACCCCCAATACGATCTGGAACTGCTGGTAGTTGACTGGAATGCTTTAAATGATAAACTCACCACTTCTCTGGCAGCCGGAACTCCTCCGGATGCCTCTATTATCGGTACCAGATGGATTCTTGAATACATGGATCTTGATGCTATCGTTCCGCCTAAAGATTATGTATCCAAAGCAACATTTGATAATATCGCTCCAGGTGCAATGGAAGCTGTTATTGACGGAACTCTCTGGGGAATCCCTTTTGCCGCCGGTTCAAGATTTCTTGCCTACAATGCTTCTCTGACAGATAAAGTTCCCGCCACGATGGAAGAACTTGAACAGGATGCTATTACGGCAACAAAAGGCGGTAATTACGGCTTAATCATGCCCGGTGCCAAACACTCTGAACTATCGGACTTCGCCTATTACTTCTATTCAGCCGGCGGAGACTTTTTTGACGCTAACGGCAAGAGTTCTGTAAACTCCCCTGCCGGTGTTAAAGCACTTGAGTTCATGGTAAAACTGGCAAATGAAGACAAAGTTGTTCAAGACGGTTTCATGTCTCAGAACCGGAAACAGTCTCAGCCGATTTTCATGGGCGGCAAAGCAGCATACGTTATGATCGGTGCCTGGGCCGATACCGAGTACAATAAAATGAACGCTGACTGGGAAATAAAATATGCCCAGATTCCTCCCTTCGCTGGATCTAAACCAGCTCCCCTGATTATTACTGACTCAATTGCCCTATTCAAAGATGGTGATAATCTTGAAGGTATCGGAAAATTCATTGACTTCTTGTATCAGGATAAGTGGAAAGCTCCTCTCGACAAGCAGATGGGATTCCCCCCTGTAACCATTACAGCAGCTCAACGTCCTGAATTCCAGACTCCTATGTATGCAGCGATGGCAGAAGCCAACCTGGAGGCAAAAGGATGGCCTCTGGTAACTAACTGGCCTGAAATTTCCAGCATCGTATGGGATGCAAATCAGAAAGCATTTCTCGGGCAGCTTTCCTCAAAAGAGGCTCTGGATGAAGCTGCTGCTGCAATTGATGAATTAATGGGTAATTAGCCGGTAATTTCTCATTTGTCCTGTAAGGGGGGGAGGTCCCCCCCTTTTTTTTACAATTCATGGAGTATATAAAATGGGAGATACATTGTTAAACCCACGATTCAGGAAGTTGAAGGGTGAGGTTGGACTAGCCTATGCGCTTCTGGCACCAGCGGTATTGTTGATGGTGATATTTATGGTCTATCCCATCCTTTATGTATTTATTATTTCACTGTTTAAAACAAACAAACTGGCAAAAATCCAAAGCTTCGATGGATTCAGAGTCTATGGTGAATTATTATCGTCAAAAGACACTTGGGTAGTTATCGGGAGATCTCTTCTCTGGACTTTTCTCGGTGTTGCTGTAAAAACTCTTTTCGGCATCATTGTCGCTTCAACTCTCAATGTAAAATATACCGGCAGAAAAATCTCACGATTACTCTTTATTATTCCCTGGGCGAGTTCCATTCCTATCAGTGTAATGCTCTGGCAATGGGTATTACATAACGAATTCGGATTACTGAACCATACCCTTAAAACCATCGGATTTTCCAATCCTCCGGTTTGGCTTGGGGAAGCGCATACCGCTTTTGCTTCATGTATGTGGGTGGATATCTGGCTCGGAATTCCCTTTATGGCTCTTGTTTTTCTTGCCGCAATGCAGGCAGTACCTCAGACACTTTATGAAGCAGCTGAAATTGATGGTGCTACCAGAGTTCAGAAGTTCAGATATGTAACTCTTCCGGGAATTGCCGCAATTCTTATGGTTGCGACTTTACTCTCAAGTCTCTGGACTTTTAATGATTTTAATACTGTGTATATCCTAACGAAAGGAGGACCTGCCGGGGCAACAAATATTCTGATAACCTACGTCTATCTGAACAGTTTCCAATGGCTTAAATGGCAGAAAGCAGCAACACTATCTATCTTCACCTTTATAATTCTATCAACTGTAAGCATTTTCTATGCCAGGCTATTCTTTAAGCGGGAGGAGATTTAAAAGTGGATTTATCAAATAATAACAAAAGAAGAATTACAAATTCATTTATAATTTTACTCACAGTAGCATTATTGATACTGATGCTCTTCCCATTCTTTGTAATGCTTGTATCCATGTTGAAAAGCTCGAAAGAGATCTATCACATACCTCCATACTGGCTTCCCAAAAAGCCAACATTAATAAACTTTTCACTGGTCTGGAATACAATCCCACTGGCCAATTATTTTAAAGGCTCACTGATTATTGCTTTTGGAACAGTGGTTCTGAACACCATGATCAGCGTTCCGGCAGGATATGCTGTAGCCCGTTTACACTTCCCCGGGAAAAAATTCATTCTATTCGCCTTTTTGATAACACAGATGTTCTCCCCTGTAGTTGTCGTAATCAGTCTATTTAAAATTGTTATTAAGGTTCATCTGATTGATACTTATCTGAGTGTTATTATTGCAAATGCTGTCTTTACAACACCTTTTGTAATCTGGATGTTAAACGGTTACTTCTCAGGGATTCCAAAGGGAATCGAAGATGCTGCTCGTATTGACGGTTGCAACAGAGTGGGTGCTCTTTTGCGCGTGATTCTACCTATAGCCGCACCAGGGTTGGTTACCACAATTATCTATACCTTCATTTATGGTTGGAACGACTTTATTTTTTCACTGACATTTCTTCAGACGGGTGAAAAATATCCTCTGACAATGGGTCTCTACCAGTTTGTCGGACGGTTTGCCGTTCAGTGGGAACAACTGCTGGCTGGAGCCTTCCTGGCAATACTTCCGGTGCTCATCCTTTTCTTCCTTGTTGAGAAACAACTGGTATCAGGACTGGCCGGCGGAGCGGTTAAAGAATAATCCAATATAATTAAGGAAAAATAAACAATGTCAAAAAAAGTAAAAGTTGGAATCATCGGGCTGGGATTTATGGGAACAACACACTTCCAGATACATCAGAATTCAGGAAAATCAGAGATAGTTGCCATAGCCGACGTAAATGAAGAAAAACTGGCCGGTGACTGGAGTTCTGTTGTTGGCAATATCGGTGATTTTGATTACTCAAAACAAATACACCTCGAAGGAATAAAAACCTACAGCAATGCGATGGATCTGATAAACAATCCGGATGTTGATATGGTTGATATCTGTGTTCCGACATTCCTGCATGGGAAATATGCAATTGCAGCACTGAAAGAAAACAAGCATGTCCTCTGTGAAAAACCGATCGGAAGAAACCTGAATGATGCTATGTTAATTACGGAAGAAGCTGAAAAGAGTTCCAAGTTCTTTTCCAACGGACTCTGCGTCCGGTACTGGCCGGAATATCGCCATGCCTTTGAGCTCTATACATCAGGAAAACTCGGTAAAGTAAAGAGTGCCGTCTTTAAAAGAGTCTCACCAAGTATTCATGGTAATGCATGGGAAGACTGGTTCATGAAAGAGAAACTCAGTGGTGGAGCTCTTCTGGATCTTCATCTTCATGATACGGATCTGGTGAGATATTTTTTCGGTAAACCTGTTTCGGTAACATCCTTCGGGATGAGGGGATTCAGATCCGATTCGGGTATCGATCATGTGATTACCAATTACGATTTTGGTGATGATACTCTCATCATGGCCGAAGGCGGATGGGATGCAGCCAAGTCAACACCGTTCGAAATGAGTTTTCAGATTGTCTGCGAAAAAGGCACTATCCGATTATCAGAGCAAAGTTACAAAGTAATCCATGAAGATGGACGGATAGAAGAACCGAAAACCGGGACAGAGGAATTACCAACAGGCTGGCACGTCGAGATTGATTACTTCCTTTCCTGCATTATCAACAATATGAAGCCTGATAAGTATCTGAGTACAGAAGAGATGCGTGAATCGATGGCGATAATTGAAGCTGAAGAGTTATCAATCAAAGAAAAACGTTCCGTAAAAATTAAGTATTAGAATAGAGGTGATAAATGAAATACTACAAAGCCATCAACTATTGGGTACTAGGCGGCTTCGAAGGGGCAAAAACACCTTTCCAGGCCATTGATGATGCATCCGAATTCGGTTTAGACGGGATTGAACTGACTTTTGGTGATTGCATCAAAGAAGACATCACTCAGGAAGAATGTAATAATGTAAAATTATACGCCGAAAAGAAGAAAATCGGTCTTGAAACAATGGCTGCAGGATTCTATTGGAGCTGCTCTTTAGGTTCCGATAATCCAGAAGAACGTTTAAATGCTGTTGATTTCACACTCAAATACATACAGGTTGCTAGGTGGCTTGGAGTGAATAAAATACTGGTAGTTCCGGGTGCAGTGGATGTGGCCTGGGACGAATCAAGACCGGTAACATCCTATTCCGATGTATGGAAGTACTCAACTGATTCACTAAAACAGGTATTGAAAGCGGCAGAAAACAGTAATGTGACAATTTGTCTGGAAAATGTCTGGAACAAGTTCCTGCTTTCACCGATGGAATTCAGTTTTTACCTTGATCAGTTTGAATCAGATTACATTGGAGTTTATTTCGATGTGGGTAATGCCATGCTGAACGGATATGCAGAACACTGGATTGAGATTCTCAAAAATAGAATCAAGGCAATACATTTTAAGAACTTTAAACGTGAAGATTGCGGGGGTACTCTTCACGGATTTGGTGATAATCTTCTGGAAGGTGATGTTAATTATCCTGCGGTGCTCAAAGCGTTGGAAAAAATTAATTATTCAGGTCCAATTACAGCTGAAATGATACCGTTTTCCAGATTGCCGGATCTTGTACTTCCCGATATGAAACTGGCTGCAGAAACTGCAAAAAGTCTTATAAAACTGCTCAACAAATAGGCTGGTTTAACATGCCCAAAAAAGTTTTAGCCCTGCATTGCCACCCAGACGATATTGAATTCATGATGGCCGGTACCCTCTTAATGTTAAAAGATGCCGGGCATGAAATACACTATATGAACATGGCCAACGGTTGCTACGGGAGTGCTGAATACTCAAAAGAACAGACAACCGAAATTCGCCGGAAGGAAGCTATGCAGGCTGCATTATTCCTCGGTGCAGAATTTCATGAAAGTATCACCGACGATTTGGGCGTATATTATACACCTGATTTAATATCAAAAACACTTGCTGTTATTCGTGAAGTGGCTCCTGATATTCTTTTATTACCTTCACCTGAAGAATATATGGAAGATCATATGAATACCTGCAGAATTGGTGTTACAGCCGCATTCTGCAGGTCTATGCCAAATTACGCTTCAGTACCGGTTATGAAACCCGTGAATAACGAATTAACAATCTATCATGCCATGCCTTATGGATTAACTGATGGATTACGAAACAAAATCATCCCGGATTTTTATATAGATATCGAAAGTGTGCTTGAGAAAAAGACTGAAATGCTTGGTTTTCATAAGAGTCAGAAAGAATGGCTGGATAAGAGCCAAGGGATTGATTCCTATCTTCAGACTATGAAAGAAATGAGTGCCTCAATGGGTAAAGATTCTAATTTTTATAAATATGCTGAGGGCTGGAGAAGACATTCTCACATCGGTTTCTCTGCAAAAGAACTGAAACCCCTTGAAGAATTTCTCAATGAGAAAAAAAAATAATGGAAACTCTTTCTAGCATTTTGGACGTTTTTTTCAGTTTCAAACCTTACGTGATGCTGCCGATTTTAATGCTGGCAATTGCCTTGATTGTAAGGATGAAGCTCTCATCTGCATTATCATCTACCTTGAAACTGGCTGTCGGATTTGCCGGTATCTTTATTGTTTTTGCTTTTTTCGTAGACAATATACAGCCTGCAGTAAAAGCCATTATGACCGTCAGGGGATTAGATTTCCCTGTTCTGGATGTGGGCTGGCCTCCTCTAGCAGCTATCACCTGGAGTTCCTCAATTGCTCCCATCTCAATACCACTCATTATCATTATCAATGTCGTTATGATTGCTACAAACACGACGAGAACTATCTATATCGATTTATGGAATTTCTGGCATCTGGCTCTAATGGGAGCATTTGTTTTAAATGTGACTGAGAACTTTTTCCTTGGCATTTCAGCTGTTGTTATCATTACCATTTATACAATTAAAATGGCCGATTGGGCCGCTCCTCATGTTGAGACTCAGAGTGATTTACAGGGAATTACAATTTCACCGATTTCTGTTGTTGGCCTGCTTCCATTTTCAGTAACAATGGACTATATCTACGACAGAATCCCCGGATTTAAAAATCTCAACTTCAACCCTGAAAAGGGAAACAGCAGGATTGGGCTCTTTTCTGAGCCAATGGTTATCGGAATTATTATTGGTATTCTTCTGGGCATCGCTTCAGGATATTCAATAAAACTGATTATGGAGCTGAGTGTACACCTTGCAGCTGTGATGTTCCTACTGCCGAAATGCGGCGGTCTGATCGGTGAAGGCATTGAACCGATTTCTCAGGCATTGAAGAAATGGATAGAGAAAAGATTTCCAGGAAAAGATAAGCTTTATGTGGCTGTAAATCCGGAAGTTCTGATGAATAATAAATCTGTAATGATCAGCGGCTTAATTCTTATGCCGATAGCTTTGTTAATCGCTCTGATTCTCCCGGGAAATAAAGTACTTCCCCTCGGAGACCTTCCAAATCTTATTTCAATAATATCGGTAACCGTACTGGTGAGTAGGGGCAATGTTATCCGCAGTATAACTACAGGGATACCGATTGTTGTCACATTCCTTTTGATTTCAACAAAACTGGGTGATCTTATTACCAGACTCTCTACTGAAGCTGGAATGTCATTTGGAGAAGGACAGGCGATTACGGCCTTTACCGATGGCGGAAATCATTTCCGCTTTTTCCTCTTGAAAATTTATGAGGGGAACTGGATTGCAATCGGAATAATTCCGGTTACAGCAGGAATGATGTATTTGAGCTACCGAAAAGCTGAGAGCCTTAAAGTATCCGTTAAATAGGTATGAATGAATCTAATCCCTCTGAGCCCTCCGAGAATTATTGTTATATTTTAATAAATAATGACCCATTTTCAGCTGATCTATAACAGGCAAAAAGTAGTTCCAGGTTATGAATGGCATCCGAACCGTCTGTAAACTTTTTCTCTAGCACTGACTGTGCATGACTACCGATCTGCTGCTGATAGATGTTTAAACGCTCTCCAGGATCTATATTGGAACTCTCCAAACCGGTGTCCAATTCCAGCCGAAGCTGTACCGGATCTGAATCATCTCCAGACAACTGAAAAAGAGTCCCAAAAGATCTTAGAACTGCGTTAGAGCCGTATACCTCATAGCCCAGATTTGACAATGTTCCAATAAGACCTCCCCGAGGCTGATTAAATGCAACCCGGACAGATCCAGTTAAACCTCGACTAGTTTTAAACTGGATAAATGCCCCGTTTTCAACATTTATATCGAGATTCCGTGGTGTTAGAGAACAGGCAATTTCTGTAATTTTATCAACAAGAAGGTATTCTGCCATATAGAGACAATGTGTTCCAACATCACCTAAAGGCCCGCCATTTTCCTCAGGTTTTGCACACCTCCAGGTTTTAGCTTCTTCCATGGTGGAACCGAATAAGAATTCCATATGAAGAGATATATCGTTTACAGCTCCAATTTCACCATTTTGAATCAACTCCTGAGCCTTAGTATTAAAGACATTTTTTGTCATCATATGATCAACTGCGAGGCTCACATTATTTCTTCTTGCTAAGTCCCGCAGCTTCCGAGCGTCAATCAGGGTATGTGAAATTGGTTTTTCAATTAAACAATGCTTACCTTTTTTAATAGATTTTTCAGCTATTGCTGCATGGCTGGAATTGTTGGTGGCAATAAATATCGCATCTATCTGCTCATCATCCAGAAGTTCGTCAATGGAATCATACCACTTAAGACCTAATGCCTCGGCGGAATGACGCCTGGAAGAATCTATATCAGTCACACCGACCAATTCTGCGAGAGGATGTCCACTATAACGGACCACATCCAGGCCAAATCCTTCTTTCGCAATCCTGTTTTCAGCAATTCCACCAAATCCAATAATACCATACTTTATTTTTTTCATTTTCCTTCCTGCATTTCACCAATTGAAGCAAGAACTATTTCTGACATTGTTTTTATTTGATCTCTGCTGAGCCCATAAAGCGGAAGATGAGTAAACCGCCTGTTAAACAGCTCTTCGGTTACAGGACAGGATGCTTCTATAGATTCAATATCATAACCAAGCTGCTTCAATATTTTGAATTTATACAAAGGAGCAAAATGTGGAATATTCGTGAGTCCACGATCGGTCATCTTTTTTTTAAGAACCTGTATATCCCCGCCGGCCTTCTCCGGATCTATCTGAAGCAGATATAAATGATATGTAGATTTAATTTTATCACTGTCTAATTTCTGCGGAAGTATAGCCGGATTCGTACTGAATATTTTCGTTAGAAACTCAGCATTTCCCCTTCGTTCTCCAATGATGTCATCAATTCTTCCGAACTGCCGGAGAAGCCCAAGGGCTTGAATCTCTGTTGATGAAGAATTCCCCGGTGCGAAATAACCGTATTTTCCCTTTACTGCTGTAACATCATAGAGCCAGTTCTTTATGGATCTTGACATATCAAGCCCGAGAAAACGGGCTTTTTTCAACTCTTCATTGAATGGGAGAGTACATGTAACAATACCACCCTCACCAAAAGAAGTAATATTCTTTACCTCATGAAAACTGAAGGATGCAAAGTCTCCGATTGTTCCGATTTTCCGCCCTTTGTAAACAGCGCCAAAAGCATGTGCGGCATCTTCAAGTACAACAATATCATGCTTTTTTGCCAGAGCCATAATCGGATCCATATCAACAGGCCAGCCGCCGATATGCACAGGGATTATCAGCTTGGTTTTGCTGCTTATCTTTCTTTCCACATCAGCCGGATCCATATTTAACGTATATGGATCAACATCCGCAAATACTACTTTTGCCCCAACGGAAAGTGGGTATGACATAGTAGCGATAAAAGTTATTGCAGGGACAATTACTTCATCCCCTTCTTTCAAACCCGCATATTTCCCTGCAATTTCAAATCCGGCAGTGGCATTTGTAATGAATGTACTATCTTTAATACCCAGATAGCTATCAACTTTCTGTTCAATTTCCTGGACCTTATCTCCGAGAGAAAGTTTACCAGGAGCAGACCCTAATCCTGAAAGAGTTGTAATTGCTTCTCTGGTTTTCTCGAAAGCTGTTTCATACGCTGCTCCATCACCCTGTATTAGAAAACGTACAAACTCCAGTATATCCTCCGGACTGTAATTTTCGCCAACAGCAGCCCATGGAACCTGAACCTCACCTGTATTATACCTGAAATCCGAACTGTTCTTATCCGACATGATCAATACCTACCTTTTATGATTAATACTTCTGTTACTAATTCTAAATGGATATTGATTTTAAAGCTCTATAAATTTCTCTCCAATATCTGGATTATTTTACGATTTGATGACTGAAATTCAGAAGGAGGCAGTCCCTCGTGTTTACCGAAAATTCTATTGAAGTAGTTATAATCTTCAAATCCCACAGCACGAACAACTTCTTTAATTGTCAGATCTGAATTCAGGAGTAGTTTCTTTGCGGCATCTATTCTGGTTTTCTGAAGGTATTTACTGAATGAATAGCCGGATATTTCCTTGAATAAAGAACTGAAATAGTTTGAGGACAGGTAAACAGACTCAGCAACATCATTCAAATTTATCTTTTTATGATAGTTATTTCTTATAAAATCCTGTGCGGTTTCCACTCTATGACTGTTTCTGTCCGGCTCAGATTTCCTATAATCCCATTCTAAGAAAGATATTTTAAGCTTCTGTAATTCATTCTTGAGATCCATTTCTTTGTTTTTATATTCAAGTATTTCTTTATCTTTTTGTAATACTTCTTTCTGCAAATAGAATTCATCTTCAACCGAGATTATATAATTCGACATAAAATTGAGAAGATCGACTCCAATAATCAGCTTATTTACATCCAATACTCTAGTATTAAAATATGCTTCCTTCAGTTTTTTATATGGTATTCCTGTCTGTTCAACCTTTTTAAAAATACTTTCAAACTGATTCTCACTTGGTTTCGTTGTTAAAATCTGGCCCGTAAAGATTGAACCGATCTCAACACCTTTGTACTCAAGATTTATAACCGCATTTGTCAATCCCGCATGGCATTCATAAAGGCAATAATTCATGTCCTTTTTTGCTTTTTCCAGAGCATCACGATCACTCTTAAGACACCGTTTCAGTCCCGATGATGTTGATTGAAGTAGCTTGCAATATTCATTTCTTTCAAACTTGGGATAGAAATCATATTGCCCCCTCTTCGGATGGAAGAAAGAAATTATCAAACCGGTATTCTGATAGAATACTTTTCGGAGTTCATCAATAAAGCCAAGCTTATCCAGGCTGGTAACAACTCTTTTTCGCTTCTTCACCTATAATTTCCATTATTATTTATCCATATCTGAGCCAAATAGCCATAAATCCTGATTATTCTAGCACAACAAAAAGAATGATGGCATGATTCTCTCAGAATCACTAGAATACAGGCCATGCCTAAAACACCACAGTCATCCGCCATAAGATATTTCAGCCACGGTGCAAACGATCTTTTCTGGTTTATTCTCCCCCTTGTTCTGCCATTGCTGTTGGTGAGGTACAATCTTTCATATGCCCGGGCCGGTGGCATTCTGTCTTTCTACCTGGCAGTTACTGCAATTGGATCGTACTTTATGGGGAAAATCTCCGACTGGATACCAAGACGACTTATAATGGGTATCGGTTTCTACATTGCGGCTGCCGGCCTGATTGCAGCTGGATTCGCCGGAGGTTTTACATCTTTTCTCATCTATCTGGCAATTACCGGTCTGGGCGTAAGTACCTTCCATCCAGCCATGTATGCACATATAGATGAAACCTTCAGAGAGGGAAAAGCAAAGGTACTGGGAGCTTATGAAGCTTCCGGGACAACTGCAATCCTTTTAATGTTTCTTATTAACGGCGCTTTACTGGGAACCATCGGCACCCGGGGCGTAATGACGATAACCGCCATACCGGCTTTGATAATGGGCACTTTACTTATAAAGACCAAATCGATGGATGCTGGTGCACCTCGGATTAAAGAATCATCCGGAAACATAAATCAGGAACAAGGGGAACATCCACCTGTCATTCTATTTATTCTATTTCTACTCAGCATCGTACTGAGAATTGCATCGGTAATGGCCATATTGAACTTCCTGCCGACTATTTTCGCCAATCATTTCGGTTTACAGCCTGATCACGCAGCCCTGGCATCCGGACTTTTCTTTGCAGGTGGGATTGTCGGTTCTCTTACAGTTTCCCGCTTTTCCAGAGCAGACCGCTCCTACCGTGTACTGGCTTTTGGGTCTCTTCTGCTGGCCCCGTTAATTGCCGCGATGGCTTTGGATGTACC
>DEIH01000006.1 GCA_002352375.1 Spirochaeta sp. UBA2779 | reverse complement strand
GGAGTTGATAAGGCTGAAGGTTACCGGGCGGTAGAAAAAATGAAGGCCGGTGTTGCCGCCACCCGGGGGCCCCAGGTTCTCGGTGAACTTGGATCTTTTGCCAGTCTCTACGCACTGGAAGGATGGCGTAATCCTGTATTGGTAGCCGGAACCGACGGTGTGGGAACCAAGCTGCGGCTGGCCCTGGATGAGGGTAAATACGATGTAATCGGCCGGGATTGTTACGCCATGGTGGCAAATGACATTCTCTGTCATGGAGCCCGCCCACTTTTTTTTCTTGATTATCTGGCCTGCGGTAAACTGAATGCGGATACGGCTGCAGAAATTGTAGCCGGAATGGCCGGGGCCTGCAGGGAAGATGGTTGCGCCCTTGTCGGTGGAGAAACGGCGGAAATGCCGGGTTTTTACGCTTCTGGTGATTACGATGTGGCAGGTTTTGCCGTCGGTGCAGTGGAACGCTCGAAAATGGTGGATGGTTCCGGGGTGTGTGAGGGGGATGTGATTATCGGAATTGCCTCCAATGGGCTGCATTCCAACGGATACAGTCTTGTTCGGGCTTTGTTTACCGATACCACTGTGGATTTCAAGGGCAGGCCTGTTATTGATGAGCTGCTGATTCCAACCCGGCTTTACGGCTCTCCTGTGAGAAAACTGTTGGATAGTGATTTTGACATTAAAGGAATGGCCCATATCACCGGCGGCGGTCTGCCGGAAAACCTCCCCCGGGCATTCAGTACTGATCAGTTTGAAGCTCATGTTCAGTCATCCGTGTGGTTGGAACCGGAAATCTTCAAGTTTATTCGCTCCTTCGGTGTACCTGAAGATGAGATGAAAGGTACTTTTAATATGGGGATAGGGTTTGTTTTGATTGTTTCCAAGATTGATGCGCTACCTGTAGTAGATATCCTGGAAAAATCCGGTGAAAAGGCCTGGATTATCGGTGGGATTCACAAGGGACAGGGAGGTGTATGTTACGATTAGCGGTTCTGGTCTCGGGGAATGGCTCAAACATGCTGGCCATACTTGATGCCTATAAAAAGGAGCTGCTGAATAATCTTGTACCTGTGCTGTGTGTTGCAGACCGTCCTTGCAAAGCCCTGGAGAGAGCTGCAGGCTGGGGGTTGGAAACCGTACTACTGGAAGGAAAACACAATGGGGAGAAGTTAACAGATGCTCTGGACCGTCAACTCTCAGAGCGAAGAATTGATATTGTCGCCCTCGCCGGTTGGCTGAGCATTATTAGCGGGAAGCTTACCCGGAAATGGACCGGAAGGATGGTCAATATACATCCCTCGCTTCTGCCTGAGTATGGAGGGAAGGGTATGTACGGGGAATATGTTCACAAAGCTGTATTGGATGCTGGGAAGAAGCAAAGCGGTTGTACAGTGCATTTTGTAACTGACTCTATCGACGGCGGTAAGATACTCGGTCAGTCCCGGGTAAAAGTATTAAAAAATGATACAGCTGAGAGTCTGGCTGCTCGAATACTCATCGAAGAACACCGGCTTTATCCGAAGATTCTGGCCGATTTGGCGGTAGATATAAGAGTACATCACAGGTAGGGTTCATTTCTTCATTCTTGCTTTCATGAATTAATAATCAATGTATAATAGACTACATGCAGTCCCTGCTTGAAACTAGAGACACTGACTATGCTTCCGCATTCAGGTTTGATTCACCACAGCTTAAAAGGCAATCCACTCTTATCAGATCTGCCGGGAGAATTACCGATGTGCTGGATGCGACTCCGTATATTGCTATGGTGATAAACACTGCAAGGCAGATTGTTTACGGTAATAGTGAACTGTGTTCCTATATCGGTCGGGAAACTGACGAAATAATCGGTGAGCGGCCGGGTGAACTGCTGGGATGCACCATTGCTCACGATCATCCCGGAGGTTGCGGAACAGGTAAAAACTGCCGATTCTGCGGAGCTGTGGCTGCCATCCTTGAAGCAATAAAAACCGGAGAACGGGTAACTCGGGAGGCAGGCCTTCTTATAAAGCAGAAAGAAGGATTTATTGCTTTTGATACAAGTGTTACCGCTTCTCCTTTTAATATTGAAAATGAACAGTTCCTGATTGTTTTTTTTGATGACATCAGTTCCAGAAAAAAAAGGGAAGGTTTGGAAAGAACTTTCTTTCATGATGTGATGAACACCGCCAGCGGCCTGAAAAATCTGGCATTGTACCTCAATGATTCCAGAAACAATGAAAATAACAATGAAAATGATATAAACCATGCGGCTCAGCTTCTTATAGACCAGAGTTCATTTCTTATTGAAGAAATCCGCGGACAGCAGCAGCTGATTGAAGCGGAATCCTCAACTCTGGCTGTTAACATTCAATTAATTGAAACTCTCGTTCTTTTTACTGAAGCAAGATCCGCAGCTGAAGCATTAAAAGAAGCCAAGGGGAAGAGCCTTATTTCCAATACGGAAGATTCATCTATCGGCGTACTCACCGATCCCTCCCTTCTCAAGCGGGTATTGCTGAACATGCTTAAGAATGCTCTGGAGGCTACAGATTCCGGAGAAAAGATACGTTTTTCAATGAGCTATGAATCAGGGGATATTGTATTTAGAACATGGAATCCAACAGGTATGAACGAAGAGGTGAAATCCCGGATTTTCGAACGTTCTTTTTCCACCAAAGGACCGGGCAGGGGTATCGGTATTTACAGTATGCGTCTGATAACAGAACAGTACCTTCATGGTTCAGTTTCCTTTACTTCTAACATCGATTCCGGCACAGAATTTACCGTTCGAATCCCCAGAACCACCAAAACGTCACCTGGGGTTTGATTCTTTCATAAAGCCATTGCAGGAGTTTTTATGACTAAACGTGCACTTTTAAGTGTTTTTGATAAAACAGGAATTGTTGACTTCGCCCGGTTCCTTATCGATGAAGGCTTTTCGCTTCTTTCGACTGGAGGTACTTACAAAGTTCTGGTGAAAGCAGGATTGGATGTTACCGAAGTCTCCAGTTACACGCAGGCAGATGAGATTCTCGGCGGCAGAGTGAAAACTCTTCACCCCAGGATTCATGGTGGTTTATTGGGTCGCCGGAACGATGAGGGTGATTTAAAAACAATGAAAGAACTGGATATCGATCCCATTGAGGTTGTGGTGGTGAACCTGTACCCCTTCTTTGAAAAATCCGGTGAAAATCTACCCCTTGATGAACTGATTGAGTTTATTGATATCGGCGGTCCGACGATGATGCGCTCGGCAGCGAAGAACCACAAGTTTGTGACTGTTGTAACAGACCCTTCTGATTACAGTGAATTGATGAGGAAGTGGAAGTCAGATAATGGACTTTCATTGTCAAGCCGAAGAAAACTGGCGGGAAAGGTTTTTGCTCTTACTTCAGCATATGATGCGGCTGTTTCAGCCAGTTTACGCGGGGATAAGGAAACTCCGGAGTGGCTTACAAGTTCGTATAGAAAATCATCTGAACTCCGATACGGGGAGAACCCCCACCAGAGAGCCGCCTGGTACACCCCTTCTTCCTTTGCAGCGTTTGGTTCTTTGAGCGATCTGGTTCAGCATCAGGGCAAAGAACTCAGCTTTAACAATATCAGGGATCTTGATGGTGCCTGGCGATCCGTATCCGAATTTGAAGATACTGCCTGTGTGGGTGTGAAACATGCCGCCCCCTGCGGTGCTGCTTTGGGCGGCTCAACACTGGATGCATGGGAAAAAGCCAGGGATGCCGATCCGGTATCAATTTTCGGTGGAATTGTTACCTTCAACAGGGAAGTTGATGAGGACACAGCACTCTCCCTTTCAACACTTTTTCTTGAGGTAATTGCGGCACCGGGTTATTCGGAAGCAGCACTAAGTGTATTCAGGAAGAAAAAAAATCTTAGAGTGCTTTCCATTCTCAGACCTTCCTGCGATCGCTGGGAGGCTCTGCCGGTGGACGGCGGTATCTGCCTGCAGGAAGTAGACCGGGATTTTCTTCCGGAGTCTGATTGGAATGTTCCGACTGAAGCAAAACCCTCAATCGATCAGATGCGTGATTTAGCTTTTGCCTGGAAAGTGGTAAAGCATGTGAAATCAAATGGCATTGTCCTTGCTTCAGGTTTAAAAACCACCGGCATCGGGACCGGACAGCCGAATCGGGTGGGTGCCGTCGAAATCGCCATCGCCGCCTCTGATGGTTTGAATGTATATGGAGCAGTGATGGCATCGGATGCCTTTTTCCCCTTTGACGATGCCGTGAAAGCCGCAAGTTCTGCAGGAATTTCAGCTGTAATTCAGCCCGGGGGATCCCTTCGGGATGAAGATTCTATCCGAATCTGTGATGAGGCCGGTATCCCGATGGTATTCACCGGTCGGCGGCATTTCAGGCATTAATACCTATAAAAAAGAAGTCAAAATAAAATTAGTTAATACTAATAATTCTTTTATCTATAAGTAATTCCATAAACATTACTTGACAGTGATTTTTTTGCGTAATAAAGTATACTAATTAAATAAATATTAATTTATATACATAAAACTATATATGGAGCTACTAACTTGCATCAGTTTTCCAATGTTATTAAGAATGACGTCCTTCATTCGTTGAGGAGGTGGACATGAGAAACTTTAAAGCGAGGGTTATTCTGCTGATACTGACTCTGTGTATCTGGTATCTGCTAACCTATCCGTTTGATTCTCAGGAACTAATTGCCGGAGGAATTACAGCCCTTGTTATTATTCTTCTCCCTCTGCCGGGTATCGGAATCCTTGGGGACTTCCGCTGGACCCCCAAGGCTTTCATTTTCGGCTTTGTCTATCTCTTTTATTTTCTCTGGCAGCTTTTAAAGGCCAATATTGATGTGGCATTCAGGGTTCTTCATCCGAAACTGCCGATAGAGCCGGGGATAGTCCGGGTTAAAACCAGGCTGAAAACTCCTCTTGGCCGCTTGTTGCTGGCTAATTCCATCACCCTCACTCCGGGAACGATCACCGTTGAGTCTGATGGTGAAGATTTTTATGTTCACTGGATTAAAGTTGAAGGTATTCACGATAAGGAACGGACGAAGAAAATTGTTACAGGATTTGAAGGCTTTCTGGAGGTGATCTGTGGCTGACCAGTTATTTAATATCGCAGCTGTAATCATGCTTATTTCCCTGGTATTGGCGATTGTGCGACTGCTTATAGGACCGTCAGTCGGTGATAGAGCTGTTGCCCTGGATGCCATGACGATAATTTCTTTGTCGTTAATCGGATGGATCGCGCTGAGTACAGGCCGGGGAATCTATATGGATGTTGCCCTTGTCTACGGGCTTATCAGTTTTGTCGGCATTGTAGCTATTGCCCGGTATCTGGAAAGGGGGTTGTAGGATGGAAATCCTTGGAGGCATATTTGCCATTGCCGGATCTGTTTTTCTTTTCCTTGCCGCTTTAGGTCTTATTCGTATGCCCGATATGTACGATCGAATGCAGGCTGGCACTAAAGCTACCACTCTGGGAACTATGCTGTTCCTTATTGGCCTTGCCATGGCAGAGCCCCAATGGGTTGGGAAGTCAGCCCTGCTCATCCTCTTTGTCATTTTTTCGAATCCTCTTTCTTCCCATGCCCTGGCCAGAGCTGCTTACCATGCCGGGATTTCCTTAGGTGAACGGGCCGCCTGTGATGAACTGGCAGGGGCCTGTGAGGATGAGGAGGAAACTGCATGAATATTGCTATCGTAATTATCCTTGGAGTGCTTATGCTGGCTGCAGCTGTAACGGCCCTTTATTTAAAAAGTCTCAGTGCCGCTGTCATTGCAGCCGGAGCGGTAAGTCTGCTGGCCAGTGTTATCTACCTGCTTCTCGCGGCGCCTGATGTGGCCATGACAGAAGCGGCTATCGGCTCTGCCCTTACCACAGTGGTTTTCCTCTATGCCCTCTCACGAATGAGGGGTACAAAAAAGGAGGACCCCCGTGATTAAAAGATTTCTGGCCATTATTGCCCTGCTGGGTGCAGCCGCGGTGCTGCTTCCCTTTGTTCTGAAACTTCCCACTGAAGAGGCTCTTCCTGGCCTGGCTTCAGAATATATTGAGAATGCTCCCGGGGAACTTGGAGCTGCAAATCTGGTTACCGGTATCATCGTAACTTATAGAGGGTTAGATACTCTGGGTGAAGTTGCGGTGTTATTTGCAGCAACTGCTGCGGTGGGACTGCTTCTGAAAAGAACCGGTAATGAGGGGGGTGTTTCCCATTGGAGAGCATCGGAGATACTTGAATCCGGGGGTGGATTTCTGTTCCCTCTGATAATTCTTTACGGTGTTTACATCTTCCTTCATGGCCATTTAACCCCCGGCGGCGGTTTTCAGGGCGGCGTGGTTATTGCCACCGGCTTCCTTCTTCTACTGCTCTCCGGGTCTGTAAACAGTTTCAACCACACGGTAATGTCCCTGGTTGAATCATTTTCGGGTTTTGCATACGTAGCTGTAGCTCTTGCCGGTCTTATCTGGGCTGCAGGATTTTTAGACCCTCGATTTCTCCCTCAAGGGGATTTCGGACGTCTATTCAGTGCCGGAGCCATTCCCGTAATCTACAGTCTTATAGGTTTAAAAGTGGGTGCGGAACTCATCGGTATTCTTGACGCCATGCGCTGCAAGGTACGCAGAGAAGGGGTAACTGCATGATTATTCAAATTATCGTTTCAATAGGAGCCCTGCTGGTTCTTATCGGTTTGTGGGGTCTGCTTACCCGGCGGAATCTTATTAAGATGATAATCGGTTTTTCAATAATGGACACGGGGACTCACCTTATCATTGTAGGCCTGGGTTACCGTAAGGGAGCCACGGCACCGATACTGGATTCCTCTATTACACCTGGTACCCATTTTGTTGACCCGATTCCCTCCGCACTGGTTCTGACAGCTATTGTTATCGGCCTGGCCGTTACTGCTTTGATGCTTGCATACGCTGTAAGACTTCATTCCTCCCGGGGATCTGCACTAATTGAAGACTTCAAGGAGAATACCCTGTGAACCCGCTGATTATTCTTGCAGTACTGATGGGTACTGCGTTCACCATGCCTCTGCTGGAGAAGGTAGGGGTAAAACCGGCTCGGCTTTTTTTTATGGCAGCTCTCGCCCTTCTTTTTGTTATTTCCGGTGGAATCCTTGTTAATCTGCTGAATGGTGCACCGGATCTGGAAGTTGTCACTGCCGGTTTCCAGGCTCCGTTTTCAATTAATTTCCGGATAGGTTTGGCCGAAGCGGCGGTATGGAGCGCTGCAGCTCTGGTGCTGCTTATCGGCGGCTCCTATATGGTACACAGGGAAGAAGACGGAATGTACGACCGTATGCTCTATCTTATTTTGGCACTGGGTGTTACCGGCCTGATACTCACGCGAGACCTTTTCAACCTTTTTGTGTTTCTGGAAATCAGTTCTATTGCAGTCTACGGACTGATCGGCCGGGGCGGGGAGCGTTCTCTGCAGGCCGGTTTCAAGTACATGATTGCCGGTGGAATCTCCTCGATTCTCTTTCTCATCGGTACGGTCTTTCTTTATCGGCTCACCGGAACCCTGAATATTGACGGAATGGCTGCTGCTGCCGGGAGCGGTATTCTTGCTGGAACTGTCGGTGCATCGGCCGTCTTTATCCTTGCCATCTCAATGCTGATTGAACTGAAACCTTTTCCAGCCAACGGCTGGGCCTTGGATGCCTACCAGGAGGCTCCCTCGGGAATTGGCGCTTTATTATCATCCGCCCAGGCTTCAGCTGTGTTTATTGCTTTTACAAAGATTAGCCCCCTGTTCGGTGATCGTCTTGCTGCGGTACTCGGTGGAATCGGATTGTTAACCTTCTTTTTTGCCAACCTGATGGGTATGAGACAGAAAGATGAGAAAAGAATGTTCGGTTACTCCTCAACCGGTCAGATCGGGCTTGTTATCTTTGCCTGGTTTACAGTACAGGGAGCAGGACTGCCTGATACTGCCGCATGGTTCATAGTTGGCGGACTGCTTTTAACCCATCTATTTGCCAAAGCAGGATTATTCTGGTTCTCCGGCCTTTCTGATAAAGACAAGGGTGAAGGGGGTAAGGGATTTCTTCATAAGGTTCTGCCCTCTGCTCTGGCGGGAATCTTTGTAATATCCCTTTTAGCTTTACCGCCATTTCCCTCTTTCTTTGCAAAAATGGAATTGGTGAAGCTGCTGGTAACTGGCGGCTCCTGGTGGATACTCACTGTTCTATTTCTCGGTTCATTGTTTGAAGCCGCCTATATGTTCGCCTGGTTAGTTAAGAAAACCAAAGCTGAGTGTGCCGATGGCGGCGCTGATACTATTAATGGAGACAGCCTGGTAGTCGGTAATCGTGCCGGGCCCGATATCCTTACGGATTCTCCGGCGGTTGAAGTAGCATCAATGCTGAAAAGTTCAACATCTCTCTGGGTTGCCATACCCGCACTTGCCCTTGTCGGACTTTCAGCAGCATGGGCTTATATGGCCGGTGTTTTTAATGTGATAGCTATGGCACCTTTTGCCGCTGCTCTACTTATGCTGATTCTCTCCTTTCTTCCCGGACGATTCCATGGTTTTCTGGCTGTTATCGTTTCTGCTGCCGCAGCCTGGTGGATATGGCCCCGGACTGAAGGTATTGATCGGATCTTTGGGATGGTGTTTCTTGCCGGCGGTTCTTTGAACCTTTTTGCAGGATTGTACCGAAAAGACCGCAGACCAGGTTTCTGGGTTTTTTCTCTGATGACTGTACTCTCCCTCGGAGCTCTTGTTCTTGCCAGGACTCCACTTGAGATTTTTATGGCCTGGGAAGTGATGTCAGTAGGTGCTGTTCTCATTACCCTGCAGGGGAAAAGAGCAGCTGGTCCGGCCAGAACCGGAATGCTGTTCGCTTTAGGCGGTGGTTACTTTTTGATGACAGTTCTGATGTCCATCGGTACTGCAACAATTCTTTCTCCTGCAGTTGTGGCAATTCTTGTGGTAATAGCCTTTCTTTCAAAAAGTGGCGCATTAGGGTTACACGTCTGGGTTCCCGGTTCCTATGCGGAAGCCGATGATGATGCAACCAGCCTTCTTTCGTCGGTAATAAGTAAAGCCGGAATCTGGGCCATGATGATTTTCAGCATCAGGATTCTTCCTGGTATCTACGGTCTGGACGGGCCTGAGTTGTGGTTGCAGGCCTTTAATAGCGGTTCGTTTTCCTTTCTTTCAGGTATACTCGGGTGGATTGGGGTCCTAACAGCTCTGGTTGCAACAATAATTGCCGTTTTTCAAGAGGATATCAAATACACTCTGGCCTGGAGTTCCATCAGTCAGCTGGGATATATCATTCTCGCTTTCAGTCTGTTCGATCACTTCGGCTGGACCACAGCTATCTATCTTTCAATAAATCATTTCCTCTTCAAAGCCATGTTGTTCCTGGCTATTACAGGTGTTATATACCGGGTGAAAACTCGGCTGATGTACAAAATGGGCGGTTTGATTGCACCAATGCCTATTACATTTATCACTGTACTTATTGCTATCATCGCTCTAGCCGGTGTTCCACCTCTTTCAGGGTTCGGCGGGAAATGGCTTGTCTACTCCGCATTGATTCAAGGCGGACGGCCAATACAGGCAGCCCTTGCAATGTTTTCCAGTGGAATAGCATTTCTTTACCTATTTCGGCTGATTCACTCTATTTTTCTCGGGCAGAGAAAAGACGATTCTCTGGGGATTAAAGAGGCACCATTCTGGCTCATTCTGCCGCAGATTCTCCTTATTGCATCAATCATGCTGATTAGTGCGTTTCCGACAGTGATACTCAAGCCCATTATGGCAGCAGTCGCTGAATGGATGCCTGCGGCCATCGGGTTTGAAGGTTCCACACTGATGAGTGCTATCGGCTATTGGAACGGCAGCTGGGTAATGTACGTTACAATGGGGGTTTTTATGATACCACTGGTATCGCTGCTCATCGGAACAGGTCGGAAAACGAGAAAAGTGAAGCAGTTTAATATCGTTTTTGCAGCTGAACGTCCTCATAGACCGGAAACAACTCATTATGCACATAACTTTTTTGCCCCGTACCGTAAGGCGCTTGGCTCCCTTATGAACCCGGTGGGAAGAAAATTCTGGGAAGGCAGTGCCGGTGGTGTTACCGCTGTATCATCAGCTTTTCGGCGCATTTATACGGGCAACGGACAGACATATGCCCTTCATATCGTATTATTCACGATAGCTGTGGCTCTATTTGCGGGGGTTTTCGCATGACAATTTTGGGCCAGTTAGGAGCAGCCGCACTTTCGGTGTTCATCTTCATTAATTACGGTTTTCTTCTGGCAGGCAGCATGGCACGGATAAGAGCCCGGGTTCAGGGGCGTATCGGGCAGCCTGTCTATCAGCCTTATATCGACATTCTTAAAAACAATGCCAGGCGGACAGCAGTCCACCATGGTGTGATGTTTTTTCTCGGGCCGGTGTTCCGTCTTGCAGGTGGACTGGGAACCTTCCTGTTCATTCCAGCAATACTGAACTCTCCGTTATTCGCCAATTTCAGCTTTTCAGGTGACCTTCTTCTGGTAATGTATTTCATCTTCTTCGGTCAGCTGGGTATGGCCCTGGGTGCCGGTCAGTCGGGGCATCCCTACAGTCCCATCGGTGTCAGCCGCGGGCTGGCGCAGATGTCAGCTTTTGAACTGCCCTTTATTCTTTCTGTACTGGCATTGGCCATTAAGCATAATTCTCTTTCCATTACAGCTATAGTACAGGCCCAACAGGGCGGTATTGCCAACTGGACTGTGATTACCAATCCACTGGCGGTTATCGCGGCAATCATCGCGTTCCTCGGTATGTCAATGCACAACCCCTTCAGTGTGGTTATTGCACCCCAGGAAATTCCTATTGGCCCGCCGACAGAGTATCAGAGTGGTTTACTCGGTATGCTGCAGACCAACAGGTCTATATTCAATGCGGCCAAGCTGGTGCTGTATGTGAATCTCTTTTTCGGAGGAGCTTCGGCAACCGATGGGGTGTTGTATACGCTTTCCGCTTCTGTGCTTCACTCGGTTCCTGTATGGCTTGGTGTCACGTTAGGTGTTGTTACAATGGTTATTAAAACATTCCTGTTGTATTTCATCACTGTTTTTGTGGGTGTCTCTTTTCCGAGATTCAGGACGGATCAGTCAATCCGGTTCTTTCTCTTTGTACCCACATTGATCGGACTTGCCGGTCTGATTCTGGCAAGGTTATAGGAGCAATAGAGATTAGATGAAAATGAAAACAGATAAATCCGTATTACCAAACCTTGATTTATCAGCTTCAGATAAAGGCTATTTCTGCGATGCACGTCCTGAAGTTGTGGAACCGGTTAAAGGTATCTGGGAGAATTTCCTGAACTGGGCCCGGGCCAACAGTCTCTGGATATTGGGTTTTGGTACCGGATGCGGCGCCATTGAACTTCGTCCTCTGATGACCAGCCGTTTTGATATGTACCGATTCGGTGTTCAGCCGAGGCCCACACCCCGGCAGTCCGGACTTTTTATCATAGGCGGTTACGCTTCGGTAAAAACCCTTAAGCGTATCGTGCGAAGTTACGAGCAGATGCAGGGCCCCAAGTTTGTTCTGGGTTTGGGCAGTTGTACAGTAAACGGCGGTATGTACTGGGACTCATACAATACAATCAACCGCCTGGATCATTACATTCCGGTTGATGTCTATATTGCAGGATGTATGCCGCGCCCCGAGGCCCTTCTGGCCGGGATTAAAGCTCTCAAGCAGCGGATTCTGGATAGAGAGGCGGAAGGTGCCAACGATTACGCTCGGAACTTCGACTGGTACAAAGCGAACCAGAAAAAGGTTATCACAGACTGGAATATGCCGGACTACAACTGGTAAGGAGGGATTATGGTTGACTTGAAAGCCCTCCGGGCTGAAATGGATAAGAGATATCAAGTAGGTGAGATTTCAGAACAACGGGCCGATCTGGCTTTTCTTGATTGTGACAAAATTGATGTTCCCGATGCAGTCGCCTATCTCAGGGACCATGAAGGATATGTTCATCTGAGTTTTATCACTTGTGTAGACCGTCTGGAAGATGAACTGTTTGAGATTGTCTATATGCTCAGAAATCATGAGAAAAAACACGATCTTGGAGTTAAAACTAAAATTGACCGGAAGAATCCGGTAATGGACTCTATGCATAATCACTGGGCTGCTGTGGCAACATATCAGAGAGAACTCTATGAGATGTTCGGTATCGATTTTCCCGGTTCTCCAGGAGTCAATAGACCATTTGCTCTGGAAAGCTGGGCAGGGCCGCCACCGATGAGGCGTGATTTTGATACAAAAAAATACTCTGAAGAAACATACTTCCCAAGACCGGGACGTGAAACCCACGATCCTGCAGAGCATATGAAGAAAACTCAATATCCCGGGAGGGCCGATCTGTGACAAAAATGCCTGATCGTGAAAAATTTCCCGTTCATACCGGAGGAGTTGAAAACTTCGATCTGGAGAGCGGGCGCTACATGAAGGTGTGGCAGGGACCACAGCATCCCGGTGTAACGGGCAATATGGCTTTGGAGCTTGTAACTTCCGGGGATGAAATCGTCGATCTGAAAACTCATGTGGGCTATCTTCATCGCGGTTTTGAAAAGCTGATGGAGCGGCGGAAGTGGATACAGAACTTTCCTCTGGTTTGCCGTATCTGTGTTCCCGAGCCTGACTTCAACGAATACCTGTATGCCTCAGCAACCGAAGAACTCTCGGGGATAGAGATTCCTGAACGTGCTGTATGGATGAGAAATTTGAATCTGGAAATGGCGCGGCTTGCAAGTTTTCTGATGTGGCTGGGTGGACAGGCCGGGGCTTTCGGAATGGGTACTATCGGTCAATGGACCGTTACCATGAGGGACTTCATCCTGGATCGATTTGAAGAACTCTCCGGCGGCCGTATCTACCACATGTATATTGTTCCCGGTGGTGTCCGGGGTGATGTTCCTGATGGATGGATTTCCAAACTCCTCGATACACTGAAAAAAGTTGAAAAGGTAATGGATGATATTGAGCTTGTTCTTTTTAACAACGCAGTTTTTAAAAAACGTGCAATGGGACTCGGTGTTATTACTCCTGATATGGTAGATTTTTACGGGATAACAGGACCTAATGCCCGGGCAGCTGGTATTAAACGGGATATCCGTAAAGACAGGCCCTATCTGGTTTATGACAAACTGGATTTTGAAGTGATTACCGGGGACAGTCTCGGTGTGGATTCCGATGCCTTTGGCCGTACAAAACTTCGTTCGGCGGAAATACGACAGTCAATTGATCTGATCAGACAGATGATTGACAGGATGCCCCGGGGCCCCGTTCATGTATCACCTCCCAATGTGCTGCATTGGAAGATTCCCGCTGGAGAAACTTATCTGTCGGCTGAATGTACCCGGGGTGAATACGGTTACTATATCGTATCGGACGGTTCGGATAAGCCCCGCAGGGTTTATGTCAGAGGACCCAGTTACACTCATGCTGTTGCTCTGTTTGAGCATATGGCTCCGGGAACCAATATCGCTGATATCGCCGGTTTGATGGTATCACTTCATACCTATCCCCCTGAGATTGAGAGGTAAGACGATGAGCATTAAAGATATCATCGCCCCGTTTGCCGTATGGAAAAGGGCTTTTGAAAAGCCCTGGACAGTTAATAAACCCATTGATGATCGCCCCGGTGCCGATCGTTATCGAGGTTTTCATAAAAATGACGGAGATACCTGTATTGGATGCGGTACATGTGAAACCATTTGTCAGAATGCCGCCATCGACATGGTGCCCCTAGACGGTGTTAAGGGAGACGGTGGGGACAGTGGTCTGAGACCTCAGATTGACTACGGACGCTGCTGCTGGTGTGCCCTGTGTGTGGATATCTGTACAACTGGATCACTCACAATGAGCAACCGATACGTCTGGACTAACAACGATCCAGAAGTTTACCGCTTTGTTCCCGGTTACGATTCAAAGGAGTGGGACAATGCGGAAACCGGATATTCCCGTCCTGAGGGTTATAGTCTTCTCAAGGAAGAGAGGGTTGAGATGCCGGCTCTGTCAGTGGAAGAAGGCCTGAAAAGCTTTGTTGAAATGATTAAAGGTTATTCTGCCGAACAGGCCATCAAAGAGGCCGACCGCTGCGTAGAATGCGGTATCTGTGTCGCCGAATGCCCGGCTCACATGGATATACCCGGTTATATCAGAGCTGTCCGTGAAGGTAATATCGACGAAGGTATGCGTATTCTGTATGAAACCAACCCCTTCCCGGCTTCCTGTGGAAGAATCTGTACACACCGCTGCGAGGAGGTCTGTTCTATCGGGCATAACGGTGACTCAGTGGCAATTCGCTGGCTCAAACGCTACATCGCCGATCAGGTTGAGCTGGAAGATTATGGGAAAGCCCTGCCTCGCCC
>DEIH01000239.1:4929-5145 GCA_002352375.1 Spirochaeta sp. UBA2779 | reverse complement strand
TAATGAAGACTGCCCGAAGATCGGGGTGGAGAAGTTCCGCTGAGATTGACGGGAAATCAGTATTAAGTAACAATGGACTCCGCTATGAACGAATGTGAATTCTTCGAAAAATGCCCGTTCTTTCAGGGTAAGCTGGCTGAAAAACCGGTAGAAACTGAAGAGTTGAAAGAAAAATACTGTAAAAGTAACAACTTGAACTGTGCCCGGTACATGATT
>DEIH01000239.1:4368-4917 GCA_002352375.1 Spirochaeta sp. UBA2779 | reverse complement strand
TATCAGATAATTGCCGAACTCAACTGAGAAACATGACTATTTGGTAATCATCGTTGCGACTGTTAACCCAGCTCTCTATACTCTTATAACAATATCAAACCAAATCCAGGCTAAGCGAGGATTCAAGAAACAATGATCCGCGGGGAACAACTCTCAAGAAACTTTGGAAGAATAAAAGCCGTTAAGGAAATAAACTTCCACATCCAAAAGGGTGAAATTATCGGATTTCTCGGCCCCAACGGGGCCGGAAAAACAACCACCATGAACATGATTACCGGTTATCTGGCACCTACCGAGGGCAACATCTTTATCGACGGTATCAACATACTCGAAGCCCCTGAGGATGCCAGAAAACAAATCGGTTATCTTCCTGAACAACCTCCTCTGTATCTGGATTTGACTGTTGATGAATATCTGAACTTTGTAAGTGAATTTAAAAAGGTTCCAAAAAATCAACGAAAATCAGAATTGGAATCAATCCGTGAACTGGTAAAGATTGGCGATGTTCGAGGGCGGCTGATTAAAAACTTATCTAAGGGCTACAAACAG
>DEIH01000239.1:1395-4347 GCA_002352375.1 Spirochaeta sp. UBA2779 | reverse complement strand
GGACTGGATCCCAAACAGATTATTGAGATTCGGGAGCTGATAAAAGATCTGGGAAAGGAACATACCGTTGTACTGTCCTCCCATATACTACCGGAAATAAGCGCCACATGTCACAGGATTCTTATAATCAACAACGGCGAAATCGTTGCATCTGATACACCTGAAAATCTTTCAGGCCGTCTCTCAGGAGCCTCGGGATCGGCCAGACAGAAACTTCTGATTAAGGGCGACAGCCTGAAGGTGAAATCTGTCCTGGAAAAGATTTCATCTATTGAAACTGTAACCACCGGAAGCGGCCCGGAGGATGGATTGACTGAAGCGGTCATATCCGCGTCGGGAATCAGAGATATCCGGGAAGACGTTTTCAGGGCTATGGCTTCTGCTGACTATCCCATACTTCAGATAGGCCCCATGGATTTGAGCCTTGAAGAAATCTTTCTTAATCTGACAACCAGTGAGGAGGACGTCTGATGCTGGCCATATTCAAAAAAGAACTGAAAACATATTTTCTGACACCCACCGGATGGATATTCCTGGCTGTATTTCTTCTTATTTCAGGAATACTGTACTCCGTTCAACTGGTTTTTCCCGGGAATTCTCAATACGCAATGTTCCTATCCAGCCTGCTTGTTATATACATTCTGGTTGTTCCCCTGCTGACAATGAGGATATTCACAGATGAAAAACGATATGGAACGGATCAGCTTATTCTTACCGGACCCTCAAACCTCTGGGGAATTGTCTTTGGAAAATTTCTGGCAGCTTTCACCGTATTTTTAATCACAATAGGGGTAACTTTCCTATACCCGCTGCTGCTGAGTTTTCATGGAAAACTTGACTGGCCCATGATATTCGGAACCTACATTGGATTCATTTTGCTCGGCGCGTCATTTATTGCCATCGGAGTATTTATCTCCCAATCCTCCGAAGGCATTGTCAGTGCGGCTATACTGACATTCTGTGCACTGATTATCACTTTTATCATTGATTTTATGCAGCAGTACATGCCGGCAACAGAGCTTTCCGGCCTTGTATGGGCGGCCATACTCATTACAATCCCTTTGTTCTGGCTTTACTCCAAAGGCAGGAACTGGGCGGTAACCGCCGCCGTTGCCCTGATACTGGCTGCATTAATACTGGTTCTGTGGTTTTCAGGCCGGAATATGTTTGCCGGGCTGATCGGTAAAAGCCTGGGGTGGTTATCTCTCACCCGACGTTTCGGATCTTTTGCCATGGGGATACTGGGACTGGATTCGGTCCTTTACTATCTGAGTTTTATCGGTTTTTTCCTGTTCCTGACGGTTCAGGGACTTGAAAAACGGCGCTGGAACTAGGGGTAAACAATGAAAAAACCATTCTTCAAATTCGACTTTAAAACCCGTCATGCCGGTATCTCCGCCCTGACTTCAATTTCTGTATTAGCTGCGGTAATTATCGTTAATATTCTTGCAGGACAGCTTGATTTAAAAGCCGATCTGACGCCGAAGAAGCTCTTCAGTCTCACCGATGAAACAAAAACAATGCTGGAAAACCTGAAGACTGATGTGCAGATAATAGCTTTGTTTGAACCGGGGCAGGAACCTGATTCCATAATGGAAACCGTGAATGAATACGCCAGAATTTCTGATAAGGTAACCATCAGGATTATCGATCCCGATCGGGATCCTGCACTTGTCGCAAAGTATTCAGAGGAAGACAAACCTGTTTCAAAAGGCTCCTTTATAGTTAGCTCCGGAAATTTTTTCCGGGTTATCACAGCGATGGATATGTACGAGGTATCCTACACCCAGCAGGGTCAGCCCCAGGTTATGGGACAGAAAGTCGAACAACAGATAACTTCAGCCATCGCCTATGCAAGCTCAGGCCGAACTCCGAAAATTTATGAGATAATCGGCCACAGAGAAACAACCCTGGCCTCTTCAGGCTATGCTCAGATGCTGAATCAGGCCAACTACAAACTTGAAGAACTCTCTTTAACCCTTTCAGAGATTCCAGAAGATGCCGCCCTGTTAACCCTGATCGGACCCAGGAGCGATCTCTCATCAGCGGAAGCCGAGAAAATCAACAGCTACCTGAACTCCGGGGGAAGACTGATAACAGCCCTGGATCTCACAAAAGAGCCTATGACAAATATTTACGCCCTGCTGAAACACTGGGATATCGAGGTACGTTATGGACTGGTACTGGAAACCCGGGCAAACAGACTGATTGCCGAGTTCGGTGATAATCCTTTTGTCTTTGCTCCCTACCTTTCTGATTTTGATGCTGTCGCCCCGTTGAACGAGGCAAAAACCAATCCGATATTTCAAGGTTCCCTCGGTTTTAAGAGAACAGAGGCCCAACAGCGGCAGCTTGAATATTTCCCTCTGCTTTCCAGCTCTGATGATTCCAGGCTTCGAACGGATCTGACATCCGATACTGCGGGTAATCCTGAAGTTATTCCCGGCGATGAAAGAGGCCCGATTGATGTGGCAATTGCCGTTCAACAGCGAAATATGGACAGCTACAAACCCGAAGGGGCTGCTATTGTCGCCCTTGGCAGCGCCAGTACACTGAAAGGACTGGGAGCAATGGGTCAGATTAAAGCCAATGCCGATATGGTGATGAACCTGGTAAACTGGTCTGTTAATGATGATTCGACTGTAAATGTACCATCCAAAAGTCTCTTTCGTCTTCCCTTGAGAATTGACACCCTGAGGGGGCTGATATATGCAGTTATCACAATAATAATCATACCTCTTCTCTGTCTTGGAGCTGGACTGTTTATCTACTTCAGGAGACGCAATAAATGACTGGAAAAACAAGAAATCTTGTTATTTCACTGATAACGCTCATGGTGATTGTCGGGGCATTCCTCTTCACCAGGCTTAAAGATAAACAGGAAGTAACCCTCCCGACAGCAGCGCCCCAGGCTCCCGAAATCTTAAGTGATTTCACAGTTACCAGCCTCCG
>DEIH01000239.1:0-1271 GCA_002352375.1 Spirochaeta sp. UBA2779 | reverse complement strand
GTTGTTACCGGGAATGCCGATGAAGCCCAGCTCACCGAGTACGGCCTGAACCCTCCAGAGGTACTGATAACATTCAAGGATATTGAAGGGAAAACCCTGTCAGTGGAAGTGGGAAAGGCCAACCCTTCGGGCACCAGCCGGTACAGCCGGTTATCCGGATCCCCGACTGTTGTACTGCTTCCCTCATATGCGGCTGGAGCCGTATTCAAGTCTGTTGAAGACTTCAGGGATATAAGCCTTCCTGCCGTCAATATGGAGAAGCTCAGCAACTTCGAGTTCCGTCACAACGGGACAACCTTCAAGATTGCTCCCCGGAATGTTGATGATAATTACACCTCCATGGTGAGTCCATTTGATATCACCTCCCCCTTTAGAAATCACTATGCCCTGGACAGTCAGACTTTTCAAAAAATTCTGGGAGAAGAAACACCGCTCCCCTCCCGTGTGAAAGAGTTTCTTGATTCGGAAGATTCTGAAAACCCGATGTTCGGTCTTGATGAAAACAACGCGGATTATCTCAAACTTGCGGATGAAGATGGAAACGTTCTGAATCTCATCATCGGAAGTGAAGATGGACAGGGGAACCGCTACACTCGTTTCGGCGATCATGAGGATTCGCTGTTCCTTCTCAGCGACTCCAATCTGGCGGTTCTTAATACCGATCCATTCCGCTTCATGAGTAAGTTTGTCTTTCTGGGGTCGATATTCCAGGTTTCACAGGTGAAGGTGGAGAGAGGCGCTGAGACATGGATTATGAAGCGTACAGAGAGGGGTGAACCGGAAAATACCGACGACGACCGATTTATTGCAAATAATCTTGAAGTTCCAAAAAAGGAATTCACTTCAGTTTACCAGAAATTCATATCCATCATGTACGAAGGGGAAGTAAAAGAGAGCAGGTCCCTGAAAACTCCGGAGGTAAGAATAACCATCAGCAATGTTAAATCAGAAATTGAACCCAGGGTTATTCGGTACTGGCCTTACAATGATACGTACTACCAGGTATCAATTGACAGTAACCCCATTGAATTCCTTGTGGGACGCTATCAGGTGGAAGATTTTATAGAAGACCTTGCAGCACTTTCAGAATACGGCAGTTGAGGTAAAAACAGACAGAACGGTTAATCCGTAGGTAGGGTTCTACGGTCGAATCTGGCCACCGTCAGAGGACGGCCGTCCCTACCGTAAGACCAACGTGTCAATGCAGCTCCTCCGGCATCATCTACAGGCTGCTCGTCGATGCCGTAATGCCTCCGTTCGGTAACCCGGCC
>DEIH01000194.1 GCA_002352375.1 Spirochaeta sp. UBA2779 | reverse complement strand
AACAGACCTTCCCCGATGGTAATGCCGATAGAATTACCTGTTGCCGTCTGCTTAAAGCCGAAGCATTAAAACATACTCTCAATGGAGAATGGACTCGTTACCGCTTCAATCATGAAGCCGATGAATACCAGGTTGATAAAGATACTGAAGCCTATACCGGAGTAATTGTCGGAGTACGCTCTGATGAAGAAGGTTCCCGCTCGAAGGAACGCTACTTCTCTCCCCGGGATACCGAGAACAGCTGGGATGTCGGCGATCAGCCTCCGGAGTTCTGGAATCAGTTTAAAACAGATTTTGCCCCGGGCACCCATGTCCGTATTCACCCGCTGCTTGACTGGACTGAGACAAATATCTGGGAGTACATCGAAAGGGAAAAAATCCCGACGGTATCATTGTACTACGACCAGGGCAGCGGTAAACGTTATCGTTCTCTGGGCTGTGGTCCTTGTACCCATTCGGTTGACTCCACCGCAAAGAATGTACCTGAAATTATAGAAGAGCTGAAATCCGGAAAATTTGCCAATATTGCAGAACGTTCAGGCCGGGCTCAGGACAAGGAAGACGGCGGTGGACTGGAAACCCTGCGGCGAGAGGGGTACATGTAGCATGATAGAAAACATGAATGTCGTGATTACCGGTCATGTGGATCACGGCAAGAGTACCGTTATCGGCCGTCTTATGGCGGATACGGGCAGCTTGCCAGACGGTAAACTTGAACAGGTGAAAGCATCCTGCGCCCGTCACTCCAAACCCTTTGAGTATGCCTTTCTTCTGGATGCCCTCAAGGATGAACAGAGCCAGGGTATCACGATTGACTCAGCCAGGGTGTTCTTTAAAACGCAAAAGCGGAACTACATCATTATTGACGCCCCGGGTCATATAGAATTTCTGAAAAATATGGTAACCGGTGCAGCCCGGGCGGAAGCGGCCTTTCTCTGTATTGATGCCGACGAGGGTGTGCAGGAAAACTCCCGGCGTCATGGATACCTGCTTTCCATGCTGGGCATCAAACAAATGTGTGTTCTGGTGAACAAAATGGACCTGGTGAATTACGACCGTAAGGTTTACAAGCAGGTGGTGAGGAAGTTTTCCCGTTTTTTGAGAAACATCAATATGAACGATGTTACCTTTATTCCGGTTTCCGGTATGGAAGGGGACAATATCGCCTCACTTTCTAAAAATATGTCCTGGTGGAAAGGGGATACGGTCCTTACCCTCATCGACAAGTTCCGTAAAGAAAAAGCTCCCGATCATATGAATTTCCGTATGCCGGTTCAGGATGTCTATAAATTTACCGCCATGGGTGACAATCGGCGTATCGTTGCCGGAACAATCTCTTCTGGAACTCTGAAAGACGGTGACGAATTGTTCTTTTATCCTTCAGGAAAGAAGAGTCGGGTTTCGGGGATAGAGAATTTTGCCGGTGAAAGCCCGGATGAAGTGAGTGCCGGAATGGCCACCGGATTCACCATGTCTGAACAGATTTATGCTAAACGGGGCAATCTTGTGGCCCGGGTAGGTGAAAAGCAGCCCCAGGTTGGCAATGTAATGCGGGTGAACCTCTTCTGGCTGGGACGGGAACCTTTTGTAAAAGATAAAGAATACATACTGAAAACCGGCACGGAAAGGGTCCGGATGAGGCTCTTTGATACGGTTAAGGTAATTGATGCTTCCAACCTGAACTCCGACGGAATGAAGAAGATGGTGGAACGCCATGATGTGGCTGAATGTGTGCTGACAACCCAGCGGCCCATCGCTTTTGATATCGTAGAGGATTTTCCTGAAACCAGCCGTTTTGTTATTGTTGATGGTTATGAGATTGCCGGAGGCGGAATTATCCGGGAAGCAATTCGGGATAATCAGGCGGAATACCGGGAAAAGGTGATGGATCGGAACCTGAAATGGGATACCGGAAACATTTCAAGGGAGAGCAGGAATATAGCCTATGGGCATGCTCCTGGTTTACTGCTTGTCGGCGGCCCTGAAGACAGCCGTAAAGCTGACTTTGCAAAAAAAATTGAACAAAAACTCTTTGAAAAGGGTAATAAAGTTTACTATCTGGGAGTTCAGAATGTTCTGGCAGGTCTGGATTCCAAAATGCATATCAAGCGCCGCCATAAATACCCTAAAGACAGAGAAGAGATGATAAGGCGCCTGGCGGAACTTGCCAATATTCTTGTGGATGCCGGTAATATTCTGATGGTAACGGTATCTGAGCTGACCCAAAATGAACGTGATATCTTCAGTATGACTCTTCCTCACAGCGATGTCCGCACAATCTGGGTGGGGAGTACAGATCGTTCAGACCTGGATGCGGACTATACTATCGAAGATATTACCCAGGCGGATCGGCATCTTCCGGATGTAATCCGTGCCCTTGAGGAACAAGGTTTTGGACTCATTCCTTTTCTTCCGACAACGTATCAGCTGGTTTCAGCTGCCTCGGGAAGCCGCCGTTCAGACGACAGCGGCTGGACTCTTGGTTTTGGTGATGAGCCTTCATCTCTTATACGGGCAGAGTACTCAGCTAAACAACTGACAGTCCGCGAGGACTTGGAAGGACTGTATCGCTTCGCCGATTGGCTTCCTATTCGCCGGACTTTAAAAGGCTCTGCCGTTCCCGTCACCTACCGGAGTACCGGGCTGGCTAAGGAACTGGGTCTGAATAATCTCTGGGTAACCTTCAACGGATGGTGGCCTGAAAAAGGCGCCGCAATGAAAACCGGTTCCTTCAAGGAATGTGAGGCTTTCAGCGTCTGCGCACGTTTGAGTCAGAGTTTCAGGAAGATTCTGGTGGTTGCTTCTGCGGGAAATACCGCTAGAGCTTTTGCCCGGGTTTGTTCAGATAACAATATTCCTCTCCTTCTATTTGTGCCCAAAGATAATCTTGATGCTTTATGGTTTGACGAACCGGTGAAAAGCTGTGTCAAACTGGTCTGTCCGGATACGGGAGGCGATTACTTTGATGCTATCAGGATGAGTAATTCGGCTGTAGCCGGAGATGAGAGATTTGTTGCAGAGGGCGGTGCGAAGAATATAGCAAGGCGGGATGGTATGGGAACGACTGTACTTTCTGCTGTAACAACGATCGGCCGAATTCCGGATGTCTACTTTCAAGCTGTTGGGAGCGGCACAGGCGCTATAGCAGCCTGGGAAGCTGCCATGCGTTTTCAGGAGGATGGCAGATGGGGTGATACCACCATGCGTTTGCTGGTAAGTCAGAATGCTCCTTTTACCCCTATGGCTGATTCATGGGCTGCAGACAGTCGTGAATTTATCGTCCCTGATGATGATACGGCCCGGAGCCAGGCTGCCAGTGTCAATGCGAAGGTTTTAACCAACCGACACCCTCCCTGGGGGGTCCGCGGAGGGTTGTATGACGCCTTGAAAGCCGGGGGAGGGGATGTTCTCTCTGTTACTAATGAGGAAGCGGAAGTTGCCGGCAGTCTCTTCGAAAAACTGGAAGGTATCGATATCACCGAAGCTGCTGCAGTTGCTGTAGCCAGTCTTATCGAAGCTGTTAAAACCGGGTCTGTTTCCGTTGATGAGACCATTATGCTCAATATCACTGGCGGCGGTACCCAGCGTTTCCGGAGAGAATACAATATTCATGGTCTTGAACCCTCAGCAATTATTCCTCTGGATGCAGCTGAGGAAGATATTGTCTCGATTTCGGCCCGTTTGTTCGATTGATACGGTCTATTTCATGTTGCAGCGATAAGAATTGCCAAAAACGACTTACGCCATTAGGCTTTCGTCATTTTCGCAATTCATGCTACAACTTATGAAATACACCTGATACTGGAGAAATAATATCCCGGAGTAGTAAATTGTACCGCTTCGGGGGATACGGTCTATTTCATGTTGCAGCGATATGAATTGCCAAAAAACGACTTACGCCATTAGGCTTTCGTCATTTTCGCAATTCATGCTACAACTTATGAAATACACCTGATTATAGGAGTTTAAATTATTATGATAGACATGTTTGATAAATGCGGGACTGACGAAGGGTATTTCGGGCGGTTACGTACCGCCGGCGACCGGTTTTTCACCCTTCCGGTGATCGATGATATTCCCGGACCTCATATGAAGTTCCAGGGTGAAGATAATATTATGTGGTCGGTGAATAACTACATCGGTTTGGCCAACGACCCGGATATTAAAGCTGCCGCCCTGGAAGCTACCGAAGAGTGGTCGGTGAGTTCCCCTATGGGTTCCCGGATGATGAGCGGCTCCACCAGTGAGCATCTGGCCCTGGAAAAATCCCTGGCCGAATATGCCCAGAAGGAAGATGCTTTCCTTTTCAACTATGGTTATATGGGAGTTCTGGGAACCGTCCAGGCTCTTACCGGCCCCGATGATACCCTCATTGTAGATAAACTGGCCCATGCCTGTATCGTTGATTCCGCCTTCAGTGCCAAGGGGGGAAACGCCGGAAAAACTATGGTGAGATTCTTCCGGCACAACGATATGCACGATCTGGAATCGGTACTCAAAAGTGTGAATAAAACCCGTAAAGGTGGGGTGATGATACTCTCCGAGGGTGTCTACGGTATGACCGGCGACCTGGCCGACCTGAGGGGTATCACCGCTCTGGCACGTCAGTACGACGCCAGGGTGTTTATCGACGATGCCCATGGAATTGGCGTTATGGGTGAAAAAGGCCGGGGTACTGCCGATCATCTGGGAGTTCAGAAGGAAATCGACATTTACTTCGGTACCTTTGCCAAGTCCTTCGCCTCTATCGGAGGATATTCTGCCACCAGTACCCAGGTGCGGGACTATATAGCTTACAACGCCAGGACTCAGGTGTTTGCCAAGGCCCTTCCCATGCCCTACGTGAAATCGCTCCATGTGGCCCTGAAGAAAGTTTCCGACGGAGACGATCGGCGCCAGGCCATGTGGGACCGTTCCAATGAACTCAAAGACGGCCTGCGGAATCTGGGCTACCACATCGGAACCGGCGACTCTCCCATCTGTGCGGTGTTCACACCGGTAGGTGAAAATCTGGAAGAAGTGGCCATGGGGATGCTTACTTATCTGCGTCAGCATAAAATATTCTGCACCGGAGTGATGTGGCCGGTGATTCCTCCGGGGCTGGTGATGTTCCGGATGATTCCAACCGCCGCACATTCCAAAGAGGATGTGGCCCGTACCGTTGAGGTATTTAAAACCATGCGGGACGATCTGAAGGTGCAGTTCCCCCTGAAAGACGATCTGGTTTCCAAGATCAGCAAGATTTTCCGGGATTAGTCCGGGGATATTCTGATTATTGACCTCTGGCAAGCTAGAGGATTATTCCTTTAGTTTGTCATAAAAAACCCGGCCTCGAGGCCGGGTTTCATTTCCTCTGGCTGAAAAAATCCCTGTAAATCCTGTAGTGATCGGTTTCTTCATACTTTACCGTCTGCAGTGGAATCTTATCGAAATTGTAAATCCGGGCTCCGGAGAAAGAGAGCAGTATCGGTGAATGGGTGGTGATGATGAACTGTGCATGACCCGCCTCGCAATTCTCTCTGATAATCTCCATCAGATTCAGCTGACTCCGGGGAGAGAGAGCGGTTTCCGGTTCGTCCAGCAGGTAAAGCCCTTTGACAGCATAACGGCTGCGGAAGTAGGACATCATGGACTGTCCGTGGGATTTGGTAACCAGAGATTCTCCCCCGAAGTATTTCAGCTGTCCCGGGTCGGTTGCCGCCCATTCATCAAGAAGAAGGGTGAAATCCTTGAAAATCTCGGAACCGAAAAAGGCACCGGGAACCGGCATTCCGGTCCAGTTTACCCGCATGCAATGATGAAGTTTATCCTCATGGGGGTTGTACCGGTAGCGGGCTCCCCCCTGATATCTCCAGATATGTATCCTGCAGGCCCGGGCCAGAGCTTCCAGCATGGTGGATTTCCCGGTTCCGTTCTCCCCGGCAAACAGTGTGACTGGGGTTTCAAAAGACAGAGAATCCGTCTGCTGAAAGAGGGGGAGGGAAAAAGGGTAGTGCTCCCGGGTGGGGAATTTCCCGTGGAGCAGGGTTACTTCACTGATGTGCAGTGCCATCTATTCTTTTCATCCCTTTACCGACTCGCATCCGCCTTTTACCCGGCCCAGCCCCAGGGCGTTGATAATAAATTTCGGAAGTAATTTTCCCTGAGGGCGTTTTGAAAGATCGAGATACCAGCCCCATTTTTTCATTACCGGGATTTTTTTGGTTTCCACAAATTCAATGAGGGTTCCATCGGGGTCTTCCACATAGGTGAATCTTCCAGCGGCCTCTCCCATATCAAAAGGGGTACCTGAGTCTACGGTGAAGGGAAAGCCGCAGGATTTGAGTTTTTCTTCCAGGCTGTCCATGCCCTGTATGTCGAAACAGAGGTGAATAAAGCCGCCGTCTCCCCAGTAACGGTCCTTGAATATTTTTTGCGGTTTGCGGTCCAGAGCTTGTACCAGCTCAATTTTGCTGGAACCGAACATGGCGGCGAAGGGTCCTGCGGGTTCGGCACTCCGGGAGAGCAGCATCCTGCGAAACTTGCCTCCGCCCCCATTGATTGAGCTCCAGTCGGAGAAACTTCCCTCTTCGTCGAACTCAACAATGTCGTATCCCAGGGCATCCCGGTACATGGTGAGAGCTTTCTCAATATCCCTTACGCCGATGAGGGCACCGGCAGGTCCGCCAGTGGGATGCCCCTTGGTTTTATACCATTCATCCGAGCGGACTATCTGAAACAGATTTCCATATGGATCGCTGACAAAGAATGTGGGTTCTCCGTCGGGACCGACAGCCGGATCTCCGAGTACAGCGGTGCCGGAATCAACAAGAAATCGGTGAGCTGCCACCGGATCGTCAGTTTTGATACGGGCGGCAAAGATGCCGGTATCTCCGAGAACCGGAGGCTTGGCGGGATATACCGTTTTTCTGCTTGTGTACTGCCATATCTCAAATCCGCCCCCTCCCCGAAGGTTGATGGCCAGTACCGCATCCCGGGCCTGAACCTTACCTCCGGTGTAGTCAATCATAAAAGGGGCTTCTGCGGCCTCTCTGAAGATGGGAATATCCATGCCGAAACGGCATCGGTACCATTTCCAGGCTTCTTCGACATCGGGTATTCCTATCCCGATCTGCTGTATCCCGCTGATGATGTATGACATAAGAACTCCTTGGTTGCTTTGTTAGTCCTGTAATTATGATAGACCGGGGAAGTTCTGAGAAGGTGGTGGTTGACTGCAGCTGCGGTGGATTTGATAATGATTCAATGTCCCGAACATCTATTGTTATCTTAATCTTCACTTTTCTGTTTCTCGTCTCATGTGAGGATGATAGTGCTGTATCGGCGGCTCTGGGGGAAATTCCGGATACGGTTTCAGAGAATTTTCGTCAGGTGACTGTCTCGCCTACCGGCCGTCTGGAAGTCAGTGCAGGCCGGGTGGAGTATTTTGATAAGAGCGATAACACTGTGTTTATGGATGCGGCGATGGTTGAGTTTAATTCTTCTATGGAGAAAACACTGGAAGGAAAGGCTCAACGGATTGAACTGACGGGGAATCAGAACGGTTTTGCTCGGGGAGGTATTATCCTCCAGGATTTTAACAGTGAGACCCGGCTGGAAGCCGATTATCTGGAATGGGATAACAAGGAAAGACTGCTCACAGGCGAGGGTAAAGTCCGAATTGAGTCGGGAGATGGTATTACCATTTCAGGTGAAGGCTTTACTGCTGATACCGCAAGGGAAACTTACCGTTTTTCCAAAGGTGTAAAAGGGACATTGGAGATAAATGATGAGGGCTGATGCTGTTACTTCTGCCGGGTGGGTTTTTCTACCTCTAATTTTTCTTGTGGTTAGTATTGGTGCTGGAGCAGAAACCTGGAGATTTTCAGCGGATCAGGTTTCCAGCACTCAG
>DEIH01000132.1:6029-7894 GCA_002352375.1 Spirochaeta sp. UBA2779 | reverse complement strand
ACATATGGCTTGTTTAATTTTCCATCCCCAGCCTATTTTTGTTTAATGATTCAGGCTGTTTTTTTGTAATTAAACAGAAAATTGTTTAATTATCACTGAAAAAATAAAATTATTCTATAAATCAACCACAACATACTGGTATTAAGCTACTAGTGCGGAATCACTATGCCGCGATACGTAGAGGAATTATGTGAATATTACATGTTTTTTTAATCAAGATATGAAAATAAACCTTGCGTTTTACTGACACAAGGCTTAATTTGTCAAAAACAAGATCCGAAAAAGGAGGCCTCGATGAACCGGGGCATACCCATAATTGATAAGGAAAGATGTAAAGGCTGCGGCCTCTGCATCGCAAATTGTCCGAAGGACATCCTGGCGAAAACATCTGATGTAAACGACCAGGGTGCTTATTATACCGTCTGTACCGATGAATCCCTGTGCATAGCCTGCGGCGCCTGCGCCCTGATGTGCCCTGATGCTGCAATCGAGATTAACAAACTAGTGGAGGCCGTCTGATGTCTGAAACTGTCCTGATGAAAGGTAACGAGGCCCTGGCTGAAGCGGCTGTCATTGCAGGCTGCCGGCATTATTTTGCCTATCCTATTACACCGCAGAATGAAATCCCCGCTTATATGTCCCGCCGGATGCCGGAGGTTGGGGGTACCTTCCTCCAGGCTGAAAGCGAACTTGCCGCCATTAATATGGTGATGGGTGCTTCCGCTGGAGGCGTCAGAGCCATGACCAGCTCATCGTCCCCGGGAATATCCCTTAAACAGGAGGGTATTTCCTACATCGCCGGAGCTGAATTGCCCTGTGTTCTGGTGAACATCATGCGGGGCGGCCCGGGGCTGGGTGCTATCGCCGGTGCCCAGGGAGACTACTTTCAAGCCACCAGAGGTGGAGGGAATGGAGATTACAGGACTATTGTTCTGGCACCGGGAAGTGCTCAGGAACTGGCGGACTTTACCATAGAAGCCTTCGATCTTGCCGATGAGTATCGTATGCCTGTTATGATTCTGGCTGACGGTTACATCGGGCAGATGTCCGAACCGGTAGTCCTGCCGAAGCCCTCGGGAAAATCTTTTGATAAACCCTGGGCCCTTACCGGGGCAAAGGGCAGAAAGAAGAACATTCTCTGTTCCATGAAGCTGATTCCCGACACCGCATTGGAAGAACACAACCTGAGGCTTCAGGAAAAATACGAGTTGATAACAGAAAAAGTACACCGCGCCGATACTTATCTGACCGATGATGCCGACTGGCTTGTGGTTGCCTATGGTACTTCGGCCCGTATTGCCCGAAAGGCTGTTGACCGCCTCCGGGGCGAGGGAATTAAAGCCGGTCTGTTCCGGCCTCTTACCCTCTGGCCCTTCCCTGAAAAGGAACTTTTCGAGGTGGGGAGTAAGGTTCAAAAGATTCTTACAGTGGAGATGAGTCTGGGTCAGATGGTGGAAGATGTGAAACTGTCGATGAACGGTGAAGTGGAAGTCGATTTTCACGGACGTGCCGGAGGTGCGGTTCCCGCCCTTGATGATATTATTGAGAGGATAAACGGATATGAGCGTGAAAACCATACCCATGTACAAGCGTCCTGAGTCGCTCAGCGATGTTAGGACCCATTATTGCGCCGGCTGCGGCCATGGGATTATACATAAACTGATTGCCGAGGTTCTCGACGAGCTTGAACTCAGGGAGAAAACCATTGTTATCGCCCCTGTGGGCTGTTCGGTTCTCATCTACAACTATCTGGAGGTGGATGGCCTGGAGGCCGCTCACGGCCGGGCCCCGGCTGTTGCCACCGGGATTAAAAGAGCCCGCCCGGAGATGCTGGTGATTTCCTATCAGGGGGACGGGGATCTGCT
>DEIH01000132.1:0-5932 GCA_002352375.1 Spirochaeta sp. UBA2779 | reverse complement strand
CTTGAAGGTCAGAAAACCTTAACCAGTCCGGCTGGTAGAAATTCCGCGGATGTCGGTTTTCCCATCCGTGCCTGTGAAATGCTTGATACCTTAGAGGCTCCCGCCTACATCGAACGCACCTCGGTACACAACCCGGGGGCTATCAGAAAAACGAAAAAGGCGATTTTCAAGGCCTTGAAATATCAGAAAGAAGGCCGGGGTTATTCCTTCGTGGAAATTCTCTCCATGTGTCCTACAAACTGGGGTGTACAGCCGCCGGAAGCTGCTGACTGGGTAAAGAGCGATATGGTTCCCTGGTATCCCCTGAAAAAGTTCCGTGACAGACCGGCTGATGAAGATGCGGATAAGGAGAAGGCTTCATGACAGAAGAACTCATTATTGCCGGATTCGGGGGGCAGGGAGTCCTGCTCACCGGGAAACTTCTCTGTGTCGCAGCCATGCGCCAGGGGAAACAGGTATCCCATATTCCCTCCTACGGTGCTGAAATGAGGGGAGGGACAGCGAACTGCTCAGTGGTAATCAGCGATGAGGAAATTGCTTCTCCTGTAATTGAAAAACCGAGTATTGTGATTGCATTGAACGGACCATCGGTGGTCAAGTTTGAACCCCGGGTTCGTCCAGGAGGGCTGCTGATATGGAATTCCTCACTGGTAAAGAATCCTCCTACCCGAAAAGATCTGGTATTGATATCTCTTGATGCCACCGATCTTTCTCTTAAAGAGGGTACCGAGCGGGCGGCAAATATGGCCGCTATCGGAGCCCTGTTAAAGCTCAAGCCGGATATTGTCTCGGTGAATGCTGTAGAAGCTGCACTTGATGAGGTGATCTCCGCCCGAAACCGGAAGCACAACCCGGTAAATCTACGTATTCTTCACGCAGGATTTGAGAAAACTCACAAGGTTGATGCCGCTTGAGAGCTCTAGGCCCCGGCTTTTCTGAGCATTCGGAACATAGACTCCTCTCTGGTATAATCACTCAGGTTTTTCACGGGTATCCACTTCAGATCGGTTGATTCAAGACTGATTCTCAATGGATGAGCGGGATCTGCGGTGAATAAAAAACGTACATCGTAATGGTCGTGAGGGCCTTCATCCTTACGGGCCGGAATGGCATGAATGTCCAAGTCGAGTATTCCCGGAGCACATTTTACTTCCGAGACGCCGGTTTCCTCCTCCACCTCTCTTCGGGCTACCCCTTCAAGATGAATCTCGCCATCGGCATGTCCCCCGGGCTGTACCCAGATTCCCAGTTTCCGGTGTTCCACCAGAAGCAGATGAGTTTTTTCCGGATTCAGTATCAGGGCTGATGCCGTAAAATGACCCGGCCGGCAGGTTCGGTAAAAGGCATCGGGAAGCTTTAAAAGTGAGTGGAAGAGGTCAACAAGAGGCTTTTCCCCGGGATAATTGTTCTGGTATTTCTCCAGGCTTTTTTGAAAATCAGCAGGCATAAGCGGAATTGTAGTGGATAATAAACTATAATCACAACACGGAGGTTTCTATGAAACTGATAATCAACCGCCAGGAGAGTAACTCCCGGGGTGAGCTGCTTTTGCGTTCTTTTTTCGGGTGGATATATATTCTTATTCCCCATATTTTTCTGATGCTCTTTGTTTCTATCTGGTATGCCATTCTGGATTTTGTAAAATTCTGGGTGGTGCTGTTTACCGGAAAAATTCCTGAGAGTATCTATGAATTTCAGAAAAAATTTCTTCAGTGGGATATTCGTCTGACAGCGAGAATTATGAACATGCGTGACGGCTACCCGGCGATCGGTGTTCGGGGTAGCGATGATGATGCCACCATTGAGTTTGATAATCCTGAAGGTGTTAAACGGGGATTGGTTCTGGTAAGAGCCTTGTTCGGGGCTGTATATGTGGGTATTCCTCATGGTTTTATCCTGGGATTCTACGGTGCTGCTGCCGGTTTTGTGCAGTTTCTCGCATGGTGGGTCATCCTTTTTACCGGTAAGTACCCTGAGAGTATGTTTGATTTTGTAATGGGATACCTCCGCTGGAGTATGAGAGTGTCTCTTTATCTTTCTTATTACAGTGATGATTACCCTCCCTTCAGTGGTAAGGAATAGGTAACGTGATGATAAATCTACCGCAGCCGGATGAAATAACCCGGAGAGAGAGGGAAGATGCCATGGGAGCCTACTTCATGATGTTTGCCGCCTGGGGTATCGGTTTGCCTCTTCCTTTTCTGAACCTGGTGGCTGCGGGGATTTATTACGGTATTAACCGGAAAAATTCGAAATTTGTCGCTTTTCATGCACTTCAATCTCTGACATCCCAGATTCCGGTAACCGTTGTAAATGCCGGTCTGCTGTTCTGGCTGATACGGACTCTGGTGATAAAGAGTAGTTTTTCCGGTAGTTTCTGGATTTATCTCAGTTTTGCCGTTGCTCTGAACATGGCCTATCTGGTGATATCCCTGATTGCTTTAAGCCGGGCGTATAAAGGCAACTTCTTTTACTTTCCTGTTTTCGGCCGTATGGCCTTTGATTCCTGGTATGGACCGGATGCTCCGGATGGTGAGATGGGAACCAGGGCCAACCGTCCGCCTGAGGGCTATTAATCGAATTAATCGAAGAGGCGCACCCTGAACATTGCGACCGGGAATGTCCCGGTATAGAGGTATAGGTCGTCTTTAACCTGAACAAATCGGCTGGCTTCGGAAAGACACTGAACGTATAGATTTTCGAAATCTGAAGCCGGTCCGTATTTCCGGGTGATTGCCAGAGGTTCGATAACAAAGGACTCTTCTCCCATCTGTATACCACCGTGAAAACGGTTTTCTCCACCGAACCCAAGAACACCCATCCCGGAGGTATCGGGAAGAAGCATCAGGTGGATTTCCCTATTAACAGGCCATATCACCTTATCCCCTCCCTTCAGGTGTTTCGGGATCCAGTGGTTTTCAATAATATCAACATTCACTTCAGCTCTTTTAAAGGTGATTCCTTTGGCGGACAGATCGGTTTCCGGAACCAGGCGGATGCTGTTGACTTGGTCTGATTCAGTGTCTGATCGGCTCTGTATTCCCGGAAAAACAACAAAGGTTCCTTCCATAGGAAGTTCTGCCGTACCTTCCAGCAAGGAGAGGGTGATTCGGTTTCCCTCCACAGACCAGAGATTTCCTGCAGCGTTGTACTGATTAACGAGGAGGAGCCTTCCGTCTCTACCCAGGAAGAAGCCTCTGTAGCCGGGGATTTGTTTCGTTGCCTCATCAGGGGAATCCGGGATTATCCAGGCTGTACCGGGCCAATCAATATCAAGAGGGTCGGGTTCTGATATCGACTTAGGCTCAGGAGTTTGTTCTGGGGATTCAACAACAGCCCGAGGGGCCGGTTCTTCCACTGTCCGGCAGCCGGGGAGGGTGAAAATTAATAAAATGAGAGCTAACCTGGATATCCACTGACTATTCATATCCAGATTATCGAAGTTGTAGAACTCATTTCGTAGTTTCTCTTGAAAAAAATGATAAAGATTCAAGCTTTCATTTATATGCTGGATTAATTCACAATAAGTGATGCGAGGGTTTTGACAGCATGACGCAAAGTGTCTGGGTCTGCATTGGTAAAGTTGAGTCGCATAGCTTGCCTGCTGTTTTCCGAATTTGCGTAAAAGTATTCTCCGGGGACGAAGGCTACATCACGGGATAATGCCTTTTTATACAATTCGAGAATATTTGTCCTTTCAGGTCCTTCGGCCCATAAAAACATCCCCCCTTCAGGACGACTCCAATTCCACTCCGGAGGAAAGTATTCATCCATTGCTTCAAGGAGGGCTTTCAAGCGCGGGTGATAAAAATTACAGATCAGTGGAAGGCGCTTTTCGAGGTATCCGCTTTCCAGGTAAATTGCAGCCATAGCCTGACTGAGTGTGGACGTATGAAGATCGGTTCCCTGTTTGGCTTTCACCAGCCAGGTACCCAGCTCTTCAGATGGGGGTACAAATAATCCCACCCGCAGCCCCGGTGCAAATACTTTGGATAAGGTTGTGGCATAGAGAACATGGTCTGGAGCCATACTTTTAATGGATGGAATGTCCTCTCCCCGGTATCGTAAAGCTGCATAAGGATCATCTTCAATCAATAGTGCGTTGTAAGTGACTATTATATCAGCAATGGCTCTTCGACGTTCGAGGGGAATGGTTCGGCCAGTTGGATTCTGAAATGTGGGAACCATATACACAAACTTTGGAGAATCCTTTACCAGAACTTTTTCAAGAGATTTGGGAACAACACCATTTTCATCGCTTTCTATTTCGACATACCGAGGCCCGTAGGGGTTGAATGCCTGAATAGCTCCCAGGTAAGTAGGTGATTCAACGGCAACGAGGTCTCCCGGGCTGATAAGGGCTTTCCCCAGAGAGTCCAGGAGTCCTTGAGAGCCGGAACTGACGAGAATCTCTTTGGTTGAAACTTCAACGGAATACCGACTGAGGTAGGGTACTGCGGCCTCTCTGAGGGGGGTAAAACCTTCAGTCAGATCATATTGAAAAGCAGATGAGCCCCATCGCTTTATCACTTTGAGAAAAACTTCTTCCAGTATATCCATTGGAAAGGTTTCTGGGGCCGGTATACCTCCGGCCAGGGAAATCATTCCCGGCCGGCTTGCCTGTTTTAATATTTCACGTATAACACTTGAAGACATAAATTCGGTTCGTGAAGCAAGTAAATGTGAAAAATTCATTTTCATAACTCAAGATATCGGCCTGCCAAACTTCCGGCAAGGGGATGACGCTTTTTAGTTTAGCAGGCGATTCCAATAAAATTATAATCCCGGTTTTGTGAATCCTATGGTCAGTTCCCGGCCGCTACGGAGGATGCGGAATTGGATTTCATCCAAGGGGGTATTCAGACTCCGATAGAAATCCCGGGCATTTTCCACTTTTTCAGAGTTGATGGAGATAACAAGGTCGCCCTGCTGCAGACCGCTTCCTCCGGCAATGCTGTCCGGGGCAATGGCCGCAATGACTATTCCCTCATCTTTTTTCTTCAGGGAGAGCTGACTGCGGATGTCGTCTGTAAGCGGGGCTATGTTGATTCCCGGCCACAGAGCGGATACATCGCTTCCACTGTTTTCTTCTCTTTTTTCTGTTTTTACATTAATTTCAACGCTGTTTCCATCTCGGAGAACGGTGAATTCCGTTGATCTTCCAACAGGGAGGGATGCGACATTGCGAACAAGGGCGTTACTGTCGGCAATTTCATTGTCCCCGATTCTAGTAACCACGTCTCCCGGATGAAGTCCCGCTTTTGCCGCCGGGGAGTTACTGTAAACACTGTAAATGAAAGCACCGTCTTTCTCTTCGATTCCAAGGTCGGCTGCAAGTGTGGTATCCGGTTCACCGGTCTGAACTCCCAGCCAGGAGTAGGAGATAGACCCGGTATCGATGAAGTCCATTATGGCTCTTTTGGCATCGTTGATGGGTATGGCAAAGCCCAGTCCGATATTACCGCCGTTCTGAGATGCAATCCATGTGTTGATTCCAATTACTTCGCCATCCAGGTTTACAAGTGCTCCTCCAGAATTTCCCTGGTTGATAGCGGCATCGGTCTGAATATATGAGGTAATTCCGGACATACCGGATCCCGGCTGGGCATCCCGGTAGGTTGCGCTGACAATACCGGCGGTTATGGTGGATTGGAATCCCAGAGGGTTTCCCACGGCGAAAACCCAGTCCCCTTCGGCCAGGGAATCTGAATCCCCCAGAACGGCAACGGGAATGTCTTCTTTTGCGGTAAAGGATATCAGGGCCAGATCCATCATGGAATCGGCTCCCACCAGTTCTGCAGTGAAGGTTCGCTTGTCACTTAACACCACATCAATTTTATCGGCTTCCCCGGCAACGTGATTGTTGGTGAGTACGTATACGGTATCACCCTTCTTTGCGACGATGACGCCTGAGCCGAGCCCCCTCTGCTGG
>DEIH01000263.1 GCA_002352375.1 Spirochaeta sp. UBA2779 | reverse complement strand
ACATACCCGGTGGGTGATGATTTTCTGAATATTGTTGAAAGCTGGGGACTCAAAGTTACGGTTATTGATGTTGCTGTAGAAAACCGGCTGAAAGAAGGTTGTAAACTGAACTGCTGGTGGTGCTCTGCTCAACGCCGTCTGGAACTGGCCAAATATGCTGATAAAGCTGGTGCTGGTAAAATCGCTCTCGGGCACCATCTGGATGATATTCTTGAAACTTTCCTGATGAACATGGCGGCCAAAGGGGAAATGTCTACTATGCTGCCCACTATGTCTTACGATCATTACCCCTACACTGTAATCCGTCCTCTGGCATGGACCCATGAAGTTGAAATCAGAGATTTTGTAAAAGAAATGGGACTTGAGAGTTTTACCTGCAGCTGTGAGTGGGATACGAGATCTCCCAGAAAAACCGCCAGACGTGCCCTTGAAGAACTCACCTCAGGCAGTGCCGGTAAAAAAGATGCCATGTTCAAAGCCCTCTCTAATCCTGTAAACCGCTATCTTCCCGTCACCGTGTCCGAGGGGATATAATCGCCGATCAGTGGACAACATTTTTATTGAACTTGAAAAACGCGATATCCTCTCCCGCATGTGTGAAAAGGCAATCCTCATCGGAATTCGTGAGTCCGGTGAGACCGTTCAGAAAGCTGAATCCCATCTGGATGAACTGGAAGGGTTAGTACACTCCCTGGGTATCCCCACAGCGGGCTCCCTTCTGGTAAATCTGAAATCCATTCACCCCCGATGGCTGCTGGGAAAGGGCAAAGTTGAGGAAGTGACCCAGGTTATAGCCGATCTGGATGCCGATCTGGTTGTTTTTGATTCAGATCTCTCCCCGGCACAGCAGCGCAATCTTGAAGAGAATTGGGGCACTGCGGTTATCGACCGCCGGGAAGTGATTCTGGATATATTTGCCGACAGGGCATCCACCCGGGAAGCGGTTCTTCAGGTGGCTCTGGCCAGGATGAAGTACAGCCTTCCCCGGCTTACCCGGGCCTGGACCCACCTCTCCCGGCAGCGGGGCGGTGCCAAAGGAAATAGAGGCAAAGGTGAAACACAGCTGGAAACCGACCGCCGCCTTGTTTTAAGTAAAATATCCAACTTCAAGCGCGATCTGGCCAAGGTTCGGGAGCAGCGGGATGTCCGGCGGAAAAAGCGTCTGGAGAGGCCTGTGCCTTCGGTGTCTCTGGTGGGCTACACCAATGCCGGAAAATCATCCCTCTTAAACGCTGTCAGCGGATCTCAGGTTCTGGTGGAAGATAAACTTTTTGCCACCCTGGACCCCACAACCCGCCGGGTGGAACAGACCGGCGGCCGAGAATTTCTGATGACCGATACAGTGGGTTTTATACGCAAACTCCCCCACGATCTGGTGGATGCTTTCCGTTCCACCCTGGAGGAGGCGGTTCTTGCCGATGTGATAATCCACGTCGCCGATGCCCACAGCCACGAACTGGATGAACATGTAAAAGTTACTGAAAATGTTCTCCGGGAGCTGGGATCAGGTGATAAAACCCGTCTGCTGGTACTTAATAAGTGCGATTCACTAACAAAGGATGAGAGAGAAGCTCTTTCCTTTCGTCATCCCCGGGGTCTGCTTGTTTCGGCCCATACCGGTGAAGGGATACAGACTCTTCTGGACAAACTCGGTGCCCGTCTTGATGCCAGCCGCCCCATAGTTACCCTTCATCTTCCTCCAGACCGCTGGGATGTGAGGGCCAGGCTCCATAAAGAATCCACTGTTATTGATGAACAGTACGATGATGAGGGACTCACCCTTACAGTCCGGCTCAACTCTGAGGAACGGGGCAGACTCTCAGAGTTTCTCGTTGATGTTTAACAACTTGAAAAACAGCCGATAATTAAGAATATGCAGCTTCAGAGGTTTACAATCAGATATTACCTTCTCATCTCAGTCTTTATCATCCTCACTGCCACGTTGATATACTCACCCCTCCGTGTTTCAGCAGATGTCAGTCAGCCTTCATCAGATTCTTTTAAAACTGCTGTGTTCAGCGAGCTTGGAACTGATTTAGTTGACCTCGGATCCGATACTTATAAAGATTCATCCCTGAATCTTGCAAGAGGTGAGTCTTTATCCGATTTACTCCAGGGTACCGGCATTTCCAGTCTGGAAGCGTTTGATATCACCGACAGTCTTGGCAGCATTATAGATATGAGGCGCATTCAGGCTGGACAGATTGTAAATCTCAGGCAAACCTCCGGCGGCCGTATTCTAAAAGTCAGTCTGCCAGTCAGTTTCGATCGAACCATAACTGCCCGATGGACCTCTCAGGGATGGCAGTCTACGGAACAACTTACCGACATATATCCAATTCCAACTGTTGTTACAACCCGGATTGAAAGCTCTCTTTTTCAGGCTGCAAAGGATTCAGGGATTCCTCTTTCAATCATGATGGAAGCTATCGGGCTCTTCAGCTTTGAGGTGGATTTTCAGCGGGATATACAACCGGGGAATATTGTTAACTTGTTATATGAGAAACTGCAGAACAAAGATGGAGAAACCATTGCTGCAGGTGAACTTCTGTATGCCGGGATGGAATTGGATAACAGAAAAGTTGAAGCCTGGCGGTATGAACGCCTTGATGGAACCGTGGAATACTACGAGGAAAGTGGTGATTCGGTTAGAAAAGCCCTTTTGAAAACTCCTGTCGACGGTGCCCGTATCTCATCGGGATTCGGGTATAGAAACATCCCGGCACTGGGCTTCAGCGGGCTTCACCGGGGAATTGATTTTGCCGTGAGAATCGGGACACCTGTGATGGTGGCCGGAGATGGCGAGGTGATAATTGCCGGCTGGCATAAATTATATGGATATCGGGTAATGGTTCGCCATGCCAATCATTACGATACCATGTATGCTCACTTCAGCCGCATTGCAAGCGGTATTCGTCCGGGAGTAAAGGTGAAACAGGGGGAGGTTATCGGGTATTCCGGTAATACCGGAAATTCAACCGGACCCCATTGTCATTATGAAGTGCATTACTATGGAGAGCCGGTTAATCCCTCCACCTTGAAGTTTCCTCCGGGACATAAATTGGAAAGCGATGATATGAATCTGTTCACCCTGGAACGCAGAGCTTTAATAGCCGAATTCAACCTGCAGTAATATTTGAATTGCGCTACAATACCTTTGTGAAATACATATTTACAGCTTTATCACTCTTGAGTATGTTCTTGAGTTCCTGCAGTACAATGAATAACAGGCAGACAGCGCTTGCAGCAGGAAATATTTCAGCA
>DEIH01000008.1:5455-7546 GCA_002352375.1 Spirochaeta sp. UBA2779 | reverse complement strand
GAAGAATGAAGAATGAAGAATGAAAAAACAGGTGAATTAACATCTCTCCATGCAGAAGGCCTGAGAAAACAGTACCGGGCTAAGCTGGCCGTCTCCGATGTCTCCTTCAGTATGAAACAAGGGGAGATTGTCGGTCTTCTCGGGCCAAACGGAGCCGGAAAAACTACCACTTTTTACATGATTGCCGGTTTTTTGAAAGCAACATCCGGCAAGGTTTGGCTTGACAGGCAGGATATCACAAACGAGCCCATGTTCAAGCGTGCCAGACTGGGTATCAACTACCTGCCTCAGGAGCCCTCTGTTTTCCGTAAGCTTACTGTTTCACAGAATGTTCAGGCGGTTCTTGAAGTCCGCAGCGATCTTGGGAAGCCGGAACGAAGGATTTTATTGGAGCGTCTTCTGGAAGACCTCGGAATTACGGATTTGGCCCGGCGCCGGGCGGATACCCTGTCCGGGGGTGAGCGGCGGCGGACAGAAATTTGCCGGGCCCTGGCTACAGATCCGAGGTTTCTGCTCCTGGATGAACCCTTTAGCGGAATCGACCCCATCGCCGTAGGCGATCTCAGGGATATTATCGGACGATTGGCCGGGCGGAATATCGGTGTTCTTATTACCGATCATAATGTCCGGGATACCCTGGCGATAACCGGTCATGCCTACATTATCAATCATGGTGAAATCCTTACCGGGGGAACTGCCGAAGAACTGATGAACGACGATAGAGCCAGAGAAATCTACCTGGGCCGGGATTTTTCCATGTAATTATCAATTCAACTTTCCTTGACGCCGGCCCCTGTATGAGACAGCATGGAAGTGGAGGAAAACTTTTGCCCGCACAAGGTCAGAGACTGTCAACGCATCAGAGTCTCGTTCAGAAACAGGTAATTACCCAAAAACTCATTCAGTCCATCAAATTGATGGCCATGCCCCTTTCGGAGCTGAAGGAAACGATTCAGGAAGAGGTGGAGAAGAACCCCGCTCTGGAAGTTATCCGAGAAGCTGGAGAAATTGACACACCAGTACAGAGTGAAACAAAGGTAAGGGAGGATCAGGTAACAGAGACGGATTTCTTTGCAAACAGTTCCGATCCGGGTTATCAGCCGGCTCCCAGGGGTGATGCGGACAGCAAACAGCGATTTCTGGAAGGTGCTATTTCCCGTGAGGAATCACTCCACGATCATTTAATCGATCAACTCCGGATAACAGAGGTTCCTCCGGACATCGCCGACCTTGCTGAACAGATTATCTGGAATCTTGATGAGGACGGTTTCCACCGGGAAAATCCCGAACTCCTGGCGAAATCTGATGAAGACGGGATTCTGGATAAAGCTTTAAAAGTGGTGCGTTCCATGGATCCCCTGGGCTGTGCCTGTGCTGAATGGAGGGAATCTCTTCTGGTTCAGGCTGATATCAGAGGTGACGGCCCGGAAAATTTTAAACGCTTTGTGATGGATGCTCTGGTACTTCTGGAAAAAAAACGTTCGGAGGATGTCAGGTCCAGTATGAAAATATCCCGGGAGGACTGGGAGGATTATGAAGAGTATATCAGAACTTTGAATCCCTTCCCCGGGCGTCTTTATTCTACTGAAACACCTCAGTACATCATTCCAGACCTCGAGGTTCGGGAATTAGAGGGGGAGCATGTCCTGGTTTTGAACGATGAGGTGCTGCCCGTTCTCCGGGTGGATCCGGAATTTGAGAAACTCAGTGATGAAACCGGCAGCGACAAGGATGCCAGGCGATTTATATCCGATCATTCCCGGGAAGCCCGTTACTTTATCAACAGTCTGGCCCAGAGGGACAATACCCTGCTCAAGGCTGCCAGATGTATTATTGAGTTTCAAAGGGAGTTTTTTTCCGGAGGTCCGCGGTTCCTTAAACCCCTTACTCTCAAGGATGTAGCCGGTGAAATCGGTGTGCATGAAGCGACGGTTTCCCGAATAACAACGAACAAGTACATTCAGACTGATTGGGGTTTGTTTGAGCTGAAGTTTTTTTTCACCAACTCTATTTCCGGTGCCGGTTCTTCAGGTTCGAGAGTCTCTAAAGTAGCCGCGAAAGAGGTCATCAAAGAAATTCTCGCAGAGGCGG
>DEIH01000008.1:3636-5296 GCA_002352375.1 Spirochaeta sp. UBA2779 | reverse complement strand
TCGTCCTACCAGCGATAATTAGATTGTTACCATCTACATCACAGGAGGATGCGATGACGGTCGAAGTCAAAGGAACCCATGGTTATGCACCCGGAGAAAGCACCAAAGAGTACATCGACAAAAAACTGAAACGTCTGGACCACTTGAAGGAGCATGTTGCGGATCTGCACCTGAGCCTTGATAAGCACAGCAGCGGCGAGTTTAAAGCGGAATCGACGATTCATTTCCGATGGGGGGCGATGGGACACATCAAGGTAAACGACCGGGACCTTTTCAAGGCTCTGGATCTTCTGTTTGATAAAATTGAAGCCAAGGTGACAAAAGAGAAGGGGAAGATACAGGATCATTAATTTTTAATCATTCTACAAAATATGAGTAAGTTCACTGTTCTTGATTTAATTGACCTCGAGCCTGAGCGTCCAAATGCTTTGGATCTGCGCTGTCTTCGCGGTCGTAAGGGTTTATCCCGGGAAATCTATTCAACAGATATAAACCGGCCGGGGATGGCTCTGACGGGGTTTTTTGACAGATTTGTCGGAGAACGCATTCAGATTATCGGCCGGGGTGAGTTTGCCTATATTGTAACCACACCGGAAGATGAGCTGAAAGTTCATCTGAACAGGCTTCTAGAGTACGATATTCCCTGTTTTATCTTCTGCTATAACCTGGAGCCACCGGAATATTTTCAGAAAGCGGTGGAGGACGCGGGGATTCCCCTATTATTGACACCTCTGGAGTCCTCCCCCCTTTCCATCCGACTGCTCAGGGCTCTGGATGATATATTCGCCCCTCAGAAAACCATTCATGCAACCCTGGTTGAGGTGGAGGGAATGGGTATTCTCATTCTTGGGGAAAGCGGTGTCGGGAAAAGTGAAGCAGCCCTGGAGCTTCTTGACCGTGGACATCGCCTGATTGCCGATGATGCGGTACTGCTGAAATGTCTGAATGGAAATGTACTCTGGGGTTACGGGACCAGTAAAATGATGGGTCATCACATGGAAATCCGGGGATTGGGTATTATTGATATTGCTCAGGTTTACGGTATGAATTCTGTCCGCGACAGAAAACCTGTGGAGATGGTGTTTCATCTTGAAGAGTGGGACAGTACAAAGAATTATGACCGATTGGGGACAGCCGACGAGACGACAACGCTCCTGGATGTTAGTATACCCCTGATTACATTACCGGTGAAGCCGGGAAGGAACATCCCCATAATCATTGAAGCGGCGGTTTTAAATCAGAGACTGAAGTCTCAAGGGGTTCATGCAGCAAAGGATTTCAACAAGAACCTGATACAGTGGATTGAGAGTGAAAATGCTCGAAATCTATGGTTTGACAGGTTTGTGAGCAGGCGGAGTTAGAAATGACGACACGCAATGTAACGATACTCAACAGGGCCGGCATACATGCCCGACCGGCATCATTGATTGTTCAGACGGCTCAACAGTTTGACAGTTCGATATGGATAGAGAAAGAGGATGTGAAGATTAATGCCAAATCAATTATGAACATTCTTACTCTGGGGGCAACCTATCAGACTAAACTGACAGTATCTGCCGAAGGCGAGGATGAAGAAGATGCCGTCAATGATGTTGCATGGCTCTTTGATAATAAATTCAAGGAAGAATAATGTGCTTCAAACCCCTGTTGCTGCCCGGAG
>DEIH01000008.1:2121-3485 GCA_002352375.1 Spirochaeta sp. UBA2779 | reverse complement strand
ACTGTCAGGCTCATCTGGGTGTTCCGTCTTGGGGGACTGGATGAAACTCTTGTACGTTATGTCCATCGGGATTTTCTGGATACCGGGTATATTGTTTTCTCTCCGGGGATAAGTTCAGATGGTATCTTCATACCTGCCGGGGGAGACAGTCTTGAGGAAACTCTTTCTACTCTTAACAATTATGAACTGACGGTCCTTGGACAGTGGGAGAAGGAGGATACTCTGGAATGTCGCATCTTTCTAAACTCAAACATGTTTATTCCTCCTCTCTCTATCTGGTCGCTGTTCAGAAAAAATCAGGACCGCAGTCCCTGGACTACGATTCCTTATCCTCAGGTTGAAACCAAATGAAGAGGTTGCTTCGCATCCCTTCTCACCGATCGGTGAGTTTTGTTATTGTTCTCTATACTATCATTATTGTTCTGGTTCTTTTCTGGGCTTCTCAGCTTTTAGGGACGATTACCAGGGACGATCCGGGACAGATGCCGGTAATTCTTGTTCTTTCCATACTGTTTCCCTCGGCACTGTTGGTTTTATCAGGTTTTAATCTCAGCCGGGTTGTTGTGCAGCGGAGGGCCGGGGTTCCCGGCAGTCGTCTTCGTATAAGGTTGATCGGTTCTTTTACACTGATTGTTTTTGTAGCGGTTCTGCCCCTGGGTTTGTTATCCTCTCTTTTTCTTAAAACGGCCATCGAACTATGGCTGGCCCCGGGTAATGGTATCGCTCTGGATGCCGGTGAAAACCTGGCCCTTGAGTACCATGGTGATGCCCTTAAACGGCTGGAAACCCTGGCAGAAAGTAGCTTTCTCTTGGAACTTCTGGAGGAGAACAACCGGGATGCCGGAGAAATATGGCGAGGGGTGTCCGATGTAGCACCCTACGTTAATGCGGTTCAGATTATCGGAGAAGAAGGCGGCAGCATGATGGGAAACCAGGAGCTGTTTCTCAAAGACCGGAATCTTCTGGGCTATACCGAGGACGGTCCTCTGCCCCGGCGGGTGATTAAAGGCCGAACCATTCTCTCCTGGCAGCGTCATCTTGGGGATCGGACGGTGATTCTATCCAGCCTTCTTGCTGAGAATTTTGAAACAGATGTGAGAAAAATATCTCTGGCCCGGGATAACTGGAAACGCTACAGCCGGATGGTAGGTACTTTAAAAGGATCTCTGTTGATTTTTGGTTTGTTTCTTGCCGGTCCTCTCATCTTTATGGCGTTTTTAATCAGTATGGCCATGAGTGACAGGGTTATAAAACCCCTGGTTGCTTTGGGGGAGGCCACGGGAAAAATCTCCGAGGGGGATTTCAGTTTCCGTGTTCTCACCCCCGGGGACGATGAACTTGATTTTCTTACCGCGTCTTTCAAC
>DEIH01000008.1:0-1991 GCA_002352375.1 Spirochaeta sp. UBA2779 | reverse complement strand
GAGAATACAGCGGAAAGCTATTGAGGGAACTATGGATGAGGAGATGGTGAAGAGATCTGTGGAGTTGATATTACGGGAAGTGGATGGGCTGGATAAGCTGCTTCAGGATTTCAGAGAGTTTGCCGGCGGGGGTGAACCGACGATTTCCACTCTGCAGCTCCGGCCGGTTTTAGTGGAAACTGTCGACCGATTTCGTGCTGTGGGATCGAAAATTGACTGGATTCTTATTCCAGGGGAGGAGTCCTTGCCGGTGATGGCTGATTCGGGTCAGTTACGGCAGGTTCTTGTGAACCTTTTAAAGAACGCCATGGAAGCAGGGGCAGAGAAGGTAACCATCAGAGCGGATATGATTCAGCGGGGAACTGATCCCTATGTACGTCTGCTCATTCGTGATGACGGGGAAGGGATTCCGCCGGAGAGGTCTACATCGATTTTTCAGCCCTATAACTCAACACGGGAACGGGGAACCGGCCTCGGGCTGGCGGTGGTTCAGCGTATAATCTATGATCATCGCGGGAGGATCTGGTTTGAATCGGAAAAGGATTCAGGAACGGTCTTTTACATCGACCTGCCGGCCGGGGAGGAACAATGAGTCGAATTCTCATTATTGATGATGAACCTTCCATTCAGGATGTCCTGGGGGATATCCTGAGGGATGAAGGGTATGAGGTTCTCCTTGCCCAGGACGGACTTGAAGGTCTGCGATTGCTGAAAACAGAACCTGTAGATATTGTCTTTCTGGATGTCTGGCTCCCGGGGAAGGGTGGAATTGATATCCTTGCCGAAATCAAATCCGAATGGACCGATGTTGAGGTGGTAATAATCTCCGGCCATGCCACTGTGGAAACAGCCGTCCGGGCCATTAAACTCGGTGCCTATGACTATCTTGAAAAGCCTCTGGATCTGGGAAGGGTGGTTACCATTGCACGGAATGCCCTGCAATTGGAGGCCTTACGCCGTGAAAACGCCGCTCTCCGGCAGGGGCAGTTTCTCGAAGACGATATGATTGGTGAAACAGAAGCCATGCACCGGATTCGGGAGGTAGTTGGTCAGAGTGCTCCTTCTGATTCCCGGGTGATGATACTGGGTGAGAACGGAACGGGTAAGGAACTGGTTGCCCGGATGATCCATAGCCGCAGCCGGCGGTCCAACCGTCCCTTTGTTGAGGTGAATTGTGCCGCCATTCCGGATAATCTGATAGAGAGTGAACTTTTCGGTCATGAGAAAGGTGCTTTCACCGGAGCTGTGGCCCGACGCCGGGGAAAATTTGAGGTTGCCGACAGTGGTACCCTGTTTCTGGATGAGGTAGCCGATATGAGCCTGGAAGCCCAGGCCAAAGTTCTACGGGCTGTACAGGAAATGACTTTTGAACGGGTTGGAGGCGAGGATCAGATAAAAGTCGATGTCCGAATCATCTCGGCGACCAACAAGGATATACGAAAAGAGGTTGAAGAAGGACGATTTCGGGAAGACCTGTATTTCCGACTTAATGTGATACCCCTTTCGGTACCGCCGCTCAGGGAAAGACAGGATGACTTGCCCGCACTTATGGATTATTTCCATAATAATCTAAAAAAGGGGCACAATGATGTTTCACCCCCGGATTTTTCAAATGAAGCGATGAAGCTGCTCACTGAATATTTCTGGCCGGGAAATATACGGGAGTTGAAGAATTTTATAGAGAGAGTTACCATTCTGGTAGATGAGGCTGAAGTAACAGAGGAAACAGCCCGTTACTATCTCGGGGAGGCTGGTTCAAGGCCTTTCTCTGATTCCTCCCAGCGGGAGTATGATGGTATGAAGCTTGGTGAGGCCAGAGATTTGTTTGAAAAGCGGCTGGTAGAGCGTCGGCTTGAGGCAAATGGTTATAATATAGCAAAAACTGCCCAGGCTATGGGTGTTTACCCCAGTAACCTTCACGGTAAGATAAAGAAATACGGGATAGAGATTAAAAAATGAGAGCACCGACAAACCGGCAGACAGAAGTTCTC
>DEIH01000147.1 GCA_002352375.1 Spirochaeta sp. UBA2779 | reverse complement strand
AGGCCATGGGATTCTCCGGGCAGCGGCAGGCCTGTGGGACTCCCGAAGCCGAAATTCTTTAAACTCTTGTAGAAGTCTGCCGCGGAGACCGATTCAGAAGCCATGGCAACGGCAACGTTGCTGGAATGAATCAGTGCTCCTGTAACGTCAAGTATCCCGTAATTTCCCAGATCGGTTATCGGCGGAATCCCGTATTTTACAAACAGATCGGGCTCATAACCCCTTCTTGTATCAAAAATATCACTTATCTTAATACCACCTTTTTCCAGGAATGTTGCCCAAGTGAACACTTTGAACACCGATCCGGGTTCATAAGCTTCTGTCAGTGGTCTGTTTTTTCTTTCATTACTGCTGAACTCTGAAAAAATGTTCGGGTCGTAGGAGGGCAGGGATACCCAGGAAAGAACCTCGCCGGTTTTAGCCTTCATCACCAGTATCATCATGGAATCGGGGTGATGTTCTTCCCATGCTTCATCAGCGATTTTTTCCACCAGGTACTGGGTATTCATATCCAGGGTGAGGTGAATGCTGTTTCCGTATATACGGTCGGCCTCCGAGGTCATACTTCCCGGGGCCAGAACTCTGTTGAAAGCATATTCTATTCCGTCCAGACCGATGTTGTCTGTTCCCACATGTCCTATCAGAGTTGCAGCCAGTTCCTTCATGGGGTAGTGTCTTCCGAGTTCCTCCTGGAGCCCGATTCCCGGTAACAGCCCCTCGTCTATCATTTTTCGTACAGCATCGGACTGGGTGGGAGTTGCCTTTCGTTTTATATAAAGAAACCGGGAAGTACTTCCACCTGATAACAATCGGGAGATGGCATTCGGATCCATATCCAGAGCAGGCCCGAGAAGTGTCCCGGTTTTTATCGCATCCACAATCTCCGGTTTCCATGCGGTTACAGACCAGAGTCTGGTCTGCAGGGCCACAATTCGTCCTTCCCGGTCCACAATAGAGCCTCTCTCAGCCAGAGCCGGGGCCTGAACTGATGTAGACTCGGTTCGTCCGGGAGAGAGCATAATAAAAGCAAAGCGAAGAATTATCAGTAGTGCTGCAGCAAGAGAGAAAGCTACCAGAATACGCATTCTAAAATTGGGAGAGTGCTCAGCCATGTTTTCTCCATAACAGAACACGGCCTACCAGGCTATCCGGCTGTATATAACCGTAATTTCTACTGTCTAAAGACTGGAATTGATTGTCACCCACCATGAAGAGAAGTCCTCCGGGAAGATTGTTCTCTTTATCTATTCGCTCCCATTGAGAGCCGGTTAAAAACCAGCGTCCCCATGGTGTTACCAACCATCCATGGTCGATAACAGGTTTTGAATCACTGTCGAAAATATATCTTTTTACAACGAGGTTGTGGCCTATGGGACTGATGTATACAGCGATATCCCCCGGGTTTATCCCTTTCCGCCCCCGGAGTACCAGAGCCCATTGTCCATCGAAAAGAGTGGGGTTCATTGAGCTTTCATGAACCCTGATGAGCATGAACTGACTGGCGAAAATAATCACAGCTGCTGAAAGTATAAGCATAGGAATTACAAACCTGATATTCAGCAGGCGGAGGCGGTGTGACTTCATATTGGACAAAGGGTAATACGAGGGGTGGGTTTTGTCGATATGAATGAGAGGGAGGGGTATAGTTGTTGATATCCGGAATACGGGAAAGATCGGTTTATCAACCCTTATCAATGGGTGTCAGACCGGTGAAAAGGCAAATAGACCCCCCCTCCATCTCCTCTTTCTCCTTTACTCCGTTAAAATTTCTTCCTCTTCCTGCAGCTGCCCTTGTGTTCCTTCTCCTTTTTGGAGCTGGTTTTTTTGATCGCCTGGTACTTATTTCCAAACCGGTATCCTTCGACAGTTCCCCGGGAGATGTGGAACCTTTAGTAAGAGTTAACAAGGCTGCCATCGAGCTCCCTTCTTTTGATAATCCATTCCCAGAACTGGTTTTTACCAGGCATCGTGTTCTCAGGGGAGAAACTCTTTCCCGTATTTCCTACAAATACGGTCTCTCACCATCAACTTTAATCAGTGTTAATTCCCTGGAAAATCCGGAGGATGTAAAAAGTGGGAAAATTCTGGTTGTCCCGTATATTGATGGCATCAGAGTTACACCTTTACCAGGAGAAAGTCCCGCCGATGCGGCAGTTCGATTCGGTACCGAGGCCGAAATGGTTCAGCTTATTCCCGGAAACGGCGATTATTTTATTTCAGGTGATTACTCAACGAGTAGTACTCCGGCCTCATTCAGCAAAGATGTGTTCCTCTATCCGGTAAGCGGTCGCATACTCACAGCCTATGGTGAGACTGTTGATACCCTTACCGGAATTGGATATGAATCTGAAGGTTTGGATCTATCTGCGGAGGAAGGAACTCCTGTACATGCATCGAAAGACGGTACGGTGATACTCACGGGAAACCACTCTTCATACGGTCTCTACGTTATCATGTCCCATTCAGGGGGCTGGAAGAGCTTCTACGGGCATTTGAGCCGTGTTGATGTAGCCCCCGGTGATAAGCTGGAGAGCGGTATGTCCCTGGGGCTTGCAGGCCGTTCGGGAACGGCCCGCAGTCCAAGATTGTATTTTGCATTAATTCATAATGGAGAATCGGTAGACCCTCTGGACTACCTCTACTGAGAAAATCAGGAACCGCAGCAGTTTTTATATTTTTTCCCGCTACCGCAGGGACAGGGATCGTTTCTCCCGACTTTTGGTGTAGTCCGTTTTATCTGAATCTTATCGGGACTGGCTTCTTTACGTTCTCCTGCCCCGGCTCTGGAAAGTGAAGGCATGGAGGAATGAGAGGCGTTGATTGCCGATGATTCTCCGGGAGCTCTCTCGTCTCTGCGGCGTATACGCACCTTGAATACCTTCCTGGCGATATCAATACGCAGGTCTTCCAGCATTCCCTCAAATAATTCAAAGCCTTCATTTTTATATTCAACAAGGGGATTTTTCTGGGCATAGCTACGCAGACGGACGGCTTCTCCCAATGCGGTAAGCTCTTCCAGGTGTTCCTGCCAGCGCTGATCCACCTGCCTGAGGTATTCATACCGGATGAACATTTCCATCTGATCTTTTCCGGCCAGGGATATTTTTTCCTCCAGATCGGAGAGAAGATATTTTTCCAGTATGATTCTTGCCTCTTCAGGGGTTGTTTCAATGGAAAATCCACTGTCCGGCGAGCCCTTATAGTTGAAATTCTGCAGCAGGCGTTCGCCAAAACGTTTGAGTGCGGATTCAGGCTCGGTTCTTCTTTCACTGTTGTAGTCATCCAGCAGTACATCTACAATCTGTTTTCCCGTTTCAATTACTTTCAGGCTTAAATCTTCACCGGCGAGAACCTCATTCCTGATGGTATAGATGGCTGTTCTCTGCTTACTCACCACATCATCGTATTCAAGAAGGTGTTTCCTGATATCGTAGTTGCGTTCCTCTACCTTCTTCTGTGCCCGTTCCAGAGATTTATTAATCAGCGGATGATAGAGAGGTTCCCCTCCAGCCATTCCCAGACGGGACATGGTGGACCGGAATTTATCCCCACCGAACAGGCGCATCAGATCGTCTTCCAGAGATATGTAAAAACGTGAATATCCAGGATCTCCCTGACGTCCTGAGCGCCCCCGGAGCTGGTTGTCAATACGCCGGGACTCGTGTCTCTCAGTACCCAGAACAAAGAGTCCGCCGGCTTGTATCACCTCTTCATTCTGTTTCAGCCATTTTTCATACTCTTCGGCGAAAATAGCCTTGGATTCTTCTTCTCCGGTATCCTCTGAACAGCGTCTGCGTGCTCTAAAATCCGGATTTCCACCCAGTTTGATGTCGGTACCCCGTCCGGCCATGTTAGTTGCAATGGTTATTGAGCCTTTAGCACCAGCCTCTGCGATGATAAGGGCTTCCCTGTGGTGGTTTTTGGCATTGAGTATTTCGTATCTGATTCCCCGTTTTGTCAGGTATTTTGCGAGTATCTCAGATTTTTCGACACTGACGGTACCAACCAGTACCGGTTGTCCCTTTTTGTGAACCTCGGCTATTTCATC
>DEIH01000161.1:8630-26586 GCA_002352375.1 Spirochaeta sp. UBA2779 | reverse complement strand
ATTATCGGCTGATAATGGTAATAAAATGAGAACAGCAGGGATGTAAGGTACTCTCCTCGGCCGGAGCGGCTGCCGGATGCGTTCTTACAGCCAGGCAATCACCGCATCGGCGACTTTCTCCTGGTCGGGTCCCTGGGGTATGTTGTGGCCGCATTTTGTTACAACAAGTGTGGCGGACAGGCCTGATGGCAGTCTTTTTTCCAGCAGCTTCAGAACTTTGGCGGGAACCGTCATATCTTCTGAAGAAACGACAGCCATTACCGGGGTTCTGATGCCGCCGAGATGTTTTAGAACTTCACTCTGGAGCAGGGAGAGCTGGGCGGCAGACTTCAGATCCCGGTAAGCCCAGTAACGCCTTCCGTGTTCCCTCCTCTCCTCGCTGTCCTCGTCTTTCGGTTCCCATCCAGTCTTCATTTTAGGAAGCACTCCGGCCAGGGGCCGCAAAAGCGGAAGGAACCGCATCGATTTATGGGAAGTAATCAGAGCCGGGGCCAGAAGCACCGTTTTTTCGCTCTTCACCATTCTTGCCAGCTCCAGGGCCAGCAGCCCCCCCATCGAGTATCCGAGTATAGATACCGTTTTGTATCGGGAACGGAGATCTTCCCAGGTATCAATTGCCCGGCGCATCCAGTCTCTCCGGGAGGTGTTCGACAAATCGTCCATATCCGTTCCCGCCCCGGGGAGCCGGGGAACAGAAACAGCGAAACCGGCAGCGGCCAGACGGCCGGCCAGATACCTCAGGTCTGAGGGGCCTCCGGTGTAACCGTGGAGGGCGAGAACCGCCCCCCGGGCGTCTTCCAGGTGAATCTCAAAAGGCAGGGATGATGGCATTGTAGCCCTGAGACCCGCCTTCCTGAAGCCGTCTTTTCGCCGGGAGAGTTCATTTCTTTTCATTTCAAACCGTAAAGAACCCTTCCCTGTCGACAGGCAATAATTTATTCACCACCGGACGCTTGATTTTCCGGGTGGAGGTGGTGGGCATGGCCTCCTCAAGGATGCGGATGCGATCGATGCGCTTGTAGACCAGAAGTTCCCGGTTCACGGCTTTCACAGCCTGAATCAGATCCTTCCTTATTGCCTCGCTTTCAAAAGTTCCCAGGCTTTCATAATGCTCCCGGCTGGGGAAAATAAGAGCTTCAATTCCTTCAGCCCTGGTAACTTCATCCGCCAGGTACCCGCGGATCATAATCTGATCGATCTGGTGATAGAGCTGAAAATGATCCTCCACCTCTTCAGGGAAGATATTTTTCCCCCCCTGGGAGACGATGAGATTCTTACTCCTTCCGGTGAGGTAGAGGTAGTTTTCTTTATCCAGGTATCCTAAATCACCGGTGTGCAGCCAGCCCTCATCGTCGAAGAGTTCGGCAGTGGCCTCCTCGTTCTTCCAGTAGCCCTTACAGCAGATGGGGCCCTTGATTACCACTTCACCGATTCCTTCCCCGTCGGTATTATGAATCTCCATTTCAATCAGGGGAAAAACCTTTCCCACCGAGCTGAGTTTGAAGGCATGGGCGGGGTTCAAAGTGGATATGGGAGCTGTTTCTGTCATGCCGTAACCCTGGACGAAATCCAGACCCAGTTCCTGGTACCGGCGTACCGTTTCCGGCGCCAGAGGTCCCCCACCTGAAATCAGATACTTCAGATTGTACAGATTGGCCTTTTTCAACAGGATATTGCCGAAAAGTTTTTTACCNNATATTCACCTTGAAGGCAATCTTGAAAAAACCGCTCACCCGCATCAGCAGACCCACCAGCAGATGGGAGAATAAACCCTTGGCCCGCACCTTCTTCATCATGCCCTTGAGAATCTTGTTGTAGAGCAGGGGGATGCCCATGAAGATGGTTACCCCGCCGAACTCCAGATCTTTCATGATTTTATCAATCACTATCGCCGGGGCGAACACAATTTCGCTGGCATGTTTGATGCCCTCCAGAAAAACCGCTGTCATGCAGTAGCTGTGGTGCAGGGGCAGCAGGGCATACCATACATCGCTCTGATCGGCCTTGAGAAAGTCGTGATGACAGGCCTGATAAACATCGGTGATGAAGTTTTTATGGGTAAGCATCACCCCTTTTTCCATTCCGGTGGTTCCCGATGTGAAAAGTATGGCGGCCAGGTCGTCTTCCCCGGTTTCCGGAAAATCGGCTTTTTTCCCGGTGGGAAGTTCGGTAATAAAGTGGCCTATACCTCGGGAAAGACTGATTTTATGTTTGATTCCAGAGCCTTTACCCCCGAGAACATCATGTTTGTCCCCGTCGGCTATGAGGAATCGGGCTTCGACAAAGGCGATGAGCTTTTCAGCGGTTTTGTCTTCCATCTGGGCGTCCATGGGGACAATTACACCCCCTGCTTCCAATGCGGCAAGATATCCCAGGGCCCACCCGGGGGAGTTTTTCCCGATTAAAACCACCCGCTCGCCTTTTTTCAGGCCCTTGCCAACCAGCCAGGATGCGATGTTTTTAACGTATTCCAGTGCTTCCCGGTAGGTTATCCGGACTTCTTCCGGGGAGAATTGTGTGAAGGCGGTCTGCTCGGGGTAGAGGTGGGCGGAGAGGTGAAACTGTTCGGGGATGGTGGGCCATTCACCTTTGATGAATTCTCCGCGGTAGTCTTCCAGTATGTCCCAGGAGTTGATTTCTGCTTTCTTTTTTGCCATTTAAGGGGGCTCCTCTGGTTTTCAGTATACTTGAAAATGACCTCTGCCGCCGGGTCTCTTTACGCTTTTCGCCTGGTAGTGAGCAGACCGCAGGCTGCATCGATATCCAGTCCCCGGCTCCGGCGAACCGTTGCAATTACCCCCCGGTGGTTCAGATCGTCCCGGAAGCCTGCAATGCGCCCGGGAGGGCTCGGCGTTCCGGGGAAGTCGGGAATGGGGTGGTAGGGTATCAGATTTACCCGGGCTCCCAGGCCTTCCAGGATTCGGGCCAGTTCCCGGGAATGCCGGGAGGAGTCGTTCACCCCGTCTATCATCAGGTACTCGATAGTGAGCCGTCGGCGGCCAAGATCGGCCTGTCGCAGGAAATCCAGTACTTCGATAATCGGGTAGCGGCGTTCGTAGGGAATCAATTCGGCCCTTTCGTCGGGGAAGGGGGAATGGAGGCTTATTGCCAGGCGGCATTCGCTGGCCTGAAGCAGCTCATCCAGGCTCTCGAGTATCCCTATAGTGGAAACGGTAACTTTTTTCGGGCTGAAACCGAAGCCCCAGTCTGCTGTCAGGATTTCCAGGGTTGGAAGCACCCCTTTCAAGTTGTCCAGGGGCTCTCCCATGCCCATGAATACGAAATGGGTAACCTCTTCGCTCTCCGGGAGGGAACGGTACTGGTTGAGTATCTCACCGGCACTCAGGTTGCCCTGAAAACCCTGACGGGCGGTCATGCAGAATTTACAGCCCCGGCGGCAGCCGATCTGGGTGGAGACACAGAGGGTTCCCCGTTTTTCTTCGGGAATCCAGGCAGTTTCCACGGAATGACCGGACTGACTGAAGAGGTATTTTTTTGTACCGTCGTTGGAAACGGCGACAGAAGAGGGCTGGACAACGCCGATTTCGTAGTTCTTCGAGAGACGATCCCGGGTGGTTTTAGAGAGATTTGTCATCTCCTCGAAGGAGGAAGAGCGGTGCTTGTAGAGCCATTCGGCTACTTGCCGGGGGGCAAAAGAGGGCAGGCCGAGCTCTGAAGTTACAGTTTTGAGTTCTTCCAGGGTTAATCCGAAGAGAGCCGGTTTTGCCATGTTGTCTTCCTTACTAGCGGAATTTAGGTTTTCAGGAGAGCGGGGTCAAGGGGTGGTGTCCCGGCTTTGCCTTCTAAAGTCGGCGGATGAGGGTGTCGGGGTTATCCGGCATGGCGCCGGCAGCCTTGATATCTGCGATGAAACGTTTGGCATCCTGAGGATAGCCGGCGGTGGGACGGATGCCCGGAACTCTTTTTACCCACCAGCTGTTGAAGAGCTTCATGGCGGACTCCCGGATGTACTTGGCGAACATCGAGGCCAGGGCGGTTTCCATACGGATTCCATCGGCCCCCACCAGGAATTCAATGTGCCGGTTTCCTGCGGTGTAAGCCGAGCGTTTCGGGCCTTCTTCCAGGGCTCTTAAGGGAGCGCCTGGCAAGATATCATTGAGCCATTCTCCGTAGTAGCGGCGGCCGCCCTGACGGTCGACAGTGATGCGCCTCTCATCACTGTTGCCGAGAGCTTCTTTCAGGAGCGGGGTGATGATGGATCTTATCCCGCCTCCCTTGCCGCTGTGAGCTGTGATTTCCCGGTTGAATGCCCCGGCAGGGACAAAACGCAGGGAGGGGAGGTGGAAGCTGATACCCAGCTTGTCCAGAGCAGCTTTCAGGTTGGTCTGAGAGTCTTTGGCGTCAGCATTCCAGGGAATGGAAAAATCTTCAGCCCCGGCAAGCCAGGGAGTGCTTTTGAGAGCTTTGATGTCGGATTGGGGGGAGAGGGCCGACAGGAGGTCAGTTAAAGAGCATGGCAGAGAAAAACCGGCAGCTACCAGAAACGCTGTAACTCCGGCATCCAGGGTTTTAATGCCGGTGGATTGAGAGTAGAGAACTTTGCTGTCCGCCACGGCAATCCGGCCGGGGATATTTTTTGTCTGAGAAATCGAATCCGCGAGTAGGTCGTAGAGTTCGGGTGCGTCAGTCTGAGGTACATGTGCAGGGATGGAAAAGGTGGTTAGGCAGACACAGAATGGTCCCAAGATGGGACCGAGAGCGGCTTCATCCAGCCCCAAACGCAGCATTTTTTATCCCCGGAAGAGGCGATAACCCATGGGGGGCAGGGCCACGTGAATCTCGGGACTGTTGAAAATCGTGCTGTCTCCTGCGGAAAGTGCGGTAGAGACACCAAGATTTATTTTCATATCATCCCTGGCCAGCCGGACTTCCTTTTTTCGGTTGGAGAAGTTGAATAGACCCACCCAACCGGTGCTGTTGCGGACTACCAGAGGCTGGTTACTCCCCCCGCCGATGCCTGGAACGATACTGAGCTTTCCTTTACGGCATTTGTGAAAGAGTTCCAGAAAATCTGTAATTGAGCTCCCGACGTTGTTTTTTATGGTTCGTGGATCTCCGGTGAATGTTACCAATCCCGAAGACAGAATTACCGCAGTCTTGAGAGATTGTGTTGATAAATCACAATCCTGTTGAAAGAGACTCATAGGGAGCATACCCGAGGCGTTAATCCAGGTGGATTCATTCCAATATGAACTGTGCAGCAGGGCGGAGGTTACAGACATCAGAGCAAGGCGTTTTTTTCGGGAACCGTTGGTGGTAATAATCCCGGGGGTAAGTACTCTGGCATCCCAGATACCCGGAGTTGTTATCCGCGGGAGGCCGCTGGCAAGGATGAGAACCTTGTTCCCCAGGGTTCCCCGGATTGCTTCTGCCGTTATTTTTAACAATGTACTTTCGCTTAGTTTGTTATCATTACGTAATCCGGGAACGACGGCGGCATTTATCCGCTCCAGAGAGTAAGCTCTGAAACCCCATTGGTCGCGCATGATGGTAAAGGTTCGTTTGAGATGTTTAATCACATCTTCTCTGGTAACATCAAGGACGTATAGAGATTCTTTTTCCCCGCAATATCCGGGAACTGTAACCGGCAATCCATTAGACGTTTTAACAAGCCATTCCCGGTATTCATCTGCAAGTATGGATTTTTTTGACACAAGAAGGGGAGCGAATCTCAGCCCCGGAGTCATACTCTGCTCACTGATGGTGCGGGACAGGCTTCCCATACGGTCTCTGAATGCTTCGGAAGGCAGAAGCCAGTCGCCGTATTCTGATGCGTATTCCGGACCAATGGAAAACCAGTCAATCTTGATTTTGCGGGACTTTATGGAGCTGAGAATTTCCCGGAGATCTTTTGGGGTTTGAAGCTCCTTTCCTCCACACCAGCCGACTCTTCTATTCCCGGGGAGTTCCCGGTGGGAGGCTCTTTCCCACTCACGGCGCCAGGAGGGCAGTAGTTTGTCCATACGGCCCCGGCTTATTCCCACCTCGGGAAGATTCAGGCTCTCCCCTTCGTCGAACATCCGGTTGATGTCCCATGTTATCTTCAGAATCCTGGCAAGAGGTTTACAGTGGAATCGAAGGGGGTAATCCCCCGGGGGTGACTGTCTGAAAAATAAGCCATCGTTATCCGGCTCTTCTGCGATCCAGAGGGCGAATGCTCCATCCCGGTTGGTTTTTTGTGAAAAAATACCGGGAACTGTTCTTATCTTTCCGGTTTTAAACGAATCATTGAATGCTTCAACCCAGAGGGTTGTATCTCCCGAGTGCCGGGGCGATCTGAACCGAAAATCCAGGGTGATACTCCGGATGTATATTTCGGAGTTAATTTTCAGAGCGGCTTCCAGTTTGTTGTCTTTCCAGAAGGCGTGAATACTCACCGGTCCGGTCTCGAAAGTATGCTCTTTTGCACCATCTCCAAGGCGGCCGCGGGCTTTATTGCTGCGGACGGGTTTTAATCCGTGCTTCACGATGGCGGAGGTGCCGGTGGGCAGAATCTTGATCATCGGGGCTCCCTGATATGAAAATTAGCATACTCTGATGCGGGAATCACGACCAGTACCGATTTTTTCGAAGGGATATCTAATAAATCCCTGCTATCTATTGCATTCACATGCCGATAAATCGAGTATCATGAGTATGCATATGAAGCGCGGTGTTTTGCTGTTATTCCTTTCTCTTCTGGTTCTGGCGGGTTTGTACGCCGGGGATGCCTGGAGAGAGGATGCAGACCGGGGTAACGGTTATTTTCAGGCTGGAGATTACGATGCGGCCTGGCTGTTTTATCAGCGGGCTCTGTCCAAGGGCTGTGATGACGGGATGGCCGTTTTTCAGGCGGCAGAGAGTTTCCGTGTTCAAATGCTGCCGGATAATCCCAAAACGGAAAATCCGGAGTTTGAAAGCAGTCTGTACGCCGTTGCCCGTTATTTTCTGGAGGGTCAGTATCCTGATAGCTCCGAATTTACTGAGTCCGGGAAATATATAAGTGAAGATACCGTTGTAAACCGCCGGTTTTTGAAGCGAACCTACGCTGTTGTAGGGGGAAAAGCTCCAAAAAAGATTTCCGGCAGCAGTCTTCTGGTAAACTCGGGGATAGGATCTGTAAGCGGCTTTTTCATGTCCCGGATGGAAGATATGGGAACATTGGTTTCCATCCTCGGTTCCGGGGATTTCAGGGGAGCTTTTATCTGGATAAAGGAGAATCTCTGGAGTTTTCTTTTGTCAATACTGATAATTAACGCTCTTACAGGAATTATTCTACCGGTGGTTATGGCTGTAACCGTGGCCCGGGAAGGGCGGAAGAGTTATGTAACCGCTTACGCCTTTCTTTTTCACTGGGGAATACTGGGTATACACCGCTTTTATCTCGGTCGATATGTCAGTGGTATTATCTGGCTTCTGACAGGTGGACTTTTCGGTATCGGAGTATTTTTTGATATCTTTCTTACCGGAGCCTATATACGGTTCTGGAACGAGGATCATCGGAATGAGAGACCGGTAAACCGTTCAAGCTACACCGGAAAAGTGAAACAGCCGAAGGTTAAAAAAGTTAAAACGGCCAAGGCTCCAAGGTCAGCAAAACCTCCTAAAGCTCCCAGAAAGACTAAGAATCCGAAAAAAACTAAAAAATCTGAAAAAGCTCCTGATTTCCCGGCGGATGTGGATAAAAGTGAAGAATTTTCATTTGGAGAAGAGCTCGGAGCCGCTGCAGCAGGGGCCTCTGGAGTTGCAGAAGCCGCCGCAGTAGAAACTTTTGATCCAGAGGAACCGACGGCTGTACTGTCGGAACCGGAGGATGCTCTGGATCTTGAGAGTGATTTTGGCGATCTGCCTGATTTGTCCTTTGATGATGAAGGTTCAGATAATTTTTCGGTTTCTCCGGAGCTACCGGATGATTTAGGAGACGACCTCAGTGATGAAGATTTTGATATCAAGTCTTTCGAATAGGATTTTCAAAACGGCCGCTCTTACGGCGGTTCTTATTTTTCTTTTTACCGCATGCTCAGGGGGACCGAACAGCGGTATGCCTGAATGGCTTTCCTCATATCCGTCATCAAGTTCTTTCTATGTCGGGATTGGCGGCAGTAATACAGAAAATATGGCCGAAGACCGGGAAAAGGCCGCTGCGGCTGCCCGGGCCGACCTTGCGGCTCAAATTTCAGCTCAGGTGAGCTCGGAGCTGAAGGTTTCCTCCAGAGCTTCATCCGAGGGGGATTTCACCGAGTCTGTAGACCGGACTGTTAATGAATCAGTTGAACAGAATCTGAAGTCTGTGGAAACCGTTGATACCTGGTTTTCACCCGATCAGGGAGCCTGGGTTTATGTGAGATTGTCCAAAGCGGTCTGGGCGGCGATTATCAATGAAGAAATCGCTACCCTTACTTTAAGGGCCAACACCGCGTTAAAACCGGTTGCTGAAGGTAACTTAAGTGAAGCTGAGATAATGGCAGCTTTGGGCCGGGCCAGGGTAACTCTTTTATCCTCTCCATGGGGACTTCGGGTGAAAGATGAAACCCTGGGAAGCGGAGGGCTTCTGATAGACAGTGTAGATGGCCAGATTTCAGATCGGACGGGATCTTTGGCTGTGAAGGCACAGGTGAGCCCTTCCGTGATTAAGTTTGGATCGGAAGTTGTTGTTTCAGGTAAAGTTGAATCCGGCGACAATCTTGAGATGGGAGCCTATCCTCTGGTTTTTACCAATCCGGAAGCCGGTACAGTTCAACTAACAACCGGTCCCGATGGAAGTTTTTCATATACCTTATCCCCTGAATCCACGGCAACAGGTACATTTCGGATGGAAGTTATTCCCGATTTGGCAGTTTGGAACATCCCCCCGGGGGGATTTCCCATTTCCAGAGCGACTGTGGAGATTGTGGTAAATCCTGTTCTGCTGGCACTTTCAGTCAACAGCTCTGTGGTTGGAGAGCTTTCAACTCTCGACGGGGCCGTAGGTGACTGGATATCCGGCCTGCCTCTTCCAGCAGAGACTGTTTCTCCCGGTGAAGGCGATCTGGATCTGGAGTTTGCCTGGACCGTATTTGACTTTCCACGATCAGAGAAGCTGGCGAATGCCCCGTTTATTACTCAGGTAGGGGCTGTTCTTACAGTTTCCCGAAAAGGAAATACTTTGCTGGTTCGTGAAATTGACGCCTTTAAAGACGGGGGGCTGGACTGGGAACAGGCCCATAAACGGGCGGCACGCAACCTGCTGAAGAAACTTGCTGACGATCCTTTTCTTTCCGGAGAACTGGTGGAGATTTTTAAGATGTAGACAGATGTTGACTGATGGGAGTTATGTTATACTTTGGTTATATGGGGGCTTTTTGATGAAGAGATTGATGATTCTTGTTCTGATTCTTGCGGCGGTTGTTTTTCCGGTTGCGGCGAAAACGACTCTGATAAATTTAGGGTATAACATTCATGGGAAGATTGATGAATCTGAGGGTGTAAAACTTCGAAGTATCGGGGTGGATTTCATTTTTCTCAAAGGAGATAGTACCGGCTTTTATTCACAAATAAATCCTTATTACGGAACGAGTGTAAAGGGATCATCAGGATGGATAAATAAACTTTCAGATTTTGATGAAACTCTTATTGGTTCGAATTTCATCCTGGGATACGGTGGAGATATCAATTTCGGCAATATGGGGCTGATACTTGGTGGCGGATTGTTCCTGGATGCAAATTATTGGTGGTATGCAAATTGGGATACTTTTCAGATTTCTCTAAGTGCCGGTCTCGGTATCGGAGCCAACTTCTACTTTCAACCCGGGGAGGGGAATCTTGTTATCAATGCCGGTTTATCTCTGGCATGGAGGCCTTATACATATTACATCTGGGAATTTTCCGATGAAGCCTATTTCGACGGTGGTAAAACTAACGCCAATTTAAACATCGGAATAGGCTGGAGAACCGGTGGAATCGGTTCAAAGAGCAGCAAATCTTCCTCTTCGGACAGCAGCAGCGACTGGTAGAGATTTTTCATGGGAAAAATCGGTCGCAACGATCCTTGTCCCTGCGGTTCAGGGAAGAAGTACAAGTTCTGCTGTGGTGCTTCCGAATCGGCCGGATCGAATATTATTCCATTTCCGGGAATGTCAGATTTTTCCGATGATGATGGCCTCACGATTCAGGAATCCCGGGGGACACCGAATGCGGCGACCGAAGTTCTTCATCAGCTTAAGGATAAGATGGAAGGCCGGGGGTTTTCCAGTCTTGAAGAAGTAGAACGATACACCCGTGAGATGGTTGATAATGCCAACTCGGAACCCGAAGACGATTTTCTGGGATTATCCCCGGATATGATGCACAGGACTTCAACTCTCCCCCTGGAGGAAACCCCGGAATTCGTAAGCCTTCGGGGAAGTATAACAGAAAAAGATATCCCGGACATTCCCGTATTGAGACAGATCAGGTGGCTGCTGAACCATCTGCTGACAGAGGGGCCGATAAAGTTAACCTCTGCAGGTTATCTTCCGCCGGTGCATGCAAAAGCATGGTTTGAGGAGGGCTTCAAACCTTTTACCGATTTATCCACCCTTGAAATCAGCCCGGTTCGCCGGGAATCTGATGAACCTCAGATGCTGGTCGTAAGAGATATCATGAAACAGTTGCGGCTTACCTTCATGAGAAGTGGTAAATTGGGTATCTCCACCAGAGCCCGGGATTTTCTTGACAGCGATCCTCAAGAACAGTTTCAACGTTTGTTTTATTTTTTGGCTGATGAATGGAACTGGGCTGAGGGAGACTGGGGGTTTTTCGAGCTGTCACCGTTTCATCAATCCAGCCTGCCCTTTTACCTGCATGCATTTAATGTTCAGGGTTCCGGAGGCTGGGACCGGAATGATGTGGAGCGAATCTTCACCAACGCCTTTCCTTATATTCTCGGGGAATTTGAAGAAGGGGCATTCTTCTTTCATGTAGTTTTAAGAGAGCCTGCCAGATATTTTACAGAGCCACTGGGGCTTACTCTGCCTGATGTTCAATTAGGGAGACATGAAAAGGTTGTACCTTCCAAGCTGTTTTCCCGGGAACTGCAGTGGGGAGATTTTTAAACGAATTGAACTGAGTTAAGAAGGCCGTTCTTTTTCAGCCGAGAAAAGTCTGTATCAAGGCCAGGTGAGCCGGGTCGTTCTGAACATCTTCGATTGATTCTCCGGCAGGTTCAGGGGAGAGTATCCTGCGTTCATACTTTGTCCGGAGAATTCTGTAGACCGATTCTTCGATGCGCTTCTCTGATATCTCACCCCGTTGAACCGCATCAATCAAAGCTTTAAAAGCCGAAATCTGGTTTTCCGGCATCAGTAGAATATCCAGTCCGGCTTTTATTCCCGCTACAGCAGATTCCTCAGGAGTATAATTTTCTCTGATAGCTCCCATTTCCAGTGCATCGGAAATGACAAGACCGTCAAAGCCAAATTCTTTCCGGATAATGTCGGTGATTATTTCCGGATTCAACGTAGCCGGCAGTGGGAGGGAGGAAATACCGGACATTACAATATGTGCTGTCATGATGGCATCGGTACCGGCTTTGATACCAAGTTCAAAAGGGATAAATTCAACTGCGTCAAGGCGGTCCCGGCTGAAGGGTAGAACAACCGTTCCCACATGGGTGTCGAAAGAGGTATCTCCATGACCGGGGAAGTGTTTGATAACAGAAGCAATATCGTACTTGTGAAACCCCCGGATAACCTCAACAACCATTTTCCCGGCGGTTATAGGGTTGGAAGAATAGGCCCGGTTTCCGATTACAGGGTTATCCGGATTTGTATTCACATCCGCTACCGGGGCCATGTCCATGTTCACTCCCAGGGCCCGAAGTTCCCTGCCAAGAACAAGGCCGGTATTGTAGGCCAGTTCAGGGTTGTTTTTATCACCGATGGAAAGAGCCGGAGGAAGAAGAGTAACATCCACTTCCGGAACTTTTCCCAGCCGGGAAACAAAGCCTCCTTCCTCATCAACGGAAATAAAGAGTGGAATATCACTGAGACTCTGAAGGTCTGAAATCAGCGACTTCACCTGCTTGTTGTTACCAATGTTTTCACGGAAGAGGATAATACCTCCGGGTTTAAAATCCTGGAGAAAACGGCTGAGTTCCTCATCTACTTTTCTTCGGGGAGAACCATCCCCGTTGTATCGGATTTGAAGAATGAACAGCTGACCGATCTTTTCCTCCAGTGTCATGTTTCTTATTATCGTCCGGAGAATCTCTTCCTTGGTCTGTTCGCCGTCTTCCGGCCTCTTAATCGAAGACTGCACGTTCTGCACATCAGCGGAAGAGAGTGGTGGATTTTCGGGAACGGTTTCGGGAACAACATTGATTTTATCTGCAGTGGTGGAGCAGGAGAGCAGTAGAGCAGTCAGCAGCAGAGATAAAAACAGCGGTTTCATGAAAAAGTATTATACATGGCTTTACATATACAGATCTCAGATGATGATGAAATTTTGTCAAGTTCATAAATAATAACTATACTTGACGCAAAAAGGGACGAAGGAGTTACTATGATTGACTGGAAGAAAATGAAAAACGATATTACCCGCGGTCTTAAAGAAGGTGCGGGAACCGTAGCGAAAAAAACTGGTGAGTTATCAGCTGAAGGTCAGAGAAAACTCAAAGTATTCAATCTGAAAAGACGCATTCAAGGCTACATGGAAGACCTCGGCGGGGCCCTTTACAATGCCGAGGTGCAGACCCCAGGTACCATCAGTGATGATGCGGCCAAAGAAATCTTCAAGAAAATTGAAGTGGCCAATTCCGAGCTGAAGGATCTGGAAAAAGAAGAATAACGAAGCTTTTTTTCTTGTTGACCTCTGCCGTAGTTGCTACCTTGATTCTCAGGCGAAATGAAATCGCCCCGATACTGGTATTTTTTTTATATAACAAGAGGATTTTAAAAAAATGAGAAGAACGGACAGGGAAATAGGAGAATCTGAGGCCTTTTCCATACTGGAAAAAGGTGAATACGGAACACTCAGCACTGTCTCTAAAGAGGGAGAACCATACGGGGTTCCATTAAACTACTGTACCTTCGATCAGAAGGTGTACATACACTGTGCCCGTGAAGGGGAAAAAGTGGATAATCTCCTGAATCATCCAGGGGTGTCTTTCTGTGTGGTAATCAATACTGAAGTACTGCCGGATCAATTCGGCTCGAAATACGAGAGCTGTATACTCAGAGGTGATGCGGAAGAAGTTACCGGGGAGGAAAAACAGTCAGCCCTGGAGGGGTTTCTCACAAAGTATTCCATGGATTTTTTTGCTGAAGGAATGCAATATATAGAGAAGCTTAAAGACGTAACAAAGGTGTTCCGAATTTCCATTGCTTCAATTACAGGTAAGGCCAGAAGGTAAGCTCTCGAGGTTACGGTAACGATTCGGAACCGTACTCCGGCGAATCGTGTAACAATCTATAGTCCGAATATGTCGATCCACCTGATGTGTTCCATATATATTAATCCTGCGAGGATTAACAGAGTAAGAATCGGAAGTACCAGATCCCTTTTTCGAAAGGTGACGTCTTTAACACAGGTTCTCTGCTTTTTGTATCCGAAAGCCCTGCATTCAAGGGCATCTGCCGTTATTTCGGCTTTCCGGATTCCATTTATCAGAATGGTAAACACATAACGCTGCCAGAGCTTGAATCGATGACTCAGGCCGGATCCTGATGCCCGTCCGCGAATAGCATGGGCTGACTGTACCGCATCTACTTCTTTTTGTATCAGCGGAAGAAAGCGCATGGCCAGAAATATTGTATAGGCGTAACGATAGGGCATTCCGGCTTTAATGAAGGATGTCATAAGGTCTCTTGTATCCGTTGTCCATATCAGAAGAAAACTCGAAAGTACTATCACTGAAAGACGAAAGAAGAATATCGGCCCCTGTATGAGTCCGTAATCGGTAATCGTTAAAAAGTACCAGGACCAGACAACTTCTCCCGGATCAAAAAAGAAGTGAAAGATCATCAGGAGAAATCCCAGGCCGAATACAATTAGTGCACTTCGAAGAATCTCTTTCGGGGAAATCTTTCCCCCGGCCATACTGAGTGTAAGAATCAGAACAAACATAACTCCACCGGAAAAAGGTGTCTTGAACAGAAAAAGGCCTACGGCAATCAGTAACACCCAGATCATTTTCACAAGGGGATAAATACGATTCAGAACAGAGCCTTTTTCTTTGAAGCTTAAAAAATCGCCAGCCATCAGGATGCCATACCTTTATTAAGAAGAAGCTGTAAAAAAGCGTCTGAACCCGGGACGTGTCCTGTGCAGTTTACTTTTTTTTCCTCAAGTCTTTTCAGTAGTTGAAAAAGAAGGGTGGGCTGAAGACTTGCCCGTTCCAGAATGTCTGCCTTGTTGAACAATTCTGTAGGTATTCCATCAAAATGCTTTTGTCCTTCACTGAATACCACAACTCTGTCGGCATACTCTTCCACCAGCCTCATATCATGACTGATCATGACAACCGCGATTCCCCTTGACTGGATTTCCTTCATCAGTTTCATCAGAGTTCCGGTCATTTCCTTGTCCTGTCCGTAGGTAGGTTCATCAACAATTAAAACCTGAGGGTCTCCAACCAGCATGGTAGCCACACCGAGCCGTCTTTTGTTACCGGCACTCAAGGCAAAGGGGTGGCTGTCTTTTTCCTGCTCAAGATTCAGCATTGTTAGAATTCTGTTCCGCTCTTTTTCCAGAGTATCTTTATCGTAAACACCTTGTGCCTGAAGGCTGTATTCAATTTCCTGAGCTACAGAATCGGTTAGGAACTGATGTTCCGGATTTTGGAATACAAGAGATATGTGATTGGACAGATTCGGAACCTTCCAATGACGGGAGTTTTTTCCGAAAAGCTCCAGGGTTCCTTCCTTACATTTATTCAAGCCTATCAGTAATCTGGCCATGGTGCTTTTTCCAGCACCATTTCTTCCAACAATGGCCAGCATTTCTCCCGGGTATATATCAAGGGAGATGCCCTTGATTGCGTATATTCCCCCGCCGTAACTGAATCTGACATTTTCAGCCTGTATCAATGGGCTGCCGTGCTGACTGTAAACCTTTTCAGGTCCCTTCAGTGTACGGCCCTCCGGGCAGAGTTCAAGTTTATTCAGAATGGCCAGTGTTTCATCAACGGTAATTGGAATCCGGTCGAGAGAATATCCAGCTTTGATCAGTGCAAGACCGATTTCAACGGTTTCAGGCAGCCATATTCCCAGCTGCTCCATCTGTAATCCATGTTTCATCAGGAGCGAGTAGGGTTCACCTGATGCAATGAGGCTTCCTTTTTCAAGAACCAGAATATTGTCGGCGGAAGCCATGAAGTCATCCAGCTCCCGGGTAACCAGCAGTATGGTAATACCTTCATTTTTCAGTTTTAGTATCAGTTCGTGAACCTGCTTAGTGGCAAGCGGGTCCAGATTGGCTGTAGGTTCATCCAGGATTATCAGCCTGGGCTTCATGGCCAATACGGCTGCCAGGCCCAGTTTTTGAATCTGACCACCCGATAAGTTCCATACAAGATTGTGCCGGTACGCGTTGATTCCAGTGAGAGTGAGTAGGGATTCAACACTTTCCAGAATTTCTTCCCGACTAAACAGGAGATTTTCTGGACCGAAAGCAATCTCATCTTCAACCGAAAGTGTTGCAAACATGGATTCAGGATCTTGAAATACAGAACCGACAGAACATGAAATATCCTTCATTTCAACATCTGCAGTGGACGTACCTTCTATAAGAATCTCTCCATCAAGAACTCCATTAAACAAATGGGGAATACGGCCGTTGAACATATGGCAGAGTGTAGATTTCCCACTTCCCCCCGGTCCGACAAGAATGTTAAAGCTTCCTGTTTCAAGAGTTAGCGAAAGATTGTTCAGAACTTTCGGGCTGTCCTGATCAAATTGAAAAGAAACATTTTTCAGTTCAGCAATTACTGCCATTAATATTCGCCTTTAATGCGGTGGACCATACTAATCCATGATCCACCAGCATTGTTTTTTGCTGAAGAAGTTCTATTTCTTCGCTGATCGGACAAGTCCGGTTTTTGCTATTTTTGTGGCGAGGAAATAACCTAATGCACCGCTGAAAATGGCACCGGAAATCAGGTTGATAGGAGCAGCCATCCAGACATCTTTTGAATAGGAGGGATCCCATCCGTAAAATACAGACGTCCACAAAGTTCCAAACTGGGAGGCTGCCATACCGGCCATCACAGCCGTGACAAAACCGAACCGGCTGTAGGTGCAGATAAGGAGAACAGCTTCAATCGCCAGGCCTTGTGAGATACCCCACCCAAGAGTTCCGATACCCGCGGCATTACCGAGAAGTACTTCTGTCCCGGCTTCTATCAATCCGAAAATAAGGGCAACACCGGGTCTGCGGACAATAAAAACAGCAAGAATATAAGCCCACATGAACATACCCTGTATAAGAGCGCCTCCCAGCGGCCCCAGGGATGTGTTCACCAGATACCAGAGATTACCCACTCCCGTGTTGATAACACCGGCTATCGCAGCTAATACAGCGATTATAACCAGATTCTGTGTTGTGTAGCCGCCTTCTTTTTTTTCTGTGATATTCTTGTCGGTAAATCGTGCGATTAAACCTAAAACGACAAGAACCGCTACATTGAAAATTGTAAATAGCGCCATTTTCTCTCTCCTGAACAGTATTTTTTCATTCCCCGAAGGGTTTGATTTTTACCTTTTACAGATCAATTCCAAGTTCAATAAGTTCCTGTTTTACACTCTGATACATGGATTGCCACTCTTCTGTCGGCTGCAGTTTCTCCAGGTTGTAGGCCTCTTCAATTGATTTTCCCGGGTTCCCGCCATTTTTGCTGAAGACTGGTTCGTACTTGTCCAACAGAAGAAGAATAATCCGGTTTGCTTCCTGCAGGTTCATTTTCTGCCTTGCCGCTGCATGACCCACTTCGCCCATTAATCGAACTTCAACTCCGGTTCCATTGGGTAGTGCTCCATCGGCTGAGCCGACACCTTCAAGGTGTCCGCCGCTGACAGTAATTGCCAGGGTGTTTGCGGCAACTTCATAAAGAAGTTCTTTTGTTACCGCTCCGCTTTTTGGATAAATATCGCCGACTATTACCGCCGGTGCGTTTCGGGCAAAGGCCTGACTGACAGCACTCTGAAGCCACATACATCCTCTGGCCGAAGTTGCCACATAATGGATATGAATGGGATGCAGGAGGTGGTAGTCGGCAAGGCAGACAATGTTGGCGGCCAGAAAGGACGCAACCTGGACGACAGCGGCACCATGAGCATCTCCGGCCAAACCTCCTACCATAACGGTTGCGAGGGATGCATTTATCATTCCGTAATAGAGTGAATTGGCAGCACGCAGCATATTCCCCTGATCGATCATCAGTTCGTTGAACATAGCAACCAGATGGGCATCACAAGGTCGCAGTAAATCAGGATGAGTTGCTGCAAGATCCCCGATTTCTGTAACACTGCTTTCGGCAGCCAGCATACCGATGCCCGGACGTCCGGTCTCTTCCCGTACCTGTTTCAGATAGGTTAATTCCCGTCGGGAGGCGATCAGTTCACAGACACTGCCGGTTCTAACCTGAATACCGTCAACATCAACCAGTGATCCGCAGGTTATCAGATCGACAACAGGTTCCTGGGCCCAGCTTCTTACCGAGGATTTGAAAATTCGTTCGGGAGTGGGAACTCCGGGGTTTCCTGCCCAGACTATGGGAGGCCTTGAATCCATGATTTCCCGGGGGTAAAGGAGGCGGCTGTCTTTTCCCTCTCCCATAGTGATTGAACGGTTCATTCCTCTGATTCCGTCCTCAATCTCTTCCTTTGTCAGCTGTATAACTTTTCCTTCGGATAGGGCATAAACTCCGATATCTTCAATGAGTTCTTTACCGGCCAGAAATATGCGGTCAACCAGATTATCATCATCGGGGCAGATAACGTTC
>DEIH01000161.1:6787-8495 GCA_002352375.1 Spirochaeta sp. UBA2779 | reverse complement strand
AAGTATAAAAAAAGGGATGAATTTTATGATTATATATAGAATTTCCAAATATTCCATATTCGCAATCAAAATATACCCTGATTAAAAAACTCAAAAAGTACATTTATGCGGCCGCGATACCCCGGAAGGAGCATGAACAGGCTTCCCGTCCTCAATGCCGACACATGGAATTTCCTTATTATCGCATAAAAAGGCAGAACCGCAAATGTTTTTTAATCTGGGTTAATTAGAGGATATGCTGGTTAAAACGCCAGTCTGAAAAAGATTGCGAAAATAGTAAAAATTGAATATAATGTTGCAACAATTTTAACAAATTGTAATTGCTATTGGAGGATTTCGTAATGAAAATGAGGAAAAAACTGTTCCTGCTAGTGCTTGTCATGAGCCTTTCTCTCACCGGCCTGTTTGCCAGCGGCGACTCGGAGAATACCATCAAGATTGGTTTTAACATTCCAATGACAGGGGATAGTCCGAAAGTGGGCGAGGGAAGTAAGTTCGCTGCAGAACTGGTGAAAAACAGAATTAATGAAGCCGGCGGTCTTGATGTAAAGGGTGTTAAGTACATGCTCGATTTCATCTACGAGGACAATGGCTTTAAACCCGATACCGCAGTTACCGCCGCATACAAGCTGATTGAACAGGACAATGTTCTTGCTATTATCGGCCCCGACGGTTCCAGCCAGGCTATTCCTGCCGGTGGTGTTGCAGAAGAGAATGGTACTCCTCTTATCAGTCCCTGGTCTACCAATCCCAATACTACACTCGATAGACCCTACGTCTTCCGGGCCTGTTTCCTTGACCCCTTTCAGGCTCCTGTGGCGGTTAAATTTGCCGAAGAACAGTTCAACAAAGAAAAGGTAGCTGTTCTTTATAATCTGGAGTCCGATTATTCAAAAACTTTGGCTGAGTTGTTCAAAGGTGCCTGGGAAGATGCCAACGGTACCGGATCTGTCGTTGCTTTTGAAAGTTTCGGCCAGAAAGATCAGGATTTCTCGGTTCAGCTAACTAAAATTATCGCTTCGGGTGCGGAAATGCTCTATTTGCCTGTGTACTACAACTTTGTAGCCCTTATTGTTCCCCAGGCCCTGGAACTGGGTTGGGATCAGGTTGTTTTCGGTTCGGACGCCTGGGGTTCTGCCGACCTGGTGAAGCTTTCCAACGGCGCTGTTAAAGGCGACTATTTCACAACTCACTATGCCGCTGCCGGTGCCAAAGGTGAAACAAAAGAGTTTATCGATGCTTATGAAGCAGCTTACGGATATACCCCCGATGATGTTGGCGCTCTTACCTACGATGCTCTGAATATCGTTCTTACGGCGATTCAGGCAGCCGGACTTACCGGCGACCTTGAAGCCGACCGAACGGCTATCAAAGATGCGATTGCCGGTTTGAAAGACTACAAAGGTATTACCGGCACCATGACTTTCACCCCGGATGGTGATCCGATTAAAGACGCCGTTGTTGTTCAGGTGAACGAAGCCGGCGAGTTTGAGTTTGTTAAGACTCTGAGTCCGTAATTTACCTGCATGTGTTTCGGCCCTCAGGGCCGGACACTGTTCTGAACGGCCCCGGGTAATTCCGGGGTTGTTCCAAAAAATCCACTTTCTGAAGAGAAAACTTAGTAACTTATGTTTACAACACTGCTTCAAAACGTCTTCAACGGTCTTCAGTGGGGTAGTTTCTACTCCATGATAGCCCTTGGATATTG
>DEIH01000161.1:0-6671 GCA_002352375.1 Spirochaeta sp. UBA2779 | reverse complement strand
ATAACCCTGGTGGTTACCATGGGTCTCACGGCGGGTCTGGGAATCCTTATTGAGAGGATTGCTTATCGGCCTCTTAGAAAAAAAGGGGCTAACAGGCTTTACGTGGTTATCACAGCCCTGATGGTGGGATTTATTCTGGAAAACGGGAACCTGGCGGTTCTTGGGGCCAGTGCCCTGCGTTTCCCGGATATGATTAATAAAACCATAATCGAGTTTGCCGGAATCAGGCTGACAAACCTGAGATTACTGGTTATTGCATCTTCATTTGTCGTATTTGGTTTTTTGCAGTTCTTTGTTACAAGGACACAGATCGGAATGGCTATGCGGGCCATTTCCTATGATAAGTTTGCCATCCCGCTGATGGGTATCCCGGTAAACCGCATCATTGTAGCAACTTTTGCCATCGGTTCGGCTTTAGCTGCCGTTGCGGGAATCCTTTTCGGACTGTCCTACCCGGTCCTCAACCCATATATGGGTATGATTATCGGATGGAAGGCCTTTATTGCCGCTGTTGTCGGGGGAATTGGAGATATCAAAGGGGCTTTCATCGGCGGATTCCTTCTGGGGTTCATTGAGATATTCGTTATTACTTTTTTCCCTTCCAGTTACAAGGATTTAATCTCGTTCGTGATACTCCTTGTTATTCTTACTTTGAAACCAACGGGCTTCTTCGGCATTGCCAAGAGCACGAAAATATAGGAGGCGCGGCATGACAGATATACCTGCACTCGCAAAACGTAATTCACGCCTCCCCGTCAGTACGATGGCCATATTGGCTCTCTTTGCTCTGATGGTTGGACTGACAATGGCCGGTGTGATAAATAAATACATTCAGTCGGTGCTGATGTTTATCGGTATCAATATTATTTTTTCGGCCAGTCTGAACATTGTAAACGGTTATATGGGAGAGTTTTCCTGCGGTCATGGCGGATTCATGGCTGTAGGAGCTTATGTTTCTTCGGTTCTCTCGGTTATTCTTTTTACCGAGAACTCCTTTACCGGGCAACCTTTGCTGCCCCCGGGGTCGGCAATTTTCCTCTTTCCTATCGTTATCATCATCGGCGGTCTGGTCTCGGCGGTTTTCGGACTTCTGGTAGCCATTCCCTCATTTAAAACCCGGGATGACTACCTTGCTATCATCACAATTGCTGCAAACTTCATTATTGTTACTCTTATAAATAACATCGGTGCGGTTGGAGGCTCCCGGGGATTTATGGGTATGAAGAAATCCCTGAAAGCCATGGAAGCGGTTATCGATCTTCCCTATATGATTATCTGGATTTTTATCTTTGTTGTTTTGTCAATTGTAATGATTCGAAGGTTGATGAAATCCACTTACGGGAAAGGCATTTCTTCGATTCGCTACGATGAGACTTCTGCGGAGATTATGAGCGTGAATACTAACCATATGAAGCTGGTTGCCTTTATGTTCTCTTCGGGATTAGCTGGAATAGCCGGCGGTCTTTTTGCCCATGTTATGGGTTTTGTGAATCCGGCATCCTTCTCAATTTTCAAATCTACAGAGGGCCTGGTAATGGTTTATCTTGGAGGTATGGGATCTCTCAGCGGTTCGGTACTTTCAGCTGTAATATTTACCCTCATGCTTGAGGCCCTGAGGCCGCTTCAGATACTCAAGTGGGTTCTTATTCCTCTGATGCTTATCCTGCTAATGCAGTTTCGTCCTGAAGGTTTACTGGGAAACCGGGAACTCAGCGATGTGTTTCCGAAGCTTAAGCGGATCTTTATCCGAAAGGATTCTTCCAATGGCTGAGATATTACTGGAGATTAAAGACCTGACCCACCGCTTCGGTGGATTAACAGCAGTTTCAGATTTGAACTTCGAAATCATCAAGGATGAAATCGTCGGCTTGATCGGTCCCAATGGTGCGGGAAAAACCACGGTGTTCAACCTTGTGAGTGGGTTTTACGTGCCGAGTGAAGGGGATATATTATATAAAGGTGAGCGGATTAACGGTCTGAAGCCTCATGAAATCGCTTCCCGGCAGATAGGCAGAACTTTTCAGAATATCCGGCTCTGGTCGGATATGACCGTCTTGGATAATATCAAGATTTCACAGCATTACCGTCTGGGATACAACCTGATGGACGCTTTTCTGCAAACGAAGAAGTACAAAAAACATGAAAAGATGATTGAGGCGGATGCTTATGAACTTCTGGAGGAGTTCCAGCTCTCGGACCTGGCGCATGAGATGCCGAAAAATCTTCCCTACGGTGTACAGCGACGGGTGGAGATTGCCCGTGCTCTATCTCTCAAACCTGATTTACTTATGCTGGATGAGCCGGCGGCTGGTTTGAGTTCTGCGGATGTTTCCGAGCTTATCCAATACATTCAGTGGATTAAAGAGCATTTCAAACTCACAATCTGGATGATCGAGCATCAGATGCAGGTAATTATGAGTCTTTGCAGCCGGATTAAAGTGGTTGACTTCGGAAAAGAACTTCTTACCGGAACAGCGGAAGAGGTCCGAAACAGCCCTGAAGTTATCAAGGCCTACCTCGGAGATGGAGAAATCTAGTGTTACTTGAAGTAAAAGATCTGGTTGTTAATTACGGGGGTATTCAGGCCCTGCACGGAATCTCTTTTAATGTGGATGAGGGTGAAGTTGTTACTCTCATCGGAGCCAATGGAGCCGGTAAAACCTCCACCCTCATGTCTCTCGCCCGGCTGACCCGGCCGGAAGCTCCGGAGGTGAGGAGAGGAGATATCCTCTACAATGGTGAATCCATCCTGAAAACCGAACCCCATGAATTGGTTCAGAATAAAATGATGTCCCTGGTTCCCGAGGGCCGGCATATCTTCGGGAATCTTACCGTTCAGGAAAATCTTACCCTTGCCACTTACGCCCGGAAAGGAGAAACCAGTGAGATTGAGGATACCGAAGATCTGGTATATTCCCTGTTTCCCCGGCTCAAGGAACGGCGAAAGCAGCGGAGTGAATCCTTAAGCGGCGGAGAACAGCAGATGCTGGCAGTCGGTAGAGCCCTGATGACCGGGGCAACCTTCATCATGCTGGATGAGCCCTCCATGGGACTGGCTCCCATTCTGATGTACGATATGTTTCGAGCCCTCAGAGAGATAAATAAAGCCAAAAATATGACCATACTGGTTGTGGAGCAGAATGCAAAAGTGGCTCTGGATTTTGCCAGTCGGGGTTATGTTCTGGATACCGGAGAGATTATCGCTGAAGGGAGCTCTGATGTTCTGCGTAACGATGAGCGGGTGAAGAAAGCTTATCTGGGAGGCTGATCATCATCGGGATGTCCGGTACCATCCGGTCCTGCTGCATCTTTCTCAAAGAGCTCTGAAGTGGTTTTATAGGGAACCCGGGCCGATGGCACAACTTCCGAAGCCGGCCCGGCATGTTTGTCCTGATCGTCGAAAAAGATATGGGCGTTGAAAGCTTTAAGCACCTGATTTTTGGACAGTCCTCCGAGAAAATAGGCCTCATCCACGGTAACACCCCAGCTGCGCAGCGTCAGTATCACCCTTTCGTGAGCCGGACGATCCCGGGCGGTAACCAGGGCGATGCGTACAAGTTGTTTATCGGGGTCGGAAAGGCTTTTAATTCTTGAAAGGGTTTTCAGTACCCGGCCGAATGGGCCTTCGGGTAGAGGAATGGCGGCAAACACCTTCTCGTGCTCTAAAAATGCATCTAGTCCCTGTTGTTTGAAAATCACCTCTGAATCCTCACTGAAGAGCACCGCATCTCCGTCAAATGCGAAACGAATCTCATCGGCATCCGGATTGAATGATGAAGGCGGAGCATAGAGTTGGGCTGATGCAATCCCATGATCCACAGCGTCCTGTACATCTTCCAGGTTTTTGGACAGGTAAAGATCGACACTGTAGGCTTCCAGGTATGGACCCAGAGCTTTGCCCCCGGAGAATGCCGCCCGGGTAATATTCAGGTTGTAGAAGTCGATGGAGTTCATTATCCGCAGGCCGGTCTGCGGGTTGTTCTGGCTCATTATAACCACTTCTACCAGATGCTCGCCCAGTTTTTCGTTCAGTTTGAGAAAAGCTTCGATTAAAGGGAAGGCGGTTCCCGGTTCCAACACTCTCTTTTCATTGTCTTTCTGGAAATCCGCATAGGCCTTCAGGCCCTCTTCTTCGAAAATGTCGTTTTCCATTTCCAGATCGAAAAGTGCCCGGGATGAGATTCCAATAACCAATGTGCCGCTTAAATCAGGTGGCAACGCTTATTCCTCTACCTTCAATATAACGGCTCATTTCATCAATTGCCTTGCGTTTTTTTAATCTGACCTCCTCATCGGCGGGGCGGCCGATGGTAATCAGTAATCTGGGGCGGTAAAAGCGGGGGAGTTTTAAGGCTTTTTTCACCTCACTGGCCACGAACATACCCAGGATGCAGGTTCCAAGACCCTCAGCAGAGGCTTGAAGACAGAAATGTTCAACAGCTATACCGATGTCCATCAGTGGAAAGTTCTGCCCCAGGAGAAAGCCTCCCCAGCGTGTGGGGCGGTGACCGGGAGTTTCATTTACCGCCACCATCACAGGAGCCTGGGCGGCAAAGGGGTTTTCCTTCAGAGGGCCGAATCCGGCAGCTTTAACCAGCTTTCCTTTAATTTCATCATCAGCGGCAATCACAAATTCCCAAGGCTGGCCGTTATTGGCTGACGGGGCCAGTCTGGCAGCTTCAATGCAGCGGTTCAGGGATTCCCGGGGGATGGGGTCTGACTTATAGGAGCGGACACTCTGGCGGATAGCTGCGAGTTCCGGGAAGCAGGATTGATAGTTTGTCTTTGTTATCATGGCTGTATTCTAATTTTGTTAAGGACTTGTTGAAAGAGGAGAGCAGCTGTCGTAAAAATGCGATGCAAACTCCTGCTGAGAAAGTAGTTTGAAAATTAATGAAAAAAATAAAAAATATTTTGCGTTTTGAATATTTTGGGGTTATACTTGTTATTAGATAGATTGCTAAGTTTGAAGGAGGTTCAGATTGACGGAACCACCTAAAGGCCTGAGCCGGTAATTACCGGCACAGTAAGCGGATACGTCCGACATAAGGAGGCGCCTATCGACGAATCTTTAATAACATATCGGACATTCTTTTACGGCTGAAAAGCCGAAATATAACGTGCCCGGCGGATTGATTTCCGAGGGTTATAGACCGGCTTCAGGCCGGTCTTTTTTTATTGTTACAGCAGGGAAATCGAGAGAAAACATGAAATTGGAAATAAATTTTGTTGATGCTTTTACAGACTCAGTATTTAAAGGAAATCCAGCCGCCGTGCTGATTCCTGAAGTATGGCTGGATGAGAATATAATGCAGCTGATTGCAGCTGAAAACAACCTTTCGGAAACAGCCTTTGTCGTACAGTACGGGGATAACGCCTATGATATACGCTGGTTCTCTCCCTCAACAGAAATTGATTTTTGCGGTCATGCTACACTGGCTTCCGCTTTTGTTTTGTTTGGAAGGAATCCGGAGGTTGAAAAACTAACTCTAAGAGCTGGAGCTGTAGGTGAATTAATAATTACAAAGGAAAATAACGGTAATATCAGGATGAACTTTCCAAATAGAAAACCTGAAATAATCAATGATATCCCCGAAGATCTGATTCAAGGACTGTCGATTAACCCGAAAGAGGTTTTATGGAGTTCTCAGGCATATTTTGCAGTGTATTCCGATGAAGTGGATGTATTAACAGTAACCCAGGATGCTGAAATCCTGAAAAAATTAACCCCATACGATGTTGTTGTTACAGCTCTATCTGAAAAATATGATTTTGTATCCCGTTATTTCTGGCCGGCCAACGGCGGTTATGAAGATCCTGTTACAGGGTCTATACATGCCGGTCTTGCACCCCTCTGGGCTGAACGGCTGGGCCGGAACAGGCTGAGGGCATATCAGGCATCAAAAAGGGGCGGAGTGGTTAACTGTGAAGTTGAAGACGACAGGGTTTTTATTTCCGGGAAGGCTGTGCAGTACCTTAAGGGCTTCGTCGAGGTGCCTATATACCGGAATTTTAAATGAAATATATTTCTCTGCTTCGGGGTATTAATGTCGGTGGACATAACAAAATATTGATGGCCCAACTCAAAGCCCTCTATGAGAATAACGGTTTTAAAAACGTTGTCAGCTATATCCAGAGCGGCAATGTGCTATTTGATTCATCAGAAAGAAATATCGACAACCTGTGTAAGAAGATCGAAGACGCCATTGAATTAAAATATGCCTTTCATGTCCCGGTAGATATCCGTACACATCAGGAAATGAAAAATATTCTGGATAACAGTCCATATAAAAAGATCTTATCAGAAGAACATGGATCTAAGATACTCGTTGTTTTTCTCAAATCAGAGCCCTCCAGGGAGAATCGTGAAGAGCTTCTGAAATATGTCGGGGATTCGGAGCAACTCTCAGTCCATAAAAAAGAGATTTACTTGTACTGTTCTGAGGGGTATGGAAAAAGCAAGCTGACAAATACACTCATTGAAAAAAAACTGAGAATATCGGCAACTGCCAGGAATTGGAAAAGCGTTAAGAAGCTATATGAACTGTCACAGGTACAGGTGAAGTGAAATCATGATTTTGTATTTTTAAAAGTGCTTTGTCTTTCCGGCATTGACTTCAACCTGAAAGTCGCAATATCGTAGAGCTGACAGAGAACCTAATGCCCCTTTA
>DEIH01000014.1:11059-11508 GCA_002352375.1 Spirochaeta sp. UBA2779 | reverse complement strand
AAGGCTGTACCAGCTTGGAAAAACACCGGCAGCCAGGTTCTGGGTAAGAAACAGCAGAAAACTCAAAACAACAATGCCCAGTATGGATGAGAAATCAACCATACCGAATCTGAGCCAGCTTATCCCTCTGAAATGTTTCATGTAGGGCTCAGTCAGGGTATTGATAAAACCTTTGAACTTCAGAATTCCCGGAGTTGATGTGCGGATCCAGCTGAGTATGAAACTGGTAATTATTACGAAATAGTACACCATCAGAAATCCACTGATGATACGCATGGTTAACCTGAAAAAATCCATCTTAAAAAAATTACTCCTTCCACGCCGCAGCCACGGATGGTTTGTCATTTATTCGATTGATTGCAAAATCATCAACGGCTATGCCCAGCTGATTCGATGCTTTAACAACGGTTTTACTGCCGTTCTCACTGATGTGCAGGAACAGGGTTCCC
>DEIH01000014.1:10045-10945 GCA_002352375.1 Spirochaeta sp. UBA2779 | reverse complement strand
TATCTGAGGTTTGTCCCGGCTCAGGTCTACTTTACCTATCACTCCGAGAATGGCATCCTCTACCAGGAGATGACCGTATTTCTCGTATGTTCTGCTGAATACCGTCAATTCCACTGTACCGTTGAAATCTTCCAGTACCGCAAAGGCCATGCGGTCGCCCTTCCGTGTAACCAGACTTCTGACATTTTTGATCATACCCAGAACGGTGTAGGGTTTATCATTTGAACTTCGTTCAATCTTCTTAAGATCGAGATTTGATGTTTTATTCCATATCTCACGGTAGGTATCCAGCGGATGTCCGGAAACATAGAACCCGAGAAGTTCTTTTTCCAGACGCAGCAGCTCGCTCCCTGACCATCCATCCACCTCTTCCCAGTTAAGATCAGCTTCAACTTCTTCGGCAGCGTCGGCAAAGAGGGACACCTGACCCACCGCTTCATCCTCTTTTTTCTTCAGGGCCGCTTCAAGAACCGCATCCAGGTTGTGAAGCAGGGTGGCCCTGTTACGGGATTCAATGCTGTCAAAAAGCCCGGCTTGTATACCTGCTTCCAGCATTTTCCGGTTAAGTGACTTCATGTCTGTTTTCTCCAGAAAATCCGGAAAGTCTGAAAAGGCTCCGTTGGATTTACGGGCATTGATAATCGCTTCAGCCGCCGCCTGTCCCATTCCCTTGATTCCCATCAGGCCGTAAACCACTCTGCCATCGGATACGGTGAATGTTTTATCTGAGAGATTTATATCCGGTGGAAGGATTTCAATACCTTCGCCTCGGGTATGAGCAAGGTAGTTTTTAAGAGTGTCGGTATCGTTAATTTCGTTGGTAAGGTTGGCCGCCCAGAACTCGGCAGGATAATTGGCCTTACAGTAAGCTGTTTTATAGGCTACAACCGAATAGGCTGC
>DEIH01000014.1:8195-9932 GCA_002352375.1 Spirochaeta sp. UBA2779 | reverse complement strand
TCGTAACCTTTGGCTTTGGCTCCTTCGACGAACTCAACCTCCATTTTCGCCATTTCTTTTTCTTTCTTTTTACTCATGGCCCGCCGGAGTATATCGGCTTTACCCAGGCTGAAGCCGCCGATAATCTGGGCGACTTTCATTACCTGCTCCTGGTAGACAATTACACCGTAGGTGGGTTTGAGTACTTCTTCCAGGTCGGGATGGGGGTATTTAATCTTCTGCTTTCCGTTCTTTGAATCGATGAACTGGGGTATGTACTGCATGGGGCCGGGCCGGTAAAGGGCGTTTAAAGCGATGAGGTCTTCAATACTCGCAGGTTTAGCATCTTTGAGAATCTTCTGCATACCCTGACTTTCAAACTGAAATACCGCTTCACTACGTCCTTTTCCCAGCATACGGAATGTCGGCTCATCGTCCTCGGGAATCTTTTCAAGATTGAATGAGGGGCTGTGCAGGCGAATCAGTGTTTCACAGTTTTTTAGAAGTGTAAGGGTTTTCAGTCCCAGGAAGTCCATTTTCACCAGGCCGCAGGGCTCGATAATATCCATGGTGTATGCGGTAACGACATCCCCGGATTTCTGATCCTTTATCAGGGGAACATAATCGGTAAGGATGCTTCGCCCGATAACCTTACCGCAGGCATGGGTGGAGACATGACGGTTCATACCCTCAAGAACCGCTGCCACATCGAATAAATCCTTGTATACACCGCCCCGGTCGTAGAATTCTTTAAGTTGAGGCTCCACCTCAAGGGCAACCTTAACGTTTATTTTCCGACCATCAGGCGTTTTTCCCTCGGGAACAAGTTTGGATATAGCGTTTGATTCGCTGAATGCAATATCCAGCACTCTGGCAACATCCTTGAGAACCGCTTTTGTTTTCAGGGTTCCGAAGGTGCAGATTCCGGCTACATTCTCCTGACCGTACTTCTCATGCACATATTCAATTACTTCCCCCCGGCGTTCAAAGCAGAAGTCGACATCAAAGTCCGGCATGCTCACACGTTCCGGATTAAGAAACCTTTCAAAAAGAAGTTCATACTTAAGGGGTTCTATATCGGTAATCTTCAGTGCATAAGCGACAATACTTCCTGCGCCGGAACCCCGTCCGGGGCCGACGGGAATGTCATGCCTGCGGGCCCAGTCTATAAAATCCCATACAATCAGGAAATAGCCGGCAAACTCCATATCAAAAAGAACTTTCAGTTCAAAATCAGCCCGCTGAGTAATAATTTTCTGTGTTTCTTCATCTGCATCGGGATAACGTTCTTTGAGTCCTTCATAAGTCAGATGCTGCAGGTATGATTCAGGACTGGCAAACTGTTCGGGAATCTCGTAATGCGGTAGCTGAGGACCGGGCTGGGGAATGGTAAGATTGCACTTTTCTGCCAGTTTCACAGTATTCTCAATGGCATCGGGAAAATCTGGAAATGCAGATCGCATTTCTTCTTCAGTTTTAAAATAAAACTCGGGATTTTCGGTCTTCAGCCGCTTGGTATCGGTTTGTTTTTTGCCAGTAGAGATGCAGATAAAAATATCATGGGCATTGGCATGTTCTTTTTCCAGGAAGTGTATGTCGTTGGTTGCAATAATGGGTATGCCGGTTTCTTCATGAAGCCTGCGCATCCCTTTGCGTATGGTTTCCTCTTCGGGTATCCCATGGTTCATCACTTCCAGATAGAAATTCCCTTCACCGAATAAATCTCTGTAAAACAGAGCTTTACTTTTTGCTTTTTCA
>DEIH01000014.1:3755-8103 GCA_002352375.1 Spirochaeta sp. UBA2779 | reverse complement strand
AGGTTTCTGTATCCCTCTTCATTGCGGGCGTAGAGAACCATATGATGACTTTTAGGACCGTTGGTAGGTTTCACAAAACGGCTTCCAGGGGCGACATACACTTCGGATCCTACAACGGGATTTATTCCTGCTGCGTGGCAGGCCTTTTCGAAATGTAAAGCTCCGAAAAGGTTCCCATGATCGGTTAATGCAAGATGCTTCATTCCCAGATCAACTGCTTTTTTTACGTAATCTGATATACGGCAGGCACCGTCGAGTAATGAATAATCGGAGTGGTTGTGTAAATGGACAAAGCCGCTCATATTTCCCCCAGCGCTTCAATGATAAGACGGCATTGCAATTCTGTCACCTGTTGATGTGGTTCATAAAACTTCTTACAAGTTTTTTTGCGGTTTCTTTTTCGTAGTCACGCTTATCCCAGGGTGCTGTTATTATGTCAACAGCATCATCGAGAGATTCGAGTTCTTTTGTGTTTAATCGAAGAGGGCGTCCGGCCATTCCCACTTCCACGTCTCTGTCCCTGAGTACACCGGTATAACCGTCGGAAAATGCCATTCTCAGATCTGTGAGAACTTCTTTTTCCACTCTGGCCAGCGCGGTAAAAATAAAAAAACGTTCTTTATCTTCGGTGGGTATTACTTTTTTAAAGGTGCCGTAATCCCATGATTCTGTGGGAATACTGATTCGGCATATCAATTCACCTTTTTCCAGCCCCGGTTTTTCTTCGAGCAAAGCGATGGGAAATTTCCGTGTAAAAGATAGGGCTTTGCGTCTGCTGTGTCTCTCTTTCAGACTCCGAGTTTCGACGGTGGTTTCCAGCAATTGCAGCAGAGGCTTTAAATCTCCGATTCTATCCTTAACCGCAAGATGGCCGCCTATGGTGGCCCTGCAGCGCATGGGCCGGCTGCCGATACGGATAATGGAATCATGAAGGCCGGCTGGCAGTGTGCTTCTTCCAATGGCAGCAAGACGGTCGAGGGACATCATTGAGCCGATTTCTAGGCTGTGCTCAGATCTTGATGCATGTGCCAGTTCTTCTACCATTCCAAGGGAGATAACGTTTTTCGGGAGATTGATAACGGTTGTATTTTCAGAATAGCGGGAAAGATGTGTTCCCCCGGCCCAGAAAACAGCATCCGATTCAGATCTGTTCATCTCAAGGGCTTCGTTGATGGATTTAGGGAAGAACACCCTGGGTGATGTGTATTTAAGATTCATGGATACGTTTCTCCCTGAGTTTTGCCGCCCGCAGAATGGCATCCATTACTCTCCGGGTAGAGCAGCATCCGCAGCTTACAGATTCGGCGGTTTCCCGGACCTGTTCAGCATTTGGTCTTAAGGTTTGTCTCAGTAGAGCCTCGGTTGCAAGAGCCCTGGCCGGAGCACAACTGCTGCAGAGCTGGACATGAGCCGATTTGTACCCCCCGACGATATCGGCATAACTCTTTTTGGAAGAAAGGCCCTCCATAGTCCAGATATCTTTGAACTTCAATTCAAACGCCGGTACAAGACAGGAAAGAACGGGTCTGTCGTCCATCAGTATCAGGCAGGTTCCGCAGAGGGCATCAGAACAGCTTTGATGTATTGATTTAATCTGGAAGTTCTCCCGGAGCAAATCCACACTGCGGTGATGAGGCATGGCATCAATTTCAGCCGGATTACCATTGAGGAAAAAGGATATAATCATTTTTTCATTCCTCCGGTCCGCAGCTGTTCCGGTGTTACGGGAATTCTGCTGACGATAACCCCTGAGGCCTGCCTGACGGCCTGCAGATATGCAGCAGGTATCAGCAGCCAGGGTAGAGTTGAAACATCTTTGGATATTCGTTTGTTACCACCGTTGTAAAACTGTATATCAATCAGTGTTGCCTCTTTCTGTTCATTGCCTGAATGACACCAGCGGAGTGTTTGCTCAGCTGATATCTCTACCGCAGATTTGGCAAAATCAGGCATCAGAAGCTTACCTCCATCAATAACAAGCCAAATCTGTGTAGGTTTCACTTCCATGGTAACTGTTGAAACGGCAATTTCTACAATCCCGACACCCCATGAGATATTATCAAAAGGTGAGCCTTCAAGGAGCTCGGGGTTCCAGCTTCGATTTCCGCTTCGTCGCCTGCTGCGATTAACGGATATGGGCAAAGGGTCTCTGAAACGGCGTTTTAAGAGGTCGTTTCCAGCTAATTCCAGAAGTTTTGTATAAATTGATACATTACGTCCCAGAAGGGAGGGGCCTGCTTCCTGATTTACCTTGATACTTCTATTGGTAAAGGTGATGGCTTTATCTTCAATTCCGAGTATTTCCCCAGACATATTCGACCAGGCTCTCTCCAGCGGGCCTCCATGATTTAGAGACGGCATCTCGATGGTGAGTTCGCCGTCTTTATTCAATGTGAGAGCTAAAAAAGCCGATCCCAGATCTTTCGGAGAAGAAAGAAAACCGTTTCCGAACCATCCGCAGCTTAAACCTATTCCCCTATAGAATTCGGGTTCACTTTCAAGATGATGCCGGCTCAGTCTTGTTTGCTCAAAGGATGCACTTTTCCGTTCAAAACCTGAAAGGTTCAGAGCTGTGTTCAGCAAGTCTTTCATGGGTAAGTCTTTGGGCCGCACAATACCGGGACCGAATGCCTGTCCGGGAACGGGAAAAGACTCCCGATGCCATCCTCCAGGCGGGGAGAGACTGTGTTCTGCGACACGGGATGCGAATAATTCACCGGCTAAGAAACCCAATTCAAAACCTGCTCCCGGGCCGAAGGTGGACGGCGGGGATGCATTATGGCTGATACGGCCGAGAATTGAATAGTTTCTGCAGGGGTAAATATTGAATAATCCGAGAAGAACCCGTTCAAAGAACTCTTCCTCCAGGGGGAATACGGCTCCGCAGAAGAGGGTGAATAATATCTCAAGTGCCGTAATTCTACCCTCAGCATCAATGGCACCGCGTATATGAAAGTCACCACCGGGATAGCCGGGTCCTGTATCCTTAATTCTCACAGATTTTTTTGCCCGATAGGAAAGTAACGCCGTCTGAATGGCCATTATAGTCGGGTACCAGAGCTCTTTGTTGGAGCCGGGGCTGACGGGGTAGGTTCGTACATGAATGTTTTTTTTATCAGTTTTCAACACTGCTGCTACATTTTGCCTGATACTGCCCGGCCATGAAGTTGCAGCATGAATCGTATAATTAGAACCGTCTTTTACACAGACGACAGTCTGAGCTGCTGAAGATGGAGGTGTTTGAGGAATCTCGATTCTTTCTTCGATAACCTGAAAGGCTTTCGAAAAAGCCTCTACTGTCGAACCCTTTTCCACGAGTTTTTCTGTTACAAGGGGTTCAACTTTCCCTTCGGGCGGGGTTATCTCTATTTTAACCCGGGAAATCCATTCTTCGACTTCCCCGGTATTCATTCCGGCTGCTGCCAGTATCGGCTGACCTTTCCAGAGTATTTTTTTCCCGGTGAACAGGGGCATGGGTGTCCCTGCAAACCTGGTTTTCCCCGGGGAATCTTTGCCTGTAATGCATACCATTCCCGGGGGTAGTTCGGGCAGTTCGATAGATTTAATACGTCCGGATACAGCAGGAGCTCTTAATAATCGGCCGTTTAGAACACGTTTTCCCCCGGCATCAGCGGGCTGTTTGAGGCGTCCTGACATCTTTTCTGAGAGAGTTCTGCCCTCATCCATGAGAGTTTCCCCCGAGATTCTCTTTTATTACGCCGATAATACGTTTCTGTTCCTTCCATTGTAAGCCGGGCCACAGAGGCAGAGAAAGGCTTCGCTGAAAAAGGTTTTCGGCAACAGGGAATTCAGAGGGTTTAAGATTGTATTCAGTTTTCCAATACGTCATCCGATGCAGAGGGATGAAGTGAACAGAGCTTCCGATACCCTCCCGCTTAAGTTTTCCGGCCAGATTATCCCGCACTTCACTGCCTGCTGTACGGATAATGTACAGGTGCCAGGCATGTCCCCGGGTATCCCGGGGCAGCTCCAGATTCGATATTCCACTAAGTGCGGAAGTGTATCTTTCTGCCAGTTTTTGACGTTGTTCAAGCAGGTAATCGGCTTTCCCCAATTGTACATGTCCGATAGCAGCGGAAAGATCGGGCATGTTGTACTTGAATCCAGGAGCAGTAACGTCGTACTCCCATGATTTAACTTCAGAATCAGCTGCATACCGGTTCCACACAACACGGTCTATACCGTGAAGGCGCATCAGTTCCATTCGTTCGGAATATTTCTTGTTCCGGGTAACCACCATTCCACCTTCACCGCTGGTAATGGTTTTAGTGGCATAAAAGGAGAACACTCCGATATCTCCCAGAGTTCCCGCCATACCCTCACCGGT
>DEIH01000014.1:0-3701 GCA_002352375.1 Spirochaeta sp. UBA2779 | reverse complement strand
TTTCTGATGGCTTTGATATTACAAGGATAACCCGCCAGATGAACAGGTATAACTGCTTTTATTATTTTTCCATTGCTCTTTGCAGAAATGGCGGCTTTTTCAAGAGAGTCCGGGTTCATATTTCCAGTCGATTTATCAGAGTCGATAAATACCGGGTTGCCGCCTAAGTACCTGACAATCTCTGCTGTTGCGGTAAATGTCATTGAAGGAACGGCTACAAGGTCTCCCGAACCGATGCCCACGGCTTCCAGGGCCAGGTGTAAACCTGAGGTAGCTGAATTCACACTCAGGGTTATTATCTTTTCCTTTCCCGGCGGATCGGAATTTTGTAGAAACCCGGCGAAGGCCTTCTCAAAAATCAGGGCTTCGGGCCCGGTTGTCAGCCATCCGCTTTTTATTACCCTCCGGGCGGCTTTCCATTCAGCTCTTCCCATTGAAGGCTTGAAAAATGGGATTGATTTAGTATTCCGGTTCATTTTCCGAGCCTGCCACAGCGGGGAAATACCGGTTGATGATTTTTCGCAATACGTGCCGGTTCCGGAAAAGTTCCGGTTGTTCAGAATCCAGTCTTACCACCGGTTCAAGTTCCCCGATTATATTACGTACCATTTCCTTTACTCCGGAAGGAAAAGTAACTTTGACAATTCGAGGGTGCTCGGTTTCAACAGGTTTTTCATCATCAGACCATAGGCGTTCAATTTTCTTTTCTCCCGGACGCATTCCAACGAAGGTGATGGGGATACTCTCTTCATCATAGCCGTAGAATTTTATCATTTGCCTTGCAAAATCCACGATTCTCACAGGATCGCCCATGTCCAGCATGTATAAACCGTTATCTGCAGAAAGACCTGCTGTTTTAATTACCAGGCTGACAGCTTCAGGAATCGTCATAAACCAGCGTTTCGCATCGGGATGGGTAACGGTAACCGGTCCCCCTGAGAATATCTGTTCCTTGAACAGGGGCATGATACTTCCTCTGGAACCCAGAACATTACCAAAACGAACCACCATAAAATCCTGACCCTTATCACGCTGGGAGAGTACCAGCATCTCAGCAATTCTTTTACTGGCCCCGTATACAGAACTGGGATTAACAGCTTTATCCGTAGAGATAAGCACAAAACGCTGTGTACCGGCGTTTACCGCGGCGTCAATCAGATTCCGGGTTCCCATCACGTTGTTCTTCATGGCTTCCACGGGGTTGAGTTCCATCATGGGGACGTGTTTATGAGCGGCACCATGGAAAATTACATCAGCTTTCAGCCGGCTGAGAAGAAAGTTTATATAGTCTTTATCCTGGAGCTCACCGATTACCGGAACAATTATAGCTTTTTCCCCGACACCGGCATCCTGCAGTTTCCTCAATTCCCGTTCTATTCCCCATATGCTGTTTTCACCATGTCCGAGAATATACAATCTCTCGGCTCCACCGTAGAGAAGTTGCCTTGATAATTCACTGCCGATACTTCCGCCGGCCCCTGTAATAAGTACACGCTTTCCCCTCACATATGAGAGACTCTCTTTTAAATCAATGAGAACCGGTTCTCTTCCCAGGAGGTCCTGGGGATCCATATCACGAGCCTGGACAAAGTGAGGGTCTGCCGTAACCAGCTGACTGACTGAAGGCAGAATGCGTATTCTGGTAAAATCAGCCCGGCGAAGAGCTTCATAAACCTGATTGAGCTGTTTTCTTGACACTGAAGGGAGTGCCAGCAAGGCTTCGGCATTATGTCCTCTATCCAGTATCCCGGCACAAGCACTTACCGGTCCCAAAACAGGAATCCCGTCTATCAGGGTTCCGATTTTATCCCGGTTATCATCCAGGAACGCCACGACATCACCGATAACGCCGTTGGCGTTAATCTCTCTGGCAATGGCCCGGCCGAAATCACCGGCTCCAACTATGTATATTCGCTTGCCTTTGGCCATGTTTGAAAATGTAGCATCGAATTGATGTGTGGGACACCCTAAACTTGCAATCGGTATCACCGAAACTTATTAATATGAACTTAATTATCAGAAAATCAGTAATCCTGATGCTTTTTCTCAGCAGTTCGCTTTCTGCTTCATCCTTAACACTGCTTATTGAAACAAAAGATTCGATGCCCAGGGAAGAAATGGATATTCAGGAGAAAACAAGGGTTGTTTCACTGGAATCAGGTGTAATGGATGTCCTGTTTGAAAAGGGACATATCTTTTTTAATATGTTTTCCTTAAAAGGCGATAAGTCGTCATTCGATTCGGAATTGGAGGTTTTAAACTACGCTGAAGAACTCGGCGCCGGTTTTCTGCTGGTGCTCGATCCTGATGAAAATGGTGCTGCATGGCATTTACTGAGTGTGAACCGAATTTCTGATGGAGGGGAAGGTTTTGTAAACTTGAGTGAAACGGATACTGATAAGAAACCTGCAGAGCGCTGGGCCATAATGGGTACAATGCTGGGAGAAGAGGTTGTTCCTTTCATCCACTAACTTTGCGCCGAAAAACAGCCGATGAGTATTCAGAGGAGAGATTTGCCGTGAAAAAATATTCAGCTGTCCTGGCACTGTTTTTTCTAACATTCGCCATTAACGCCCAGTCTGTATGGACCGGGAATGCTTCAGTTGGCGGATCTTCCGACTTTCCGGGGAAGTCTGATGTGTTCAGAGCGGCCTCAAACTCCTTTCCTGAGGGCACTGTTTTAAAAATAACCAATCCCCGGGGTGGTGCAGAGGTAGATGTGACTGTAACAGGCCGCCTGAAAACTCCGGGTATCTTCATCCTGATAGAAGAAGGAGCTGCATCTAATATCGCGATGCCGTTTGATCATGTGATCCCGGTGCGTGTTACTCCCATCTCTCAGGCTTTTGAAGTGGAACCGAAGGCTGAATTAGTGGAAACCGGAGAGCTCACTGAAGATACTGATTACAATCCTGCATCGGGTATTCCTGAAAATCCAGTGGTAAAATCGGCTGAGAGCGAAACCATCATTACCTACAATCTGGCCGATGAAAAACCGGAAGCGGAAAAAGAAAGCAGTTCTGAAAAAGAGACTTCTGAAGAAATTTCAATTGATACAGAGGGAAGTAAAATTTTTTTTCTCACACCTTCGGATCTGCGTCCACCGGAGTTACCTGATGAGGCTGAAACCTCAGAAGTAGCCGAAAGCTATTCAATACCAGAGTCGGTAAGTTCAGAAGTTTTACCTTTGCTTAAATATATACAGGTGGGTTCTTACCGAAGTCGAACAGTCCTGGATGATACTTTGAAGCAATTGAAAGTAATCGCTTCTGGTTACCCTTTGAGCGTCGATTCTGTTTCGAATATAGATGGTACTGTTTACAAGCTTCTCATCGGCCCGTTATCCCCGGCTGAAATCGGTATTGTACTCAAGACCGCACGATCAACTCTTTTTCCTGATGCCTTTCCCTATTCCCCATGAATGATGCTGATATAAGCATCGAAGATGCAGCCCGGAAACTCATCGCTGCCGGTTGGGGAGTACATTCGCCTCAGCAGTATCTTGTTGATATGGATTCAGGCTTTCTTTCGATATGGGAAAAAGTAAAACCGTATACCTTGATTTCTCCAGAACGCGGCTGGGCTCTGGCCGAAGCGGTAAGGTATGTCTGCCGTTCGGGAATCAGCGGTGATATTGCCGAGTGCGGTGTATGGAAGGGCGGAGCATGTCTTCTCGCCTCGCTGGTATTAAAAGAAGAGCA
>DEIH01000038.1:15231-38046 GCA_002352375.1 Spirochaeta sp. UBA2779 | reverse complement strand
GCTCTTCCCGGGGTTTGGAAAAAGCCCTTGTAAAGGGTGCGGATATTCGGTATTTCGGTGTACCTTCGGGAAAGCTGCGGCGTTATTTTTCTTTTCGGAATTTTACTGACCTCTTCGCTATTATTGCCGGTTTTTTCGCTTCCTTAAGAATCCTCCGGAGAGAAAAACCCCTGGCTCTCATCTCCAAAGGAGGATTTGTTTCGGTTCCCCCGATGGCTGCGGCCCGTTTCTTTAAAATCCCCATCCTGAACCATGAGTCTGATGTCGATCCCGGTCTTGCAGCCCGGCTGAATTTCAAACTCGGTGCCAGGGCTCTTGTTTCCTATGAGAAAACACTTGGTTATCTTTCTGGAAAATCCCGTATAGGGGCTGTAGTTACCGGTAATCCGATACGTGATGAACTCTTTACTGGGAATCCGAAGGAAGGCCGGCGGTTGGCGGGCCTGACATCCACAGATGAGCGGCCGTTGATACTCGTTCTAGGCGGCTCACAGGGGGCTCTTGAAGTAAATAATCTGGTAACCGGCTGTCTGGAGGCTATTCTGGATGTTTCAGCGGTTGTTCATCAGACCGGACCGGGAAATCCAACAGTGCCGGATACCGATGGTTATTTGAGCCGTCCGTTTTTTACCACTGAATTACCTCATCTTCTTGCCGCTGCCGATCTGGCGATTGCCCGCTCGGGGGCTGGATCGGTGTGGGAACTGGCGGCAACCTGTACTCCCGCAATCTTCATACCATTAAGGGGAGCTACCAGGGGAGATCAATTGTTAAACGCTTCAATGGCCGAAGAGGCCGGAATGTCTGTTACACTGAAGAAGGGTTCTGATTCACAGGCTCTGGAGAGGATAATAAAAGATCTGATTTCCGATACTCGGAGAATGCAGAGTATGGGAGAGGCGACCGGAGTTTATCCGGCCCGGGAAGCTGCGGACCGGATTACCGAAATTCTTATGGAGTATGCCCGATGAGTATGACAGATATTTTTATCCTGCTGCTGATAATTATGGGATTGGTTTACGGGATAATTCGGGGGATTCGTCCGGCTCTTTTTCTGTTAATCACTTTTCTCTCATCGTTGCTGGCCATTCTGCTGCTGACTGTTCCTCTGGAAAATCTCATACTCAACCTGACGGGAGTGGGAGCGAATCTGTATCCCGATGCCCCTGCTGTTGCGGTACTAATATTGGAAGGACAGACGGGGAATGCCTATCTTGCATCTTTTATTCCGACAATTATTGTTTTATTTTTTACTCTGGCCCTGTTAATAGGCGGATTTCTGCTGAAATCCTTTATCAGAGATGCTTCAACATCCGTAATTTCAAGAATTTTCGGAGGAGCGGGCGGTCTGACAGCAGGTATTACAGCAGGTTTACTGGTGGTCCTTCAGCTCTCTCGTCTTCCCTGGCCGGTGGCTGGAGCTATGTTTCAGGGAAGCTACATCATTTCATCATTGAATCTGATTACCCCCTGGTTGATTCCCTCCCTTTCAGGAGGTTTTTAGTTGTTTGAAAACCTTCTGCATCAGGAAAATATCACTTCCCGGCTCCGTCACGATGTAGCTGAAAAATCTGTACCCCCAGCCATACTTTTTTCCGGACCTGCAATGTCAGGCAAGCTCACCGCCGCCCTGGAACTGGCCCGCTCACTTTCCTGTGAGAAAGAGGCTGCCTGGAACTGCAGCTGCGGGCACTGCAGGTCGCATCGATCCCTGGCGCATCCGAGAACCATACTGGCAGGAAGCCGGGATATGACACCGGAAATTGCCGCTTCTGCAGAAGTTCTCCGTCGGGATAAATCTGATGCTCCGCGTTTTCTTCTAGTCCGCTCGGCTCGGAAGCTGCTTCGGCGCTTCGATCCCGTACTTTGGGAGGGAGATGAGAAAAAACTCGTAAAAACCCGACCCATAATGGAACGGCTGGCCGAGTCCATCGACAAACTTCTTCCCGGCAACCCCCTGCCTTCAGAGAAGAAGCTGGAGAAGCTGCTTGATTCACTGGTTGATGATTGTGCGTTTATTCAGAAATCACTGCCTGCAGTTCTTCCTGTATCTCAGGTTCGGCACATCACCGGATGGGCGGTTCACTCCTCAGCCGGAGATCATAAAACTGTCATTATAGATGCAGCCGAACGTATGCCTGTTGCGTCTAGAAATGCACTGCTCAAGTTCCTGGAAGAACCGCCGCCAGATACAACTGCCATCCTGATAACCGATAGAAAATCCATGCTGCTTCCAACAGTTATTTCCCGGCTCCGGGATTATTCCTTTAGAAAAAGAAGCAGCTCTGAAGAAGCGGAAGTTCTCCGCCGTGTGTTCCGGGAGGATGATAAACGCTGGGGCGGGCTGGTAGCCTATTTCAGGGCCTGGCGTAATGGACCGTCGGAAATTATGCAGGGCACAGCGTCCCTCTTCATCGATAATGCCTCATCAGGAAATCCTATCTTTCCTAAAGAGGTTTCTGATATTCGGGATCAGTTGGATCTGGTTATCTTTCTGGAAGCCTTAAGCTGTGAACTTCAAAAACGCTGGAGGGATTCAGAAGTACCGGATCATAAGCGTGCGGCCATGGAGATTGAGTGGCTCAGGGAAGCCCGAATCCGTACCGAAAGTCTGAATATGCCGGTGTCCCTGATACTCCGGGGCCTTTACTCGGCCATGGGTACCTTTTGATGAAGAATTCTATTCGCGGTGCTTTAAAAAAACTGGATCGCCTTGGACGTCTGGACCACGAACGTCTTTATACCCTGGTTCAGTCTCTGGTGCAGGAAAATGAGCAGCTGGAGATTGTGCTCTCCTCCATCCCCGGGGGAGTTCTGGTAACTGATTCTCAGCACCATATTATAATGATTAACAAACCGGCCCGCCGGTTTTTGCCCCTTACCACAATCGACCCGGCGGATAATCCGGCCTGGGAAGTAATTGCCACGGCAGATCTTTCTACTTTTTTAAGAACGGCACTGGAAGAAGACCGGGGTGCTGCCATGAGGGATTTCCCTGTTTTCCACAGGGACCGGAATCGTACTCTCAGCTGTGGCGTTTTACCCCTTGTCGACCGGGGAAGCATCGTTGGGAATATGTTCTACATTGAAGATGTCACCGAACTGAGAGCAGAAGAAGCCAGATTGAAGAGAGCCGAAGGTCTGGCCTCTCTGACAACTATGGCCGCCGGTGTCGCCCATGAAATTAAGAACCCTTTGGCTTCCATGAGTATTCACCTTCAGCTGATGAGGCGTCAGATGCAGGGGGAATGTGCCAGTGCTGAAGATTTATCTGAGTCTCTGGATATTCTTGAAGAGGAAACCGAACGGTTGAACAACATCGTTTCAGACTATCTATTTGCCGTTCGGCCTCAGGATTCCCGGCCGCTTCCCGGCGACTTGAACGCCCTGATAACAGATTTGGTTCAATTTCTCCAATACGAGATGGAGGGGGCTCATGTGCGGGTTCTTCCCCTTCTTGATGAAAGTGTCCCTTCGATTCCTTTGGATGAAGGGGCGATGAAAAGAGCCCTGCTCAATCTGATAAAAAATGCCATCAGTGCTATGCCCGATGGTGGAGAACTCAGGCTTCAGACAAGGAGGGAGGGGGACAATGTTATCGTTGTGGTAAGCGATTCAGGGGTGGGTATACCTGAGGAACTTCAGGGAAAAATATTTGAGCCGTATTTTACTACCAGGGATACCGGTTCGGGGTTGGGGCTTACCGTTGTGTATAAGGTGGTGAAGGAGCATGGCGGCGATCTCCACATGGATTCTCAGTCCGGCCGTGGAACGACTTTCAGAATTTCCCTCCCCGTTCCCCAAAGTGAGAGGAAACTCCTGTCAGGAGGTGAATTATGACGTTTAGAATCCTTATTGTTGATGATGAAAAGAATATCCGCAGCGGTTTATCCCGGGCTATGGAGATGGATGGTTATCTGGTTTCCCAGGCGGAAGACGGTCAGGAAGCCCTCAAGATGATGTTGAAAATGGAAATTGACCTCATCATTGCCGATTTGAGAATGCCGAAACTTTCCGGAGAAGAGCTTCTTAAGAAAGTCGTTTCGTCCTATCCCACGGTACCGGTTATTATTCTTACCGGTCATGGGACAGTGGACAATGCCGTTCAGGCGATGCGCAACGGGGCCTATGATTTCCTCACCAAACCGGTGAATCTCGACCGATTGGGTTTACTTGTAAAACGGGCCCTGGGACGTCGAGAACTGGCCCGTAAACATCAAGAGCTTGAGGCTGAAATCTCCCGGCTTGAAAAACAAAAAAGCGGTTCGGAGATTCTTGGTAAAAGCGCTCCGATGCACCGGGTTTTTGAGTTGATTGAGCAGGTGGCACCCACCCGGGCCAGTGTTCTTATTACCGGAGAGAGCGGTACAGGGAAGGAGCTGGTGGCCAATGCACTCCATGCCCGTTCGCCTCGAAATGATGCATCCCTTGTAAAGGTTCACTGTGCGGCTTTATCTGAATCTCTCCTGGAGTCTGAACTCTTCGGTCATGAAAAGGGCGCTTTTACCGGAGCTGCAGGCCAGAGAAAGGGCCGATTTGAATTGGCCGATGGGGGAACCATTTTTCTTGATGAAATTGGTGAAATTGACAAATCCACCCAACTGAAGATTCTCCGTGTTCTTCAGGAAAAAAGTTTTGAGAGGGTAGGTGGGGAAAAAACTCTGACAGTGGATGTTCGAATTATCACAGCAACAAATAGAAACCTGAAAGAAGAGGTGGAAAAAGGGCGTTTCCGGGAAGATCTTTACTATCGATTGAATGTTGTGAATATTCACCTGCCGGCTCTCAGAGAACGGCCTGAGGATATCCCCCTGCTGGCTGCCCGATTTTTAAAAGAAACTGCCGAGGAGAACGGCCGTGATGTTCAGGGACTGGAGCCGAAAGCTGCAATGGCCCTGGGTTCCTATCGTTGGCCGGGCAATGTCAGAGAGCTTCGGAATGTTGTTGAAAGTGCGGTGGTATTGAGTAAAGATTCCTTTATCACTCCGGAAGATCTTCCTCCTCATATTACTCAGCGCAGCGAAGAAGATGGAATCCGTATCCCTCTTGGTGTCTCAATGTCTGAGGCTGAGAGAATAATTATCAGAGCCAACCTGAATGCCCTTGGGGGAAATAAAAGCCGTACTTCCGAAATATTGGGAATCGGCCGAAAAACCCTTCATCGTAAAATCCACGAGTATGGAATGGCTTCTGAGTTTCTCAAGAATAGTGGAGATGAAGGTGTTTCTTCTTGACGATACACACAGAGGAAACCTATATTGGGAGTCAACATGTATGAAGATGTAGACCGCACTCCGCTGAATGAACTGTCAAAGGCTCTGGCCCGGGAGGACAATCCCGATCTGATAAAAGGTTTTCTTGAGAGTCTGCTCACCGAAAATGAGGTGAATGATATTTCCTCCCGCTGGACTCTTGTTAGGCTCATTGAATGCGGGATGTCCCAGAGAAACATTTCCCGGGAACTGGGTTTGAGCCTGTGTAAGATTACCAGGGGATCGAGGGAATTGAAAAAAGAAGAATCTCCCTTTGCTCATATGATCAGACATTATCAGGAATCCATTAAATAAAAAAATCAGGGTTCCTTTACCGTTATTGTGACAGGCCTGTTCTGAAGGTCGGCATCCAGTGGAGCCCCTATCACAGCAGGCCACACCCGCCTTTCCCCCCTTTTTAAAGGGGGTTCCTCAAAGGTAACTGCCTTCAGTGTGTATTCCGGAAGATCAGACCCTAGAGAGATTCCCAGAACTAAATCTGAAAGCTCAACAATACCCGAATTCTCCAAAGCTACTTCCATATTTAATATCTGTCGGTCGTAGGCTTCGATAAGGTTGAAATTGCGGATTTCAGCCGATAGTGATGCTCCTTCCGGCCGGGCTGTATCCCAGATAATTTCAGGTTTAATTGGCGGTTCCTGTGCTGACTCCTGTGAGGGGCTCTTTATTTCATAAGGAAGGATTTCAAGACTTTCAATTGATGTTTCAGGATCCGCAAGCCAACGGAACAGGACTAGAACCTGACTATCACCTGGAACTAGTACAGGATCTGTATCATCTCTGACATCCCAGGGAATTGTGAAAACGGTGCTCCCTTGAGCATCCCTGCCACGAAGCATAAGTTTCAATTCTCCCAGATTCTTATCCGAAACTTCAAGCCGTCCGAGTAAACGGACATAAGAATCATCATTCCTGCGGCCGACTGATGACAAAAAAATCTCAGCGTCGAGATTTCCGCCGCTGATTCCTGTTGTATTTGTTTCAATATCTCTACTATCGGGAATAATTCCGTCATTTTGTCCTGTAAATGGGTGAACTAATATCTCTGTTTGTGGGGATAAAAAATTGAGTACCCAGTCTTTCTGCCACCAGATCGTGGCCAACAGGAGAACAGTAAAGATTACAGCCGGGATAATCAGGCGCCTGTACTTAACCGCCATGAAATCCGCATTCATTCTGCGGTAATCATGAAGAAACTGTCTGGCTTCCATGTCTCCGGGATTCAGTTCAAGAGCTTTATGAGCTAGTTTCAAGGCTCTTTGGCGGTCGTTTCGTCCATAACCACGTTCCAGTGACCGTTGAAGATAAATCCCGGCCAGTTCAATCCGGGGGCGGGCATCCATCGGCCGCAGCTGGGAAGCACGGGCCAGTTCCGCCGCTGCCTGGTCGTAAGCACTACCTGCAAGAGCATTACGGGCCCGTCTGATATGATTCTCTGAGAGTAATTCCAGTTTATCCCTGTCATCCTCTGTCAGATGAATCTCCCGGCGGAGAGATCTTAGCTCGGCAGGAGAGGGGGGCTCGTCTTCCGGCCAGTTCTCAAGACGATCTATAAAACGTCTTAAAGCATCATCGTTTTCTTTTTTCTCATTGTTTTCCGCTTGCGGCATATCAGTCCTGGCTTTAGTTTTATAGTAATGAGTATAAAGCGATACAGAGTATCATGAAACTATCAGTTGTCTGTAGTGAATCAAGATTAAGGGAACTTCCATCACTCCGGGAGATTCTGGACGGATTATTTATAGAATTTCATGCCTGGTATCATAATTCTGAATTACCCGAAATAGAACTGCTGCAGGGATTGGAAGAGTGTCTTGAGTACTCCACCTATGTACTTTGTGTGGCGGATTCCGAAGATTTTAATTCAGCCTGGCTGCATTATTCTCTCGGATATCAACGGGGACGGACCGACAGGATGACTTTCTGGATTTTACCCGAAGAGGCCCATTCAATACCTGATTGGACCAGTGGATTCGTTGTAATTCCCGGCAGCCGAAGGAATATCTACGATTATTATGCTGAAGTAGAGGTATCCTGGAGCGAAGAAACAACAAAAAAAATGGCCCGTCATAATATCAGCGTTCGAAATATTGAAGTATCCCCAAGGGCGTTTACCGAAACGGTTCAAAAAGGGGATCGATTTTTAATGGGATTATTTCTGGAAGCCGGATTCAGTCCTTCACTGCGGGATTCTTCAGGGGTTCCAGTGCTGAATCATGCCATAAGATCTGGCCATACCTATCTGGTACCACCTCTACTTGAGGCCGGGGCTGAACTTAATGGGATAGCTGAGGATCGTAGCACCACTCCGATAATGGATGCTTCTGCAGCTGGATTGGTGGATTTAACCCGCATTCTGATTGATATGGGGGCTGAGATGGACCATGCCAGCAGGGATGGTCAGACTGCGGTAACACTAGCTGTGGGAAATGGACACGATGAGGCGGCTATTGCCCTGATAAAGGGGGGAGCCGATGTGGATCTAAAAGACATGCTGGGAATGTCAGCCCGAAAATACGCAACGCTCTACAATCAGAAGTCTATCCTTCAGGCCATAGACGTAATTTAATTTGTCAGTGTATTCCTGAGTTCTTCTTCGAGATTCATCGCTTCATTTGCGGTTGCCAGCATTTCCCGCGCCGGTTTGAATGTGGGATCCAGGGATATTGTATTTTCAAAAAAACCGATGGCAACGGGGAGATTTCCTCTGGCATAGGCATCAAGGCCCGCCAGGTAAAGATCCTGAACATCATCTTTAATAAGTAATTGTTTAACCGTATCCATATCTACTTTGATGGCAATGCTCATACGGTCGAAGAGTTCCAGGCGGCTTGCCAGATCCAGGGTGTAGTTGGTTTGAATTGTGAAATTTTTAAGGTTGACATCCGCACCCAGAGTAAAACGCGGTTTACCGGTTTTTATCAGAACACCGCTGTGAGCGGAAACAAAGGATGCTATCTCAGCATTCAGACCGGCGGCCATACTGAATTTTTCTGCTGTTTCTCCATTGAGATTAAAAGGAACATTAAAATCAAGGGCAATGGTGATAGGGCGTATGGGCTTGTAGGATAATCCCAGACTGGCATAAGTGGGCAGAGGATCGGGGTTCTCGATAAACTCAGCTCCAAGATTCTTGATTGTAGCTCCGACACCCCAGTTCATATCTCTAGCGGCATAAGTCTTCAGAAAGTTGAACCGGGTCATTACCCCGAAATCTCCCATTAGACTCATGGCACTCTGTCCGGGTTCCAGTGAAGCACTCACGCCACGGTAACCGGCTTTGAGACTGGCTCCCACAGATACACCGCCGAAATAGAAATTCTGGAGGAAATTGTAGGATACTGCTGCTGTAGCGATTAATTCTGTATACCAGCCGACAGCAGATGAACCGTAACGGCTGTACTGGGAACCCCAATCGTTGTATCCGGTAAAGGGGACATGAAGAAACTTTGTGTTAAACCCGATGCCGAAGTTTTCATTTTTTTCCGGGCGGTAGGCAAAGGCAATGGTTTCAAGAGCTGAGTCGGCAATCCAGTCAACATGGGAAAAGCTTAAAATGGTCCTGGGAAGAAACGAGCCGCCGGCAGGGTTGGATTCCAGATAGCCTTCATCCAGGGCCATAGCTGTATGGGCTGTGGCCATACCTTCATACTTCCCGCCGCCGGGGATTGTAAGGGTGAGGAAAGAATTCTGACCGGCATTGGGATCCAATCCGAACCAGTCGGATGCTGTCGCATAAGCGTCATTACCGTCACCCCATAAAAATGAAGCAGCAGTCAGGATTCCCAACACAATAAACAGACGTTTCATGAACGCCTCCAATATACCGCCTGGAAGGTGTTTTAACCAGTTCTGTGAAGCAGTATTTGTGAAGAACCGGAAATTGCCGATATATATAGAGATAATCGATAGAATTGGCATGGGCCTTTAACAGGAAAATCCAATAAGGAGCCATTAGGCGTATATTTGTGACAATGAGAATCTCAAACAGGGGAAGACGAGGGGTCTTCCCGCTTATCCTCCTTCTGATGATTCTCGGGCTGCCTTTGTACGCAGGGGGCGGTATCGATTCCACAGATAATTACAACCCTAAAGCGGAACTTGAAAATGCTGCAGCCCTTATTGAAGAAGGGCTTCTTGACGATGCAATTCAAGCTCTGGTGGAAATTGCCCGCAGAGATCCTGAGCAGATGGAGCGGGTTCAGAAAATTATATTGAGTATCCGGGAACGGGAAAAGAAAATTAATGAATTATTTGATGAAATAAAAGTGCTAATACCCCGGGACGATCTGGGTCCCGATGAAAAACTTCGTTTACTCGAGGGTTTGTTCAACCAAGTTAAAATTCTGGATTCTGACCCCACAAGTGATACCTGGAAGAATCTTTCCTACATAGAGAGTGGGCTACTGCAGTCCCTGGACATACTGCGCCGGGAAGACTTTTTCGTCAGGGGTAATGAGAAACTGGCATTACTGCAGTACAAAGAAGCGGTGGATGAGTACCAGAGAGGTTTTATAGACAGTATCTTCGGTGAATCACAAACTTATGAAAAATATCGTGATGCCGGTTCTCCTGAAGATATTGAGAAATATCTGGTGAACCCTGAGAGGCAGAAGGTTATTTTTGATGCTTATAAAAAAAATGCACCCCAGGGTGATCTCATCATTGAGGACATGGAGAGTCTCCTTAATCTCTGGAAACAGAACAGTAAGCTTCTCAGTGATTTGGAACCTTCGGCTGTAAATGCTATTTCCGGATTGAACCCCCCAGGTTGGGATGAGGCTCTGGCAGAATATTCCGGAACCTTAAAATCCCTATTTGAAGAGATTCAAAGTTCCAAAGCTCTAAGTGATAAGCTCAATACCCTGAGATTGCAGCTTTATGAAGATCTGGATGGAGCTCCTGAGGATTTCCGTTACGATCGTATCGGTTTGTTTTTCTCCGGGAGGGAGGGTCTTGAGAGTGAAGGTATTCTATTTGCCCAGGAATTCCAGTGGGAGAAGGCCTATCTCAGTTTATTCTCTAGAATGCTTGAGAGGGTAAGGCAGCCTTATACCGATGGACAGGTGCAATTTAATTCGGGGCTGCTGAATGAAGCCTTCGCATCCTACTCTCTCAGTGGGGCTGCAGCCGAAAAAACTCTTGAGATAATTCAGGGTACCGAAACCTATTCAGCTATACAGAGGGTAAGTGGTATTACCCGATTTACCGATCTTCTGGATCCTATGGTTACAGAGATTCAGATTACTTTAAAAGCTTCGGAACTCCGTGGTAAACTTATTGAAATCAGTCAGAAACAGCCGAAAACAGATGATGCCTCCCTGGCGACTTTGAACCTTGAGGAGATTCAGAACCTTTCCGAGGAACTGCAGATTTCCATCGATCAATATGAAGCTCTGCTCAGTGAGTGGATTGATACTATGGATCGGTATGCTGAATATTCGGGGGTAAATACTCCCGGGGTTGAGAAAATTGATACCGAACTGAAGAACGATCTGAACAGAATTCTGGAGAATCTGTACGCCCTGAGAGTAAATGTTTTTATCCTTTACATGGAACCCCGCTACAATACGCTTGACAGTCAGGTATCAGAGATTCTTGGAAATGTTCAAAGCAGTATGTCAGAGGCCCAGAGCCTGATAGATGACAGTCGTCCGACTGCAGCACAAACACTTAAAATTGTACCTTCATTAAGAGCTCTGAGTTCTCTTTCCAATGCTGTTAGTGATTTCCTGGATACTGTAGAGGATGTGTTAGCCGGATCCACAGCTGTGGAAGACAGTGTGAAGTTCCAGAGTTTCCAGACTAAAGCCGAGACACTCCTGGTGAATCTCAGTAATGCAATCGGCGGATGGCAGGGAATAAAAACTGATGCTGCAACCCGGCGTAATAAGGCATTGAGGTCGGAAACCATTGCTAAGGCAGCCCTTGATGAGGCAGAAACTCTGATTACCTCTGCCAGGGAAGCTGATTTGAATGGACGGCGAACAAACAATATCAACGAATCCTACAGGGCCAAAGATCTCTATACTTCAGCTTCTGCCGCATTAGAACGAGCTAAAAATCTGCTTGCTGAAGTTGAATTAAACGATAAGGATGTTGCCGGCGAATCCGGAATACAAGAGCGCCTGTCTGCGTTGGAAGCGGAAACTCTCAGCGCTCCCAGAAACCTGGCAGTAACAGTCAGAGATTACGCAATTGCAGAGGCCGACACAGCCTTTATTGAGCGGCGTTATGGAGAAGGTTTATCGGTATTGCTTCAGGCTCAGGAATTCTGGGTAAGTATTTTCGGAGAGGAAGATACCCGTCTCAGGGAACGTATTGTGAGGTTCCGGGTTGTTCAGCAGTCGGCTCAGGATACTGTAATCAATGCCAGCGATCCACTTTATATGGAGATGAACCAATATCTGAATCTGGCGAACCGCTACTATAATGAAGGACTCAGACTCTCTCCTTCCGGGGGGTCTATAGTCAGGAATCCCGATGCACTTCGGGCATTTACCGCTGCTGGAGATCTGCTGCAGCAGGTATTGAATGTTTTCCCGGGTAATTCTTCCGCTCTGCTGTTGAAGATGAAGATTCTTCAGGCTACAGATCCTGATAAATATTCGAGAACTGTGAGGTCTTTAATTACAGAAGGGGAAACGGCTTTACGGAGAAACGACCGGGAAACCCTGGAAGGAACAGATTTCAAGCAGGGTCTGGATCCTCAGCTTCAGGCTGTATACTCCTTCAATCCGGATTTCCCGTCTCTATCCGATCTTATTTATCGAATTGATGTGTATATGGGGAGGGTAATCCCCGAACCGTCTCAAGCGGATATCAATAAAAGCAGAAGCATTTCTCAGGCAGTGAAAGGCGACTGGGAACAAACCAAGGTGCTGGGAACAAACGCCGTAGCTGCGGCATCTCCCGGATTAATCAGACGTCTTGATGAAGCTATCGTACTTTGGGAAAAAAACCTTGATGCAGCAAACCTTCAGGATGCCATCCGCTTCTATACCGCTCCCCAGCCCACTCCTGCAGAACTTCGGCTACTCATCGACAGGGCTGAAGAAACCATGCTGCAGAACAGTATATCTACAGTTCAAATAATATATGATGCTATAATTGATAAGTATTCCGGTTTTCGGAATCACCCCGATGTACTGAAAATTAAAACCTGGCTGGACAACAGAAAGTGAACAGGCTGAATCGATTCCTATTTATTGTTTTCGCCCTGTTGATAACCTCAGGGATTATTTCTGCTCAGGAAAAGCTCTATTGGGATTTCCCTGAACCAGTTAAAGAGGCATATGGAGGCCGGTTCCCCGAGCTGGTTGAAGCCGGCGGCAGTATGGCTATGATTTGGCAGGATTTTGAAGGTAATGCCGATGAACTGAACGCCACTATCTCCATACGAGTTATGTTTTCCAATGATGGGGAAACCTGGTCTCAACCCGTATTGAGTGTCGCAGAAGGTGTACCCTATCTATGGCTGGAAGAAGTACCCTTGTATTCTGTCTCAACAGCCCCCGACGGGCGTTTAATTGTTGCTGTTGCCGAAGGCAGCAGCGGTGTATCAATTTACATTCAGGAAAGCCCCGGAGCATCGGGAGAGTTTCTTAAGACTGCAACCATTCCACCTGGATCGGGAAATGCCGATGTTCCTGTGGCTCCCAGACTGGCTGCAACTCCCGATGGCGGTTTTCTGCTTTTTCTCACCAGAAGAACTGAGGCTGCAGGTGTAGCTCCCGGACGGAATTCACTGTTAACCGTTTTCAGTGCATCATCACCTGATGGTGTTCAGTGGGGTGCAAGCACTCTTTTTATCAACCTTGATAACGACAGGGCTATTGACGGCGATATTCTTGATCAGAACTTTCTACCCTCTTATATGGCTGATGGCGAGGATGAATATGTTGTCTTTCAGTCTCTGAGAACCGGATCGAACAATCTTGTGTACCAGCTCTACTTGAAACACCGTAAGCAGGGAGGTGTTTGGGAATCTGCCATTCCAATAACAGAAAACCTTCTGCCTGAGGGCGTTGGTAGTAATTCTCTATTATGGGATAATCAAAGACCCTCTCTTGGCAGGGGGATCAATGGAGAAATATTAATTACCTGGGAGCGACATAAAGGGCAGCAGCTTCCTTCCATTGCCGCTGCAGTCTTAAACCGGGATGGAAGTCCTCTCTCTCAAATGGCGGAAATCGTATCAGCAGAGCCCGGCCGATCCAGCTTTTCTTCGCGTATATTCAACATAAAAGGGAATACCTGGTTTCTCTGGTTTGACAGTAGTGGTATCCGTATCGCCCGGAGAGAGGCCGCCGCCGATCGTTCCACCATACGATATCAAGTTGAGATTTCTTCTTTGAATGCCCTGACAGAAGGTTCAGACCAGAACTCTGCATCCTTTCCCGGCGCTGCAATCCTGAATGGAAATATCTATATCCTCTGGGGGGATAGGTCTGCAGGAACTCCCAGATCGGTACTGTTAAAGCCCGATCTGCATGTTGACCGGCCCATCCTGCGTTTTACCAATTTCAACTCAGGGAAGCCCGGGAATTCCAGAAGCCTCAATGTCCGATGGGATCCTCCGGCTGATTCTTCAGGAATCCTTTCCTATAGTTGGCTCTGGTCTCAGAACACGGAGGATTTACCCTCAATTGAAGATCTTGATCAGAAATACGGTGAAACACAATCACAGATTATTTTTGATAATCCGAAAGATGTTGAAGGTGACTGGTTTTTCACTCTGATTGTCCGGGATATTGCCGGTAACTGGTCGGATCCCTTAAAGCTCTCCTATACACTGGATGTTACGCCTCCTCCACCGCCGGTAATGCGGGTTCCCCCCACTTCTGCTGATGGTTTTCTCAACTCAAATTCCTTCTCCCTGGAGTGGGAGGATGGAGAAAAAGAGGCTGCCGCATACTACCGCTGGCGCCGTGTAAAACTTGCAGGTACCGTTGATGAGCTGCCGCTTGAAATTTTCACTACCCAGGAGGCCCTTCCCGTCGACGGCAATGGCGTCGTTGAAACCTCTGATAGATTCATCGCCCAGTTAAACATCGATAACGGTGTGTGGGCTTACTCTGTCGCTGCGGTGGATGTGGCCGGGAATGAGGGTTTGCCCAATACCGAAATACTGCTCACCAACCGCTATGTCCCGGTTACTTTTATTTCACTTGTAACCGACAGAAAGGATGAGAACGATCAGATTTACCTAACCATCCACGGCCGGGGTTTCCTTGTGGGAGGACTACTCTCCTCGGCAGTTATTGATGAAGACGGGGGAGAGCCCTGGGATTATGAGTTCATAAGATCTACCGGTCAGCTGAAGGTTTACAGTGATACACTGGCTGAAATCGGGCCCATCGAAAATATGAGATCGGGTACCTACCGTATCGGTGTAATTCATCCTCTTAGAGGAGAAGCCTTCTGGAATATTCCTATGCGTCTGGATCCTACCGGGAATGTGAAATTCGGTCCTTTCGGAATCTATAAATACGAATCTCTCTGGAAACCCGCAGCCCGATCCCTCCGGCTGAATGGAAACCAGTTATTGTTGTTAATCCTTATACTGTTGGGATTTACCTCTGTCATTATAACCGTCTCCAGGCTTGGATCCATAAGCCGGGAAATGAAGATACTCGAACGAAATGCCCGGGCTATTCTTGAAAATAACCCGATATCTGCCGCTGCGAGAAAGGATGCTGCCATGTCGTTGAAAAAGAGCAAATCTGTATTGAAACTTAAGTTTACCCTGGCTTTTTCCCTGCTGGTACTAATAACCATTCTGATGGTGGCCATTGCTCTGGGTATGCTCTGGATCAGCATGGAACGTGACACCCTTTCCCGGGGATTGGAAAGCAAATCCCGCCTGCTGATAGAAACTTTGACTACCAGTGCCGCAACGATTATTCCTAATGCCGACCGGGGCGGTCTTCTTTTACTCCAGGATAGAATTAAGGCTCTCCCAGATGCCCGTTGGATGACAGTAACCGGTCCAAGAGCTGAAAACGGGAGCAGCGGCGGATTACGGGCTACCAGTGATGGATATAATTACATCTGGTCGACAAACGATCCTGATATCCTTGATAAATTAAAAATCCCTGTGTCTCTGAGTAAGGATAATTACAACCTTGTACTGGAGGGATCGGATAATACCGATTCGGAATTGGTAAAGACCTCTTATCAGCAGGGTGCTGGGGGTTCTTATGTTTTAATTTCAGACATATCACTGGAAGACCGTATGGCTCTCTCAGCTATTTTTCAGCGGTTTAATCTATTGCCCCTGGATGTGGTAATCGGTCAGGAGATTATTGATGATGAAATAACACCCTTCATTAATCAGATGCGTAATGATGTTTTAACAGCTGTACAGGATGCGGATTATAGTCTAATGCTCAATTCACTTTCCGATCTCGAGAATAAACAAAATGAAGAACTTCAAAGGGTAATCGCAACATTGAACTTCTCAGATCCCGTATTTCTCGAGGCGGAAAAGGCGGTTGCCACTCAGTATAAAATGATTCAGACCATGCTTCTTGATATCTCAAATCAATTTTTCAGTGTGTATCCTGATTTCAACGCCGAAGTTCTCCGTTCAGGAGAATCCGATATTTTTGTTTTCTACAAACCGATACTCTATCAGGATGGACAGAATCCCGATGTGTTCAAAGGGGTGGTTCGCCTGGCGGTTTCAGTTGATGGTATCAAGGCTTCGCTCGGTCTTGTTCAAAAGCGTATTCTACTCATCACATCGATAGCCTCGATTATCGCTCTGGCTCTTGGTTTGATTGTAGCACTGGTTTTTTCTTCACAGCTTGTCAGGCCAATACATGAGCTTGTGAGGGCTGTTGAGAAAATCCAGGATGAACCGAATATGCTATTGCATGAAAATTTTGGAGTAAAACTCAAAACAAAAGATGAAATATCAGATCTGGCTGATGCTATAAATGGAATGGTACAGGGATTGTTTCATGCGGCTGTTGATCAGAAAGAGCTAGTTGCCGGTCAGGAAATACAGAAAACATTTCTTCCTCTGGACATTGTTAAAAATACACAGGGTGATCCAATAAAACTTTCCACAGGAAGTGCTGGAAATGCATTTTTCAGGCTTTTCGGCTATTACGAAGGGGCTGATGCGGTTTCTGGAGACTATTTTGATTTCCGGCAGCTGGATGAGGACCATTACGTGATGATTAAGCTGGATATCGCCGGTCATGGTGTTACAGCTTCCCTTATTATGGTTCAGGTTGCAGCTCTTTACGTTGACTACTTCCGGAAAATTCGGGAAGAAGCTGTTAAAACCGGAAGACTCAGTTATAACCTCCGGGAGTTCACCTTCGGTATAAACGACCTGATAAATGAAGTTGGATTCCGGGGACGTTTTGCGGCATTCAACCTTTCTGTGATGAATGTCCGTACTTCAGATTATGAAATGATACATGCAGGAGATAATCTGGTTCATATTTACGATGGTAAAACCAGAAAAATGAAGGTTCTTGAATTGGCGGATGCTCCGGCGGCAGGTCAGATAGAATCCGGGATGATTGAAATGAATCCAACAATGTATCAGGTAGTGAAGGGAAAGCTGAATCGTGGAGATATACTCTTTCTTTACACTGACGGTATAGAGGAAGCTCATCACATCCTCAGAGGCAGGGATTTCAAGGTAATTCAGTACAAGGACTGCCCCCGTTCTATGATCGGAATAGATCAGGAACTGATTCAACCGACTTACGAATACATTAAACCCATGGAAAGAGTCGGTGAAGTCTACAAGGCGGAAAGTACTGAAGATCTGATAATTGCGGCACTTGATGAAGATAATCTCAGGGTGAAAAAAGACAGTTCCATTTATAAACAGATTAATGCCGGCCAGGATAATGAGGAATTCGACCCAAGAAGGATAGATGACATTGTTGAAGCGGCTTTGAGCAAGGGATCTTATATTCTTCAAAGACGCTGCGATTTAACCATAGGGAAACCTCTGCATTTTGATTTTTCAACTCTCAAAGGAACCTGCGAGGATGCGGTAATGGCATTGGCTTCGGTGGAGAAAGTGTTCCGTATTATTCCCGATGAAACCGGGGGAAAAACAAGTCGGGTAAAAGTAGATGAGAAAATTGTAAAGTTTCTGGAGGAGCACTTTGCCGAGTTTGAAGAAATATACAGTCATCGAGTTGGTGATGAAACCGGCTATGTGTATTACTCTCATATGAAGGAAGATCCTCAGGATGATGACCTGACCATCTGGGCTTACGAGCGCCTCTAATCAATGAAAAGAGCCTTTTTCTGCGAATCCTGCGGTGCCGAGGTGAAAGGACGTTCGGATACCTGCCCCTCCTGCGGCCGCTCTTTTATGGGAACACGCTGCAGCCGATGCGGAAAAGAGGGAAGTGTTGATGATTTTAAAGGCGGCTGCCCGGAATGTGGTTATCTGGCTGAATCAGAAGAAGAAACGGTCCCCTGGCCGGATAAACGGCGCTACAGGGTAAAACAGGACTGGCCGGCATCCCGATACTGGAGTTTAAGTGCTTTGGTTATAATCGGGGTGGGGTTGATACTGTATTTCTGGCTGCACTGAAAATACCGGTTTACCGTATCACTCCGAACTCAACTCCCAGACTCACCACAGGATCGGCATTCAGAGTACGGATTCCGGTGTACATAGCCAGGTAAGAGGCATCCCCCGGAAGATCGAATCGTCCCTCCAAACCGTACCAGACTGTTGTCTCCAGAAATCCCTGAGGATAATCGGGCCCCCGAATTGCAGCAGAGGCACCTGCCAGGAAAAGGCCGTCCTCATAGTAAACACCGGCTCCCAGAGATTCACTCATCCGTGCCGGCCCGGAGAATTGCCGGGAGCCCGGATCGCTGCCGAGGAATGTAAGATATACTGAAGGGGAGAGCACAATATTCCAGTTTCCAAGGGCGTATTCCATAGGTATGGAAAACTGCAGTCCCGGCAGGGAAGTTCCTGGATTCGTCGAAGGAATGCGGCCGAAATCCGCCGCATAACCCTCATAGGAGAAGAGCAGGGCCAGATTCACCGTGTAGGGGCCACTCTTCGGAGTTGCCCGCCAGGAAGTCGAAAAATCCATCCCGATGCTCGTTGCATCAAAGGGATCCCGGGCGGTGAGTTTGAACTTTCCGCTGAACTCCAGGCGGTTTGCCGGGGAGAATCGGATGCCGATATCTACCGGGATTCCGCCGTCGAAATAGACTCCGGCCCCGGTGGATGCCTGCCAGATTCCTCTGGGGAGCATCGCTGATCCCGGAGCGTAGAGCAAACCCGGGAGGGGAGCATAGGCCGGCCTGGCTTCCCTTTTAAAGCGGTTATCCAGAATAATGTAGGATTCGCTGGAAGCGGAATTTGAATCATACCCGGTTCCGCTGAGGATTACCTTGTATTTTCCCTGGGAAAGTTCTTCTGAATTCACATTTCCGGGAATCCAGTAAACCGTTCCTCTGGAGAAAGATACGGCAAAGGGAATAACGGCGGTCTGACGACCCTCGGGGGAGATAATCCGGATGTCGGCGCTGCCCCCGGAATCGGCATTCCACTCGATTGTAAAACCCCTTTTATCTCCGGTGGGGAGTGCCCGGGGCCGGATTCTTAAATCTCCCAGACTGAAGGTTGACCGGCTTCCCTCATAGCGCCATTGTGTACTGCCGCCTGGGGGTATTTGAATATCGCTCTGCTGGGTTTCCCAGCCGAATGCTGTTACCCTCAGGGTGCGTGTTCCCGCTGCCGCTGTAATCTCATTACCTTCCACCGGAGCCCTGTCGACTGTTACCACAGCCCCGGGAGGGAGGTCAGTTAAAAAAAGAGTTCCTGTGGGTCTCCCCATATTTACATTAACAACGGTGCGCCGGTCCGAGCGTACATTCACCAGGAATTCGACTATTTCGTAACCCGTGCGTTCCAGGCGAACCCTGTACGCTCCCGGTGATAGATTATCCTGCTCCCAGGGAGTCTTTCCCCTTCTCTCCTCAAAAAACTCAATTTCCACATCATTCACATCGGTTATAATTTCCAGGCCGGGCTGGAATTGAAAGGTTTTACCCCGGAGACGGTCCTCTTCCTCCATTCTGGGAGAACGGAAATAATCCTTGTGCTCATATTCAGTAATAGTAATCTTTCCCTCGTTCTCCCCCGCAGAAATAACAGAAATCGGCAGAGTAAGTGTGAGGAGTATCAGAAGAATGATGGAAAATTTCTCTAACATAGTACAATCATGATTGTGCAGACCTGAAGCTTCAAGCGCAAATACTCTCAACAGAGCTCTTTTTTGCCGATATGATTATTGAATGACCTTCTCTCGATGTAAGTTACAGTTATTTTTGCGGCTCGTGCTCCCCTGGGTTGCTCTCCTTGTGCCTCTGCAGTTTGCCTCTGCCCAGTCTGAGGCTGCAGAAATTCCCCGGGCCTACCACGGTATCAGCCTGGGAATGGCCCCCGATGAGGTAAAAGATCTGCTCCTGCAGGACAGCTGGTTCAACTATCAGGGTGAGGCTGATGTCAGTCTGCTTGAGCGGCCCAGGGCATCCCTTATCGATGCCGGAGGCTCCCTTTTTATCAACAGGGGACTTTTTCAGTTCGAAAATGACGCTCTAAGTGTCATTTTGCTGGAGCTGAACCCTGAAACAATTGACTGGTTTACCGTTTACACCAAATTGGAAGAACGTTACGGCAGTCCTGCAGACTTGAATCCACAGAAAGCATGGTGGGAAGACGGGAAGACCCGCCTGGCCCTGGAACGCCCTCTAACGGTGAAATATCTGGATTTAGGAGTGTTCGAAGCCGCTCAGGCCGAAAGTACTGACCGGGCGGCCTGGCGGGCCAAAGCCCGGGATGAGTTTCTTGATGAATTCTAAAAAAAAAATCAGCCGATTCAGGGGATCGCACAGGTACAGCCGGGCCGGTTGGAGGGGCCTGTCCGGTCTGGCAGCCCCGATCGTCCTATCCGTACTCTTTTTCTTTATAATGCTTACAGGCTGCGCTGCTGCAACTCTGGATAAAAAAGTACTGGATGTGGCGGGTAACAAATTGAATGTTGAAATCGCCGATACTCCGGAATCCAGAGAACAGGGACTGATGAACCGGAAGTCCATGGGGGAAGATGAGGGCATGATATTTGTCTTTGAAGATGAATCAAAAGTGACTTTCTGGATGAAAAATACCCAATTGTCCCTTTCCATCGCTTTTATCGCCGCCGATGGTACCATCAGGCAGGTTGAGGATATGGAACCTGAAAGCCTGGCATCTGTTCCCTCATACCGGAATGTGCTTTACGCTCTGGAGGTGAATCAGGGCTGGTTTGATACTCACGGGGTAAAACCCGGGGATGTTGTGGATGTTTCCGGGCTGAAAACCCGGTAAAGCCCTCCTGGAGGCCACCCCCGTCACATCTTTATCTTCTTTCTCAAAAAACTGTCTGAACTGTCTCAGAAGGGGCTCAGCTCAGCTTCCCCGCTCCCGTCTTCCGGGGGCTCATTACTGAGTATCTCCACCTTCCGTTCAAACCCTTCAAGTTCCTCTTCCAGACTTTTTGAGAGAACCACACCTTCATCAAATAGGCCCATGGCTGTCTCCAGGGGAATTTCACGGTCTCTGATCTGCTCAGCCAGTTCTTCCAGATGGTTTAATTTTTCTTCAAATCCTTTCATCTCTTTATCCTTCATATCTTACTGTCGTTGTGAAGTTTTGATACCCGGGCATCGGCAGTACCCCGGGCAAACTCCACCCTGATTTCATCGTTTTCCTTCAGATGCTCTGAGTCGCTGATACTCCGGCCATTCGGGTCTGATCTCAGAGATACCCGGGCGTAACCCCGAGCCATTACCGCTTTCGGGGAGGCATCGTTCAGCGAGCGTCCTGCCAGCTCCAATCGGCGCCTTAAAGGCTGGAGACGCTCGGCGGCCGCCCGTTCCAGCTCACGCCGGGCCTCATCACTTCCCCGCATAGTCTCTTCAAGACGTCCTGTAGCCAGATGGGAGAGCTCTCTGATTCCTACTTTTCCCAGACGGCGTCCTGCTGTATCCAGCCGGGCTGATAGCAATCCGGCGGTCTCTCTGCGGAACCCGCGGGCCCTGAGGAGGAGGTCTTCCGAGCGGTCGCTCACCAGCTCTGCTGCAGCTGATGGGGTGGCCGCCCTGATATCCGATGCAAGGTCGGCCAGGGAAATATCGATTTCATGTCCCACCCCGCTGATTACAGGAAGGGGGCATGCGGCCACAGCTCTGACAACCACTTCTTCGTTGAAGGCCATCAGGTCTTCCAGGGATCCTCCCCCACGGGCAATTATAACCACATCCCCCAGGTTATAGGCAGCTGCCCGTCTAATCTGGGCGGCAATTCTCACCGGAGCTTCACTTCCCTGAACCATGGTGGGAAGCAGAGTAACCCTGGGGGCGGCAGAGCGCCGGGCAAGTACCTGAAGTATATCTCTCACCGCTGCACCGGTGGGAGAGGTGATTACCGCCACACGCCGGGGGTAGGGGGGGAGGGGCTGTTTTTTTTCCTGATCGAACAAACCTTCTGCCCCAAGGGCTCTTTTACGTTTTTCCAGAGCTTCAAGGAGAGTTCCTTTTCCAGCGGCTTTAACGTTATCAACAATAATCTGATAGGAACCCCGGGGTGCATAGACGTCGATTTTTCCGCTAACCACCACCTGCATACCATCTCGTGGTTGTTCTTCCACCCGTGAGGCTTTTCCCCGGAAGAGGGCTGCAGATATCATGGCGTTTGAATCTTTGAGGGTGAAATAAATATGTCCTGCCGCCGAGGGTCGGCAGTTGGAGATTTCACCTTCGACACTCAGTGATGGAAATGTATCTTCGAGCTGGCCTTTTATCGCCCGGGTTAATTCACTTACCGACCATACAGGGCGTTTCTCACTGCTGAACAAGTTCAGTCACCTTCCAGTTCGGAGAGTGCGTCGTGAAGCCCCCGAGCAGATTCAGCTGTATCCATCAAGGCGGCATGAAGCACCTTTATAGAGGATGATTCAGGGATTCTGCTTATATAAACCAATACCTGTTTCCCCTCGGATGTGGTACCCGCCAGTGCCCAGGATCCGAACTCCCGGGAAGACCAGCTGTCCCCCAGCAGGTTTTCGGCCAGACCTTCGGGCAGTTTCCCGGGAATACGGGCCGCAACCGACCATATATCACGAACACTGACATCTTTCTCCAGAGATTCGGTATGGGCACTTACACCCACTTCAACATTCCTGTCCCCGGGGATAATTACCTGCACCCGGTAATCCCCCTCTGAATCAATCCTGTAATCCAGGTTCAGTTTTTTGATCTGCCTCTTTATCGAACCCTCAGCACTGCAGGACGAGAGGATGAAAAAAAGACTCAGCAGGAGAGGAACAACTAAACGAAATGGGTTACGATTATGCATCATCAGGTTTAATATGGAGATGAGTGCCAAAGGGGTCAAGTAAAAGCCTCCCTTGAGTATTCAGATAAGCCTTCATTGAGGCCGAAAAGGGAAATGAGTATGAAAAACCTGGCCATTATCAACATCGCAGGGATATCG
>DEIH01000038.1:0-15191 GCA_002352375.1 Spirochaeta sp. UBA2779 | reverse complement strand
TTCAGGAATCGTGTTCTTCGCAGATTCTGATACTCCGGTTCCCCATGGCACCCTGGAAGTGGGAGAGGAACCCGAAAAGCAGCCTTTTGCCCGGATGAGGGTAATACGCAGAGATAAATGGACGGAAAAAATCCTTGTTGAAGCTCTTATCACAGCGGCGAAGCTTCCCGGAGAAAGCCCTCAACTACCCCCTGTGGAAGCTCTGTTCTACACTTGGGGGGACTTTCCTCTGATCGACAGAGATATCAGTATGAATCTCTGGAAACTGCATTATAAATTCGATGCGGAGTACAGTTTTTCCGACGGTTACCCCGTGGGTCTGGCTCCGGAGATACTTTCTGTTCTGATACCGGAGAAATTGATGCCCCTGGCGGTAAACCGGGATAATCCTGTGGCCCGGGACAGTCTGTTCGAAATTATCCGGCAGGATATCAATGCTTTTGACGTGGAAACTCAGCTTTCCCCGGTGGATTTGAGAATGGACCGGGTTTCCATCAGCACTGATACCCGGCGGAATGTGAATATCGCAGAACAGCTTTTTGCCGCAGGCGGTGTGGATGCCGAATCTCTGTGCAGGGTAATACCGGATAACCGCTTACTTCTTCGTAATCTGCCGGCGTTTTTCCCCATTCAGATAACAGATTACTGCCCACAGGCCTGTTCCTACTGCCCCTTCCCCAAATTCTCCGGAGATCCCCGGGATGGCAGGAATTATATGCCTTTGGATGTTTTTGAAGATTTATGCCGGAGAATAATCGATTTTGCCGGGGATGCAGTAATCGGTCTTTCCCTCTGGGGGGAACCGGCGGCCCATCCTGAAATCGGGAAACTGATTAGAGCTGCTCTTGCAGCAGGGAGCCGGGTACTCATTGAGACATCAGGTATCGGCTGGAATAGAACTCTTTTGGAAGAACTGGCCGGGGAAAAAGAAACGGACAGGATAATGTGGATTGTCTCTCTTGATGCCTCGGATCCGGAACTCTACCGCACCCTTCGGGGAGAAGGGCAGGTTGAAGCTGAAGAAACAGCCCGGCATCTTACAAAACTTTTTGGTTCCAATTGCTGGCTGCAGGCCGTACGGATGAAGGAAAATGAGGAACATCTGGAAGAGTTCTATAAGAAGTGGAATGCTGAAGGGGCTCAGGTAATTATTCAGAAGTACGACAGTTATGCATCGTATTTACCAGAAAGACAGCCGGCGGATTTATCCCCTCTTCAGCGCTTTCCCTGCTGGCATCTGAAAAGAGATATGCCTGTTCTGATCGATGGAAGTGTTCCCGTCTGTCGGGACGACCTGGGCCGGAGGGACGTGTCGGGTAACGTTTTTAAAGAGAATATTGAAAAAGTCTGGGCTGCCGGGAATGAACTGCATGTAAAACATGTCTCCGGTGAGTTCCCCGGTCCTTGTGCGGATTGTGATGAGTATTACTGCTTCAACTTTTAAACCGATTCTTCCCGACGCGGGACCCTACACCGTCATCGGTGGAGATGCTCTGAACAGGGAGAACAAGGAACGTCCCGGGCTATCAATAATTCTTCTTAATCGGGGTACAAGGCCCTTTCGTCGGGATTTATTCGATCAGCTCTGTAAAATCGGGGTACGGGAAGTTCTTTCTCTTGAATCCGGCCCCTGTCCTTACGATGTGGAAGCCCTCAGCAAAAAACACGATATAGTACGTTTTATTATTTTTTCTCAGCTTAGCAGCACCGGAGCCAGGATTGATGCGGCCATGAGGGAAGCCTTGAGCGATTATATTTTTGTGGTTCAGGGTGATATGAAAATCAACGCGGCGGGAATTTCCTCCCGGGTTTTTTCCAAAATTGCAGACCGGGGCCGCCTCTGTGCTGTACCGGTGTTCCGGAACAGCCGTGGGGAGCTGATTCCTACGGCGGTGAGCCCCCTGCCGGGTAAGGGTGGAGTTTTTGATGTACAGCCTACCGCGGTCGCCGACGGGGAAGTGGCCACCCTGATGCCCTGGGATTACACCGGTATCTACCGACGGGATAAACATTTCGGCATTGGTGGATTCGATCCCCAGATAACCGAGTCCTGGTGGCAGTTGCTGGATTACGGTATGCGGGCCTGGCTCTGGGGAGAGGAAATTCGCACACATTCGGCTCTGAGAATGGGTTATATGGATGAAATGCTTCCTCAGAATTCTACTCCGGGCCCGGGTTATCGCCGTTTCTTTCTTAAGAATCTGGCCGTCAAGCGCCGGGGGGATACCGGACGACTTACCCGATCCGGCTGGTGGACTTATCTTCACTCCTCGGGGGAATCCGCCTCGGCTACCCGAAAAACCTGGAAAGAGATACAAAGCTGGGTAAATATCAACCGCTACCGTTTCCTCCATGATGCGGAAGAAATAACAGAACTCTGGGAATGGGGAGAATAACTTGTCCTCTGTAACAACTTCCATCTTTCTTCAAGTGCGTCTTGATTCATCCCGGCTGCCACGGAAGGCCCTGCTCAAACTTTCCGGTTTAACGTCGATTGAGCATGCTATGCGGGCTCTGGACGCAGTCCAAGCCGATAGCCGGATGCTGGTAACAACCCGGGACTCGCAAGCGGCTCTCCGCCCCCTGGCGGATAAAGCCGGTTGGGGTACTTTTGTGGGTTCCAAAGACGATGTACTGGAGCGCTATGTTCTGGCAGCCCGGGAAACCGGAGCCCACCGGCTGGTTCGGGCCACCGGGGATAACCCTCTGGTATCTGCAATAATGGCCAATGCGGCTCTTCGTCTTTCAGAAGAAAGCGGGGCGGATTTTGCAGGATACAGAGACATGCCTCTGGGAGCGGGTGTGGAAATCGTAAAAGTATCATCTCTGGAAGAAGCTTATACCGAGGCGGCCGATCTCTACGAGAGGGAGCATGTATCACCCTTTTTATACCGCAGGCCGGACCGGTACCGCATCGTTGTCCCCCGGGCTCCCGATGGTTTCAGAGCTCCAGATGCCCGTATTACCCTGGATACCCCGGAAGATTATGAGTTTTTAAAAAACCTTTTTACTGAGCTTTACACCGGAAGCCCTTTGGATCTGGATGTTGTGATTCCCTATCTCACCCGGAGTACTGTGAATGCCCTCTGAAAGGGTTCTTTTTTTTCCCTTGAGCCGAAAAGGAATGGGATCGGGACATCTGCGCCGCTGTTTTGATACCGCCCGGGATATGGAGATACCCGCTTCCCTGATTATTGATGATGCGCTGCCTGATGCCCTGCTGCCCGAGGATTGGAGGGGGGTAATTCCAGGTTTACCAGACTCAATTCCTTTTTTGTTGACCTCTGACGCCCTCAAGAATAATTCTTTTTTCGATACCGGCCGCACTTTGGCTGTCTTTGACAGACGAAAGAGTACAGCAGCCGGTATTCTTCCCTGGGCGGAAAAATCCACCCCGGTACTCCTTGATGATGACGGACCGGCCAGGATTATTGCACCCTTCGTCCTGGACAGCATCCCCGGACCCAGGGGGTCTGATGCCAACGAGGCCTCACCATCCTGGCTGAACCTCCCCCCCCGGTTGCAGAAGCCCAACCCCAATGGCCCCATACTCCTGAGCTTCGGCGGAGCAGATCCGGCGGGCTGTACCGCCTCCCTGGCTCAAATGCTCCTGGAAGCCGGTATCCCCGCATCCCGGGTTCACCTGACTCTGCCCCCGGGATTTTCACCGGACGTCCTTCCCCGGGGAGTGAATATACTTGATGCCCCGGGAAATCTTAAAAACCAGCTGAAAAATTACGGTATGGTTTTCTGCAGTTACGGGCTTACCGCATGGGAAGCGATTGCCGCAGGCTGTGCGGTGATTACCGCCGATCCTACCGACTACCATACATCCCTTTCCAAAGCCGCTGGTTTTCCTGGTCTCGGCCGGATGGGTGGCAGATCGGGGCGGCAAATTGGGAATAACAGGAAAAAGCTGTTAAAACTTCTTGATTCTCCGGAAAACCTTGTTAAATCTGCTGAAAAACTCTCCTTGATGATTGAATTACAATCTGAGGGCAGCCTATCAAGGCTGCTGGATTCTCTGGAGGCCCCTGAACCCCGGTGTCTGGCATGCGGAAAAATTCTGCCTCCGGTAATTGCCCGTTTTCCCCGGCAGTCCTACTACCGTTGCCCGGATTGCGGTATTACCGGGCTCTACCGTTTTGAGAAAGTCCCGGAAAATGAGTACGGTGAGGATTATTTTCAATCGGAGTATAAGAATCAATACGGTAAAAGTTATCTTGAAGATTTTAAGAACATCAAAGCCATGGGGCTATCCCGGCTGAAAATCATTTCCATTCGAGGAAAAAAAAGGGGGGGGCTGCTGGATATCGGCTGCGCATTCGGACCTTTTCTCGAGGCCGCCCGGGAGGCTGGTTTCCAGCCGTATGGAATTGATATTTCCCCTGATGCCGCCGCTTATGTCAGGGATAATCTGGGTATACCGGCAGTTTCATCTGCATTCCCAGGAGAAAATCCTGAAAAGTTTTTCTCTAAAGGAACTTTTGATATTATCACCCTCTGGTATGTGATTGAACATTTTCAAGATCTGGGAACAGTTCTTCGCACCATAAACAGTTTAATGGAAGACAAAGGTGTTCTGGCGCTCTCAACTCCCAACGCCGGGGGTATTTCCGCCCGGCGATCATTGAAAAGTTTTTTAGAAAGAAGCCCAGCGGATCATTACAGTATATGGTCCCCGGGAACCGCCGTAAAAATCCTTTCTCGATATGGATTTAAAGTGTATAAAATCAAAGTAACCGGACATCATCCTGAGCGCTTTGGTCTCTTCCGGAATTCTCGATTTTTCAAGATTCTTTTCGGTATTATAAGCCGTCTTTTTTCACTGGGAGACACCTTCGAGATTTATGCCGTCAAGGAAAATACTCTTGTCTGAAACGCTCTTTTTACTTGGATGCGGCACTATGCAGCTTCCCGCACTGAACATCGCCCGGGACATGGGCTGGTATATAGTTGCCGCCGATGGGAACCCCGAGGCTGAAGGCCGGAATCTCTGCCATCAGTTTGTGAATATCGATCTTAAAGACACCCCGTCCTTAATCACCGCTGCCAGGAGAATCCGTGAGTCCCGGGGGCTGGATGCGGTTTTTACTGCTGGAACCGATTTTTCCCTGGCAGTTGCCCTGATAGCCGAGGAACTGAATCTTCCCGGGCACAGCCCTCAGGCCGCCGCTTTGGCCACCGATAAGGTTCTTATGCGCCGCAGGTTCCGGGAAAAAGGGGTTCCATCACCCGATTTTACCGAAATCGGCCCGGATGATGATATTACCTTCCTCACCCGGGGAATCCCTGGCCCCTGGGTAGTGAAGCCGGTGGACAGCATGGGGGCCCGGGGAGTGGTGAAAATTGAGTCCCGGGAACTTCTTGCCGCCGCACTGATTGAGGCCAGAGCCTATTCTTTCAGCCGCCGGGCCCTGGTGGAAACCTATGTGGAAGGCTCTGAATACAGTCTGGATGCTCTGGTGGAGGACGGTCGGCTTATACGCTGCGGTCTGGCCGATCGTCATATCTTTTATCCTCCCTGTTTTATAGAAATGGGTCATACAATTCCATCAACTTTGAACTCAGAAGATACCGAGGGTATCTGGAAAGTCTTTGAAATGGCGATAAAAGCCCTTGGACTCACAAGAGGGGCAGCCAAAGGGGATATCCGATTCAGCCCTTCAGGACCTGTTGTCGGTGAAATTGCCGCCCGGCTTTCAGGAGGCTACATGTCCGGTTGGACCTACCCCTATTCCAGTGGAATTGAGCCTACCCGGGGAGCTCTTCGTCTGGCCGCCGGCTTATCTGCTTCAGTCCCTGAATCTTCAAAAAAACTTGTCTGTGCCGAGAAGGCACTGATAGGGATAGAGGGAACCGTGCATCTTCTGGACGGCAGGGAGGAGGCTTTGGTACTGCCGGGAGTCAAGGAAGTTTTTCTTCGTTACACTCCGGGGATGTCCCTGCGTTTTCCCCGGAACAACGTGGAAAAGGCCGGGAATGTGATTGCCGTGGGTGCTGATTCCAAAGAGGCTGAAGAGCGGGCCATGGCTGCCCTGAGAAAGCTCAACCTGGTGCTGAACCCTTCGGATAATATCACCGGGGCTTTTCTGGATGCATCAGAGCCGTTTCCCCCGGATGCTTTTAATATCGAAAATGAGGCAGAGCTTTCCTCTTTTTTGAATAAGCTCTGGGATGCCCATACCCCGCGGCCCTCCCGGGGATTTCAAGCTGCCCCTGATGAGAAACTTTTTGTCCCTCCGCCTCCATCGTCCTCGGTTATCGATTATACCGGGCGAAGCATTGCCGATGTTCTTGATATACTTTCATCCCTGGGGCTTCTATGCCTCGCAGAAAACTCTGATGCTGTGGTACTCTCGGATTTCTGGAAGGCGTTGATAAAAGGCGGTTTACCCGGAGGCAGGTGGTATCTTGAGCACCGCAACTGAAAGATTTTCTTCCTCAATTCCGTTGCAGGTAATAGTACTGTTGTTGTTTCTACTGCTGCCCGTCGGGGTTTATGCGGATTCAGTGAGTCTGGAAAATCTTCTGATTCGAACCGGCGCCACCCTCCACTGGGACCCCTGGCGGAGCAGCGGGAGACTCAGCCGGGACGATACGGTTCTTGTCTTCCGTACGGGAGACCCATGGATGGTACTTAACGGGGAGAAACTGATTGTAACCGGAACGATAATTGAAGAGCAGGGAACACTGATATTCTCCCGGGAAGCAGCGCAGACTATTTTTAAGCTCTTTGACGTGGAGTCTGAACTTCCCGGTTCGTACAAACTTACCACTATACTCATCGATCCCGGGCACGGTGGGAGGGATTCAGGAGCCCGGCGGAACTGGCCGGTGGATGGGGTGTCCTACACCCTGATGGAAAAAGATATTGTTCTTGAAGTAGCCCTCAGACTGGCCGAAAATCTCCGGGAACGTTTTCCTGATAAAAGGGTAATACTCACAAGGGACAGTGATGTCTATCCAACTCTGGAAGACCGGGTTACCCTGGCCAACGGAGTGGAGCTCAAGCCCCGGGAGGGCATGATCTATCTCTCCATTCATGCCAATGCCTCTTTGAATCCCGATGCCGAAGGTTATGAGGTGTGGTACCTGCCCCGGGATTATCGGCGTACACTGGTGGATGAGGGCTCACTTGGCGGCAGCTCCAACTCCATTGTACCTATCGTTAATGCTCTCTGGGAGGAGGAGTTCACCCATGAAAGTGTCCGCCTTGCAGATATGATTCTTAAAGAGTTCGGTGTTGTTCTCGGTCCTGATATCCCCAACAGGGGACGACGGGAGGAAAGCTGGTTTGTGGTTCGTAACGCCCGGATGGCTTCTGTACTGGTGGAAGTGGGTTTTGTTACGCAAAGTACTGAATCAATTCGACTTCGCCGGCCTGAATACTTGAGCCGGATAAGCGAGGGTCTCTATAATGGGGTTGTCGATTTCGTCAACTATTTCGAAAGCAAGGAGATTCGCTTTTGACAAAGCCGTTCAGCCGGTTATTAGCCGGCCCCCTTATGCCCGCATCTGTTTTTGTACTGTCCTTAATAATTTCACTGGCTGCATATGCTTTTCTGCATCCAGACAAGGACGGACGTATATTCTTTTTTCCCGATAATGCCGGAACCCGAATCGGTTCTGAGCGCCGTGGTATTCCGCATCGGCATGATACTGCCGAGGGTATTTCCGTATTTCTTGAAGAATTAATTCTGGGGCCGGAAACTTTAGCTCTCAGCTATTCTCTTCCCCGGGAAACGGTTGTCAGACATGTGGCTGTTGTTGGAAAAACTGCCATTGTAGATTTTAATAACGAGTTGCTGAATATCGATGAAAAGCTTCCGATTTCCTTCGATCAGGCCCTTGAAAATCTCAGGTACAACGTTGTTTTTAATTTTCCCGGGATAGAAGAACTTGTTTTCACGATAGAGGGACAACAGGTCCATTCACCGCCATATATTGGCCTCGATGATGCAGAATGAAAAAAAATAGTCGAATTTCAGGAAAAAATGGCACAAAAAAAATTTAATTTGTTGACAGTTTCCTGCACCCCGCTATAGTTTTTCTTAAGGTAATGTTTATAAATGTATATTTTGGCAAAGGAGCCTCCTATGAAAAAGATTCTCGTTTTCCTGGCCGCATTTTTGATAGTTTCCGGAGCGGCGTTCGCTGAGGAAAGCGTACTGATCGACTTCAACGAACTACTGGATGATTATCAGGGTCAGCATCAGGCTACTCTGGTGGACTTCAGCTCCACCGCCGGTACCCGGTACACCGAGGAAGAAAAAGCAGCAATGAACACTTCTCTTTATGTTCCCAACTGGGATGTATTGCTTTCAAGTTCTTCCAGAACGATCGAAAATGATAAGTACTCTTATGTTCGTGCCGTTACCGTTGGTGAGAATGCAACTCAATTTTCCGGTAATCAGGTAATGGGTATCCGGGTACACTATCCCGAGGGATCGTTTAATTCCTACGCATGGGTAAAACCCCCGTTTGAAATTCCCGCATACGCCACCAGTTCTATTATTGAAAATGCCCCCAGGGGCGATCAGTTTACTGGTTTCGGTGTAGTGAAGAACGTTGGTGTTATTAAAAATATCAAAGTTAATGTTTACGGGATGAACTACCCCATGGGTATGGCTGTTGTTATCCGAAATGAGCAGGAACAGACTCAGCAGATGCCATTGGGTAATCTGGACTTTGACGGCTGGAGAGAGCTCACCTGGAACAATCCCAACTATATTGGCGAAGTTCGTAACCGCGAAATCCGCCAGATCCCCCTGTATCCCCGGAGCGCTCCTTCCATAACTCTGGAAAGCCTTCAGTTCTACAGAGATGCCATGCAGGAAGGTGGAGATTTCATCGTTTATGTAAAAGACGTCAAAGTAACATACGATCAGGCAGTTATTCAGGATGTTGATACCGATCTGGATCATGAGGCTACCTGGGGCATCCTTGCACAGCGTGAGGAAGAACGACGCAACGCTGAACTTTCCCGCCTGGGTAACCTTCAGGTTCTACGCTATCTGGAAAGCCAGAAAATGGATAAAGAACCTGATGCTGCTGATGCAGCTGCACAGTAAGGTTTGAAATATAACTTTTGATTATAAAGACCCGGCGATTGCCGGGTCTTTTTTTATACCTTTTCAGCTATTCATGGATATTTTCCCTAGAAATAATGGTATAGACAAGAGATTTTCACTTACAATAGAAATCGATAGCCTCAGAATAAGGCGGTGAGAATGAGCGATTACCTGGATCCGAATAATGAAGAATTACTCAAGGACTTTTTTTCTGAGGCCATCATGCAGGTTGAGGCAATGGAGCAGAACATTCTTGCCCTGGAGGACGATCCCGGGGATCAGGATGCCATAGATGAGATTTTCCGTGCTGCTCACACTCTAAAAGGTGGTGCTGCAACAGTTCAGATGGAAGAGCTTTCAACCTTCACTCACCTCCTTGAAGATTTGCTGGATGAAATACGCAGCGCTAATATCCGGATAAATGAAGAGAATGTTGATGTTCTTCTATCTTCTATTGATGTAATCAAGGCTATGGTTTCATCCCGCCAGAGCGGGGCTGTCTATGAAGAGGACTACTCCGGAGTAAAAGCGAACCTGGAGCTGATAATTGCTAAAAAGGAATCGGCCGATCAGGCACAGGCACTTAAACCTATGGCTGAAGTGGCACAGCCTTCAACATCCACTTCTCCGACTGCCAGTAAAAAACTTTCGGAATATGAAAAACTTGAACTCAAAGAGGCCATTGACGAAGGTGAGAAAATCCTTCTTGTGAGGGTTGGTTTCGACGAATCAAACCCCATGAACTCTGTAGGTGGTATTCAGGTTTTTGCCAAACTCAAAGATATCGGTCAAACCTTGAAAACAGTCCCTGATTTTGATGCACTTTACGAGGATCAATTTCACCCTGTGGTTGATTATTATATTTCTACAGAAAAAGGGATTGATAAGGATTCGCTGGTAGGGAAGGTGGAAATAGCTGATGTTACATCATCTGTTCTGATTCTGGGGCTGGATGATAGTATTCCAGGTGTCGCACCAGTGGAAGAAGCTCAGCCGGAACCGGAAATAAAGCCGAAGCAAGTTTCTGACCCTGCTTCCGAAATTGAAAATTTAGAAGATGTAGAAGATATCGAGGAAATTGCCGAGATTGAGAAGGTTATTCCGGAGAAAACGGCTGTAAAAACACCTTCCAGTATTACAGCTAAACGTGATAATTCCAGTGGATCGATATTGCGGGTTGACAGTCAGAGAATTGATAACCTACTGAATCTGGTAAGTGAATCTGTTATCAACAAGGCAACATTCAATCAGATTAGTACCCAGTTCAACGAAATTCTCGAAGAGCTTGGAAGTGCTGAATCAATGTACAAAGACAATCTGAAAGGGCTTTTTGAATCACTCCCTCTCTTGCTGAAAGAGCTTCAGGATGGAAAGTCTGTTAAAGATATCAAGTCTGAAATGAATGATGAATTCGGGGGATTGTTCACTGTTTTTGATAGTTTTGAGTCCGGATTGAAGAGTACGGTCGGTGCTTTTCGAAATACTGCGGCTAATCTTGGCCGTAATACCAGCGATCTTCATGAAGCTATCTTAAGAATTCGAATGGTTCCTATCAGCCAGATATTCAGTCGTTTTCCCAGGCTTGTCAGAGATTTATCCAAAACACTGGATAAGCAGATAGATTTGATTATAGAAGGTGAAGATACTGAACTTGATAAATCTGTTACCGAGGAATTGCTGGATCCCCTGATGCATTGTGTCAGGAACTCACTGGATCATGGTGTTGAAACCCCTGAAATCCGGTTGAATTCCGGGAAACCTGCTCAGGGTCGTCTGCTGCTGAAAGCTTCCAATGAGGGAAACATGATTGTTATCGAGATTGCCGATGATGGTGCCGGCATCGATGTTGATAAAGTGAGACAGAAGGCCATCGACAAGGGTATTATTCATCCAAACAAAGCTCTTACGGATATTGAAGCTTTTAATCTGATTTTTGAACCGGGTTTTTCCACAGCTGGAGAAGTTACCAATATCTCCGGCCGGGGTGTGGGTCTTGATGTTGTTAGAAAGCAGATTGAAAAGCTAAACGGAAGTGTGGCCGTATGGTCCAAGGTAGGAGAAGGCACCAGATTTACAATAAAGCTGCCTCTCACCCTTGCCATTATTCAAGGTTTACTGGTTAGAGTCGATACCGAGATTTATGCCATCCCGATTACCAGTGTACTGGAAAGTCATCGGATTAAGCCTGAAGATATCAATATTATTGATAATTATGAGGTGTTTAACGTCAGAGATGATGTCATCAGTCTCCTGCGTCTTGGTAAACTCTTCCGTATCGAGTCCGAGGATAATTCAGACTACAACTTCGTTGTCATTGTCGGCAGCGGTGATAGAAAAATGGGGTTGATGGTAGATTCTCTTATCGGTGAGGAAGATGTCGTTATCAAGCCGCTTAAAGATCGTTACACCAATTCTCCGGGTATAGCCGGTGCCACAATCCTTGGTGATGGAACTGTGTCTCTTATTATCGATATCAGCCAGTTATTGGATCTGAGTATGAAAAAAGAGCAGGAAGCAAGAAAGGACAGGGTTGTGAGGTAGTGGGTATGAAACATGTATCTTTGAAAGAAACAAAAGACCAGAAAGGCCAAACCCGTATAGACTTCAAAATGGTTACTTTTACCCTGGCAGGTAAAGATTACGGTATTGATATCATGAAGGTGAAAGAAATCTCAAAAGCTTCCAAGTTCACCTTTGTTCCCAATGCGGCACCCTTTGTTAAAGGTGTTTACAACTTAAGGGGTGACATCATTTCAGTTATAGATATGCGGATATTTTTCAACCTTAAAGCCGAAGAGACTGAAGGTGATACGGAGAATATGATTATTCTGCGGTTGGACAGTCATGTTATCTCCGTAATTGTTGATTCTATTGATAAAGTAGTCGGTATCAGTTCAGAAGCAATACAGCCGCCTCATCCGCTTTTCGGTGATATCAATATCAAGTATATCAGCGGTGTTGTTGAGAATGAGGGCAGTCTTTATGTTATTCTCGATGTTGAACGCATTCTCGGTGATGAAGAGCCGGGCGATGGCAGAGCCCAGGAGTCACGATCGACTCCATCAATCAGCTCAGATGCTCCTTTTGAGGCCCGAGAATCCACCGTACCAACTACCGCCAGCGCTGTGAAAGAAGATGTTGATATCGGCTTTATTGAGGAAACCCTGATAACCTTCCTTTCTTTTTATTCAAGTCCGGTAAATCAGGAATGGATAAGAAGCCGGTTCAGTTCCTGGAAAAAACAGAAGGGTGAGGATGTTCAGCTTGGAAATGTACAGGACGCCGAGGCCTATTTGTCACCCTTTCCTTCACCATTCTCCGGTAATTATTGGAACAGTGATTATGCTGAGAAGGTAACCTCTTTTCTACCAGCGGATAATACAGGTAACTTCTATGTATGGAATCCCGGATGTGAAAGCGGTTATGAGAGCTATTCGGTAGCGTGTCTGGTTAAAAACAGGCTGCCGGATGTTCATCTGAGAATTATTGCCCATGATAACGATCTCATTCGCATATCAACAGCACCGGGACTTGTTGTGAATCAGGCTTCGCTGGGTGGTCTTTACGATAACTTTCTTACCAATGGCAGCAGGGGGAAACAATTCAATAAAGAAATCAAGGATGCTATTCTCTTTGAATATCATGATATTACCCATGATAATACTCTACCGAAACTGGATATGGTGGTTATGCGAGATACGGTTTCGTATATTGTTCCTGATAAGCAACAGCATATCTTCAATACCTTGGAAGAAGTGATGAAGCCCGGTGGACTCCTTATTCTTGGAGCTCATGAACAGCCCATAAATCCCGGCGCATGGGAAAGACTTGAGAATTCCGGCGTCGTAGCATATAAAAAGAAATAATTAACTCGAGGAGTGAGATATGAGAGTCGAGTACATAAATCCCTTTGTAGAAGCGGCTTACAACATCATGACGGAAGTTCTGCAGACAGAGGTTGAACGTAAGGATCTGTATCTGAAGAAAACCACCCAGCCGGTTATGGGTGTTGCTGCACTTGTCGGTCTGGCCGGAGATGTTGAAGGCCGTGTACTCATTGATATGAGCCAGGATTCAGCTATTAAAATTGCATCAACCATGAATGGTGAAAAACTCACCAGTATGGATGAATTGGCAAAGGCCACGATAACAGAACTTGCAAATATGATAACCGCCCAGGCTGTTACCAAACTGTTCGATTTGGGTTTCAAGTTCGATCTTACTCCTCCCTCCATCATTACCGGTGAGAATATGTCGGTATCCGATGCCAATGTCGAAGCCTTGATTGTTCCTCTTGAGATGCCTCAGGGGCTAGTTGAGATTAATGTTGCCATACGGGAACGGGCGTAAGAGGGCTGTTGATTTTGAAGACGACGAGTGATTTTCCAAGTATAAATGAAAGAACTCCCGACGGTCAGAGTAACGGCGGGTCGGCCTTCAAAGTTCTTGTTGTGGACGATTCCATGTTTGTTACCAAGCAGATCGGGCAGATACTCTCATCTGAGGGTTTTAACGTTGTTGGCACAGCTGCAGATGGCCTGGAAGGTGTGGAAAAGTACAAAGAGCTCTACCCCAACGTCGATCTGGTAACCATGGACATTACCATGCCCAGAATGGATGGTGTGAGTGCCCTTGAAAAGATAATCGAGTTCGATAAAGATGCCAAGGTGGTGATGATAAGTGCTCTGGGTAAGCAGGATCTGGTAAAAAAAGCTCTGCTCATCGGCGCCAAGAACTACATCATTAAACCTCTGGACCGGAAAAAAGTTCTCGAGAGGGTGATAAGCGTCCTGAAATAGGGATGCTTGAAGGCTTTCACAAAAAGATTAAAACCGGTTGACACTTCGCGTCTAATCGGTAGAATTGTGCTTCGTTAGGGCGGCTAGCTCAGCTGGTTAGAGTACGTGCTTGACATGCACGGGGTCGGCGGTTCGAGTCCGCCGTCGCCCAACATCATAAAGGCAATCCTTCGGGGTTGTCTTTTTTTTATTGGATGGCAGGAGTTGTTTTCTACCGCAGATGTTCGCGGGTTGGCACGGATGGGATCTTGATTTATCTGTATTTCAGGTAAACAGAGTTTTACAAGTGTATCAATGTGCCCCTCAACTTTTTTTACTGATCCTTCAGACTTGCCGGATGCTTTTCACTACAGAGCAGGTGGAAAGACAGTTCCTGTAAATAAAGTGTCAAAGTTACTCCCCCCCTGAACTTCTCAATGAAGCTCTGGTTTATGACTAAGAAACTGTTATATCCTGCTCTCAGATGAAAGCAAGCTCAATACTTTCAAATATACTTCGCGCATGGATTGTCCTTGTCGGTTTTATTTTCTTTTTCCTTCAGAGTTCGATACCGGTGCTCCAGGCTGAAGAATCCGGCTCTGTAACTCTCTGGATTACTTCTGACATCGAGGGTTACCTGGTTGGCTGTGACTGCCCTTCAGGAGCTTCCGCGGGGCTTTCGGCTGTTACTGCGGTTCTTGAATCCAGGCGATTGGATTCAGAACTTCTGTTCGATGCCGGTGGATTCAGAGAACCGAGGCGTTCAGATCCCCTGCTTGAGGGTTTTATGGATGAAGCCTCTGTTTTTCTGGGGTATTCGGGGATGGTGGCTGTTTCCAGCGACCTTCGGGATGGACGCCAGGCATTTAACAAGAGGAGCCGGGCAGTTCCAATCAGGGCTTCAGGAGGATTTGAAGACTCCAGGTTTCTGCGCCAGATCAGAGGGGAAGATGATGCTCTGGTTCTACATCATGAAAAGGCTGATATTGCCGTTGCCCGATGGGCCGGTGCCGGCGAGAGTGAACTTATAGAATTGGTTTCAGAAGGAAAACTGAGTTCCAGGTCTTCATCTGACATTCTGGAGATTCTGGGCTCCGGAGAAGCGGATTATCGGATTCTTGCCATAAGTGGTAATCTGGAGGATTGGGACTCTTTTGTTCAGGGAATCTCCGGTAAAAACTCTGCAGCTTTAAAAAAACTGGATCTAGTAATTTTCACCGGTCCTGATTCTCCGGCATCATTATTACCAACTGAAGGGATGTCAGGTGGGTTAAGTGTTCAGGGAGTAACGATCCCCTGGATGTCTCTGGCTCCCCGGGGCAACGGTCTGGCCCGGTTA
>DEIH01000115.1:16973-29076 GCA_002352375.1 Spirochaeta sp. UBA2779 | reverse complement strand
CCCCGAGATCCGGAATGTATCAGAGAACATGTACGTACTGGAACTTTTTCACGGACCCAGCTGCGCCTTCAAGGATTTCGGAGCCTCGTTTCTGGCATCATCCATGAACCACCTACTTTCCGAATCATCCGTAAAAATTTCCGGCCGCAGCAAAGACAGCAGGGCCATTATCGTTACCGCAACCAGCGGGGATACAGGCAGTGCCGTTGCCCGGGCATTTCATGGCAAAAACCGTATCGATGTGGTGATACTCTACCCGTCTGGCCGGGTAAGTCCCCTTCAGGAGAAACAGCTGACGACTCTCGGTGGGAATGTTACCGCTCTTGAAGTGGATGGTAATTTTGATGATTGTCAGAGAATGGCCAAGGCCGCCTTTACCGACCCTGCACTGGAGAAATTGCCCCTGAGTTCGGCTAATTCCATCAATCTGGGCCGTCTTATCCCCCAGTCTTTCTACTACATATGGGCCTGGACCCGGATGCGCTCACGGGCGCCGAAGGGAGAATTCGCCTTCATCGTTCCCAGCGGAAATTTCGGCAATATCACCGCCGGGCTGTACGCCAGATCCTGGGGTTTACCGGTGAAACACTTTGTAGCCGTTACCAATGCCAACGATGTGGTTCCCGAGTATCTGAAAACCGGTCTTTATAAACCCCGGCACTCTCAGGCTACCTGCTCCAACGCCATGGATGTAGGAGACCCCAGTAATTTTGAGCGTCTGGATGACCTCTACGAAAACTCTGTAGATATTTTTCGCAATCATATCGATGCATACGCCGTAGATGATAAAACAACATTAAGCACCATTTCCCGGGTGGATAAGGAACACGCGTATCTCTGCTGCCCTCACACCGCTGTGGGATGGCGGGGGGCTGAGCTCTACCGGGAGAAGAACCCCGATATTCCGGCGGTAATTCTATCCACCGCCCATCCGGCTAAGTTTGTTGAAATCGTGGAAGAAGCCACGGGCCGGCCGCCGGAACTGCCCGAAGCCCTGCAGGAGCTGGCGAACCGGGAAAAACAGGCATTTCAGGTGGGAAACACAGATGCCGATCTCAGGAATTGGCTTTTAAAACGCTTTTCATGATCTAACTGCCGTAAGCTTCCAAGGAGCCCACACCGATTGTCTAATTTGGATTATCAATTCCTGTGGTTTGAGATTCCATGGTAGTAGCGATTTTTATTGTTCTACAGGACTATGCTAAGCCCAGGGATTCGGACAGATAAAGTGGTATGTTTTAGTTAGACCGATCCTTTCCAAAAAAAGGCGAGAGTATCAAGATGAGGAAAACTTATGATACAGCATTCAAAGTCAAAGTAGCCATTGAAGCAATCAAATAACAGATGACACTTGATGAATTGGCACAGAAGTCTCCTAATGGAAGAAACCACTTCTTAAGGGTACTGATGGGCTTTTTGAACGTCCGAACAAGAAGCGATCTCGCAAGAGGGAAGCTGAAGAAATACGGGATCAATAATTAAAAAACCGCCGGTCAACTGAAAGTAGAGAATAACTTTCTTATAACCGGCTGCCGGGAGGCTCTGTCTATTTGGCCGCAATTCTGGATTTGTATTCCCGGAAGGTTTTAAGTTGGCGTTTATCCAATACCTTAGATCTTTCGTTGTGTGTAGAAGCGCTTGAAGAGTACTTTGAGAAGTAAGAAGTGCCGGTAATCTTCAATACAAATCAGGGAAGTCAATATACCTGTGAAGCCTATATCTCAGTTTTCAAAGACCATAGAATCCAAATAAGCATAGGTGATAATGGACATGCTCTTGATAAAATGTATGTGGAACGACTGTGGCGCTCATTGTAGTATGAGGATATTTATCTGTATTAATATGAAAGAATGCAGGATCTACAGGAGGGTGTGGATCGGTATTTTGACTTTTACAATATTAAACGATTTCATTAATCATTGGGCTATAATATACCCCAAGAGATGCATCGTTCATTCGCTCAGAAGAACCCTTTGTCGTTGGCAGTGTTGAAATTAAATGGGAAGAATAGTCTTTAACTTAAACTTGTTGTAAAACTATATTGACGTGAGGGATCATTTTAACCCTGCGGCATCATTCCGTACGAACTCTGGTATCCAGAACAATCATCATCACATTTTTTGTAGTGATACTATCAGATATATATACTATTTACTAATTTAAAAAACGGCTTGCTTTAATAAATAAATTTCTGGATAATTATTACAATAAATATTAACGGAAAAAAATAACTATGCACAACATCGTCAAAATAAGAGTAAAAATCGTTTTTCTTGTAAGTATCATTATAGTAATTTTAGCTACAGCGATATTAGGCTACCAGACATGGGAAACCCTTGCGAAAAGTAAAAGAGAGATAGCAGAGTTCGAAGCTGAAGAACTCTTGAAGGTTAAGCAGAATCTAAAGAATTTCGTTGATATTGTGTATGAGAATCTGGTGTCGAGCTACCGGAATTCGCAAAACAAGGAGTATCTGGAAGACCAGTATGGGTATCGTCTACAAAACATCATAGACTTGGCAGAATCAACCATTAATATGCGTATTAACCAGGTTCAGAGAGGTGAAATATCGAAAGCAGATGCACAGATCCTGGCTAAAAATGCGATCAACAAAATGCGCTATGACAGCGGTACAGGGTATATATGGATTAATGATACAGGCAGTCCTTTTCCCAGAATGGTGATGCATCCGGTAGCGCCCGATTTGAACGGTCAAGTCCTGGATAATCCAAAGTATAACTGTGCTCTTGGTGAAAATAAAAATCTTTTTGTTGCCTTTGTCGATGTCTGCAGACAAAACGGCGAAGGCTTTGTCGATTATCTTTGGCCCAAACCCACCGTTGATGGAATAACAGAAGATCAGCCTAAACTTTCTTACGTACGGCTTATCGAGGAATGGGACTGGATTATCGGAACCGGTATCTATGTTGATGATGCAATAGATAACGCCATGGATCAGAGCATTAAAAACATTAAGGAAATGCGTTATGCTGAGGGGGTCGGCTATTTCTGGATTAACGACACTGGAAAACCCTTCCCAAAAATGATAATGCATCCGACTGTCCCCGTTCTGGATGGTCAGGTTCTAGATGATCCATCCTACAATTGTGCTTTGGGAGAGGATAAAAATCTCTTTGTCGCCTTTACGGAAGTTTGCGAAAAAAATGGAGAAGGATATGTGGACTATTTGTGGCCGAAACCGACGAATGATGGCCTAACTGAAAAACAGCCCAAGCTATCATATGTAAAACTCTTCGAACCCTGGGGCTGGATTATCGGAACTGGTGTCTATATTGACGATATTGATAAATCTCTGGTTGAGAAACAGGTACAAGAACAGAAAGATTTGAGGAGTTCTATCGGAATATCTGCCGTTATAACCGGAGTACTGTTGTTTTTAGCAATCTTCCTTTTAGCACGATTTTTAAGATTCATAACACGTCCTATTTCCCGGATTGTTGACTGGTCGAACGGTCTGGCAGAATTGGACCTGGTTCAGAGAATCGATGTGAAAAACAAGGATGAGATAGGCATACTCGGTGATAACCTGAATACGGCTGTAGAGTCACTGAATAAACTGGTAATAAGGATTAAAATATCCTCTCAGGAGACAGTTGAGGTGAACGCTGAAATGACTAACCGGTTTGAGCAGGCCCTTTCTGCTTTATCGGAAATATCCGCGAATGTTGAATCGATAAAAGATCAGAACACCAATCTGAACTCAAGTATTGATAACTCCTCGTCTGCAGTCGAGGAAATATCATCCAATATTGCAAGCATGAATAAGCAGATTGAAAACCAATCCAGCGCTGTAGAGGAATCCACAGCATCAGTTGAAGAGATGCTTGCCTCACTGAAAAATGTTGCTAATATCACGACTTCCCGCACAGAGTCTACCAATATGCTTGTGGAGACAGCGAAGGACGGCGGGAGGATGCTCAGTGATACGATATCACTCATCGAAAATATTATGGAAAGTGTAGATCAGATATCGGAAATGATTTTAATCATCAATAGTATCGCTTCTCAAACAAATCTACTAGCAATGAACGCGGCCATTGAAGCGGCCCATGCGGGAGAATCCGGGAAGGGTTTTGCAGTAGTGGCAGATGAGGTACGGAAACTCGCCGAGAACTCCAGTGATAATGCCAAGAACATATCAGTGGTCCTGAATGGAATCATAGAAAAGATAACTGAGGTTTCGACATCGAGTAAGGATACAAACAGGGCTTTTAATACAATCGAGGGAGATATAAAAGAGGCCGCGAACGCATTATCAGAAATTTCCTCCACAACTATTGAACTATCCACCGGCGGTGATGAGATTTTAAAGGCTATGGCTTCGCTAAGCGATATCTCTCTACGTATCAAAGAAAGCTCATCGGAAATGAAAGAAGGCACTGAAGATGTGATAAAATCTCAGATAGCTGTCAAGAGGATCTCTTCAGAAGTATTAAATGGAATACGGGGAATTGCCGACAGTACAAAGAACATCACATCAGCCATGACAGAAGTGTCGGATTTTTCAAACAAACTTGGTGAAAGTGCAGAACACTTTGCAGATGAGGTGAATAAGTTTAAGACTTCTTAGTATTATTAATTTCTTTATACACCGAGACTGAAAATTAATCTGTGTAAAGCTCCAAATCTTCGATAATGAAGAAGGAGCTTCAGATTGGACAAAGGGACTTTTAACGAACTGGCCAATAAACTGACTATGAATCTCAAGAGTGAAAAAGATGTCTCGGAAATGGCCCGGATGTTGACCAAGATAGCAATAGAACGTGCTTTGGAAATCGAAATACTGCCGGAATAACGACAACTCTCGCAACGGCTACACTCCCAAGACTCTCAAAGCCAATACATCAGAGATTCCAATTGAGATCCCTAGAGACCGAAACGCTGACTTCGAATCGCAGCTAGTACATTGTAAAGCCTAAAGCTGCGGGTAAAATCTTTTGAGTTTTATCCGGGCATCCTTAGTTGAAAATTGCCAGTCAACATTTTTTAACAGTAAAAAATAAGAGATATATTATTTTCGAATATGTAATATATAACACACGAGAATTCGCAAATGTTGAGTAATCTATAGAGCTGGGAGGCGTGTTATATTTCTATGGATAAATTGTAGCTTAAAGACGGGCTGCATATATCTCTCCATCATAAAAGAATATCGTGATTCAGTGATATAGAAAGGCACTTTGTAAGGTGACCATATAAAATATTATTCGTTAAACAGTTTTCCTGGCTCACAATTTGGAAATATCATGAGAACTTCAAAGAATCACCTGGAAAAAAACCGCCTCGGATTACCGGGCGGTTTAATTTTCAGTAGATTAAACTGTTATCTACGGGGTCTTGAGCGTCCGCGCTGGGCCCCTTTGGCCATCACACGCACTCTTTTATAAAGTCCGTCACCTTCACTCTTGGTAACCACATCGTCCCGATCGTTGATTGCCGTATGAATCAGACGACGTTCGAAGGGGTTCATTGGTTCAAGAAGACGGCTTGAATGGCTTCTTACGGCCTCATCGGCCATACGGTGGGCCATACGCACCAGTGACTCTTCCCGGCGGGCTCTGTAACCTTCAGTATCCAGAACGATTCTCCAGGGAGCCTCATCACCGGCCGCCCGGTTCAAATAGACATTGGTTAAGAGCTGCAGGGCATCCAGATTCTTGCCTTTCTTGCCAATCAGAATATTTGAGGATTCAGAACTGATCTCATAAATCAGTTTGGAACCATCGGATTTATTGTAGACCGCTTTAGCCTCATATCCCATTCGCTCAATCATACCTTCAACAAAAGCAGAAACAGCTTTTAATACTTTTTCTTCCGGCGGATCTATTTCAACTTCCGGTTCTTCAACTCTTTTTTTCCGTTCCACAGGCTTACTTTCTTTCTGTGCCGGCCTATTATTTCGTTTTTTATTTTTTGCACTGCCGATAGAGGAGGAATCGCCGGATGCCATGGGATCGGGAATCACCGACAGTGTTCGAACTCGGATTCTTACCTTGCCCCTGCCGAACAACCCTCCTGATTTTTCCAGAACTTCTACATCAAAACTCTCACTTCCCAGTTCAGCAGCTGCTTTAGCGACAGCTTCCCGTTCTGTGCGGCCTTCAAATTCCATGGATGTCATGCGACACCTCCTGCGGCTTTCCGCTTTTTAACATAATTGGTTATCAACTGCTGAAGGATGGTTACAAAGTTCATTACCGTCCAGTAAAGCAGAAGGCCCGAAGGCATATTGTAGAGAATGAAGAAAAACATTATCGGCATACCCAGAGTGAGCATTTTCTGCTGTGCACCGCTCTGAGCTCCAGCCTGACCGGCCTGGGTAACCTTTGTGGTGAGAAGCTGACCAGACAGATATAAAATCGGAAGAAGACGAATAGCTTCCAGGGTCCAGATTTTCAAGTCAATCGGGTTGGCGAACTTCCATATATACTCCGGCGCTGAGAGGTCAGTTATCCAACCGGGAATAAAAATCGCACCTCTGAGAGGAAAAAACTTGTTCAAAAGACCGTAAAGAGCAATAAAAATCGGAAACTGAAACAGCATGGGCAGACATCCGCCCATGGGATTTACACCCTCTTCTTTGTAGAGCTCCGCCGTTTTGGCATTCAGTTTCTGAGAGTCACCCTTGTATTGAGCCTGCAGCTCTTTGAGTTTGGGCTGAATAGCCTGCATTTTGCTCGTAGATTCATAACTCTTATGAGTAAAAGGAAATAAAATAAGCTTTATCAGAATGGTAAGCAGGATAATGGCAACACCGTAGTTGGGAACAAGGTTGTAAAAGAACTCTAAAAGCCACCGGAGTATTGCCTCAAGCCAAAACAGTACCGCACTTGTTTTAGGTGCTTTTCCCAAACTCATACCGGAAATACCGAAGGCATTATCTTCCGCGCGATCGTAGCGGGAGAGATTTCCCCTATCCAGAGGGCCGATGTAGAACTTGTAGGTATCCTCTATAACACTTTGCCGTCTGGCGGGTTTGGAAATCTGAAGCTGAGAGGGCTGTGCCTGACCTTCCACCGGGTTTCCATTCCAGGTGATTGTAGAACTTCCCGAGCCCGGATCGACAATAACCGCAAAATACTTACCGATAACCGCTGCCCAGTTCACCGTATCACCGGTTTGGACCAGCTTACTTTTATCTTTATGGATAACACGTTTCAGCTTTCCGCTCTTGGGGTCCGGACCCCAGGTTACGTTGTCTCTGATTTCATAGCGTCCGTCAATTTTTTCAAAATTCGGACCGATCTGAGGACCATAAGTCAGGGTATAGGCCTGCTCGTTTCCATTCAGAAGGGGAACTGCCTTACCATCAGGAGTTTCCATGGTAACGATAAGCTCAACAACATATTCTCCGGGAATAACACGGTAACTTTTGGTAAGTGTAAAAATCTGTCCGTCTTTGATGAAATCCCGGGAGAATTCATGAATGATTTCTTTACCCTGGTGGATTTTTTTATGACTGAAGGGACTGGTAATAAACGGAGCATCGTAGTTACCGAAAGACAAATTGAATGTACCTGCACCGCTGCCGCCGTCAAGAACCATGGAAATGGGATTGCCCTCATCTTCTTCTTTAAGAAGTTCAATGTTTTTAACAACTGCACCGGCAGTTGAAAAGATAATCTTAAAGAGATCTGTTTCTTCAACAATGGTTTCAACCGGATAATCCTGTTCAACCATTTCCGGAGCTATTCCCGAATCGACAGATGTTTCTGCTGCAGTTACCTCAGTATTGGTGTTTTCTGCACTTTCAACACTTGCTGCCGGTGCAGTTTCCACCACATCGGTCTGTACTGCAGGCTCCGGAGGTGTCTCCGGGGCATTCATCTGAATAAGGGTCATTCCGCCGATAATGATTACCGACGATAGTACAATCGCTAGAATTGTATTTTTATCCATTTATTCCTCCAGGGAATAATCAAGGGACCGGATCGTAACCACCGGGATTTCCGGGATGACAACGGCCTACGCGGCGAACAGACATCCATAAACCTTTAAAAAGGCCATGTTTCTTTAAAGCTTCAACGGAATAGCTGGAGCATGTCGGATAAAACCGACAGCTGCCGGGAAAAAGTGGTGAAATAATAAACTGATACATTTTGACGAGCACGATAAAAGGCCATGCAAGCCATTTAACTATCCGTTTTGGCAATACCCGCTCTCCGGATCAACTTTGTGAACTGTTGTTCACGTTCGTGGTAATTATAATCTCCGGAATACAGGACAACGATAATATCATAGCCTGTCGGCAGGTCCTGCTTTGTATTCCGGTAGATTTCCTTGAGAACACGCCTGGCGTAATTACGCTGAACCGCATTCCCGAATTTTCTAACCAGGGTGACAGCAAAACGGTTTATTTCAAAACTATTTTTTCGGGCAACAAGTTTTGCCCCCCGGCATGCGGACTTTACACCCGCATTATTGAACACCAGGGCAAAATCCGCTTTGCTCTTCAGTCTTTCTGCGCTAGTAAGGCTTTTTCTCATCCGTGATGGAAAGCTTTTTCCGGCCTTTTCTACGACGACGTGAAAGGACTGCCTGACCACCTTCGGTTTTCATACGGGCGCGAAATCCGAATTTACGGTTCCTTTTTGTTTTACTCGGCTGATAGGTTCGTTTCATCTATATTCTCCATAAGGGGTACGGCTTAAACCGCTCCCGGTGATGATCAATTTATGGTGCTGTTGAGCCAAATCACTATACGGATGGAATCCTTTCCCGTCAAGAGTCACCCCGGCGGCGCATCGTTTCCAGTAAGTTAAAAAATAACTGTGCTTCTTTATCGTTTTCTTCTAGTTCATTTTTTTTTAAATTATTATTATTTAACGGTTTATCCTGTTTAATCGATTCCTTTTCAATTTGATTGATTTCACCCTTTTTTTTGTTCCCGATAACAACTCTGATACGTTTTATTTCCAGAGCCGGATATTTTTCACGAATTATTTTTAAAAGACCTTCCTGCCTCATACGAATCTGCTGAGACCAGAGTGGATGATCGGATTCCAGAATAAGAACATTGTTAACAATATCTCTGGGGAAAACGTGCATCGCCGTTTTACCTCCTGCAATGGTCTCCCAGCCTGAAAAGAAGTGAGAATACTCATCCTTTTCTTCCGGAATAATTCGTTCAAAAAGAGTTTTTAATACATCACCTGCGTTACTGAATTTATCATCATCGTTCATGCAGTTCTCCATTCAGCATTTCGTATGTTAAAGATTCTTCCCCTATTCTACCTGTTTCCTCCCCGGGAAGAAATGTATAGAAAATCTGTTCCGCCTCGGGAAGACGGTCTCTAAACAGCCGGCGCCGGCCCGGATCCAATTCAAGAAGAACATCATCCAGAAGTAAGAGAGGTTTTCTACCTGTTGTATCCGAGTAGAACCTGGCCTGAGCAACGCGTAAAACCAGGGAAAGCAGTCTCTGCTGACCGGTAGAGGCACTTTTTGCAAAATCCCGTCCATTGCCGATAAATTGAAACCTGTCCCGATGAGGGCCGCTTCCCGTCGTGCTTAAAGCAAGGTCTATCTCTCTTTTTTCCTTCAGTTTCCGCATTACTTCAGAAGTAGACCGTGCATCACCCCAAGACGGCCGATAAACTAGATTTATATCAATATTTAAACCGGAAACATCTTTATACAAACCGGTAAATATCTTACCGAATTCACGGGTTAAAGATTCCCGGCGATCTGATACAGCCAGTCCGGCAAAAGCCAGCTGCTCACTGTAATGATCCAACAAATTAGTTTTTCTGGATTTAAGTAGAAAATTTCTTTCTTTGAGAATTTTCTTAAATCGACGCATCTGATCAACATACAAGGGATCATGAAGGCTTAAAGTCTGATCCATAAACCATCGGCGTCTTTCCGGCGGTCCACCGGCAAAAAGAAAATCTTCATGGGCAAAAACAATGACCGGTATCCGTCTTAACAGTTCTTTTCTGTCGTTAACCGTTTTTCCATGAAGTTTTATTGTTTTAATTCCATCCTGATAACTGACAGATAAACTTCCTTCCGGTTCCTCAACCGTATTAAACCGTCCATGAACAGCCATGGTTTCAGAATCCCAGGCAACAAGATCCCTATCAAGCCGGGTTCTGAACGAAGAACCATAACTTAAAAGATAAAGAGCTTCGAGAAAATTAGTTTTACCCTGACCGTTTTCACCAATGAGATAAATATCATGAGCTCCGAGGTTTACTTCACAATCTTCCAGATTTCGGAATCCATGGAAGCGAACCGACTGGAAACCCAAGATTTATTCCATCTGCATCGGCATCACAATATGAAAGTAACTGGCTTCAGGAACTGAAACCATGGTAATTGCCTTATTGGTTTCAGTGAACTTCATACTCACTTCATCTTCTTCAACAACTTTAAGCGGATCGGAAAGATAAGCATGATTCAGGGCAAATTCGGCATCAGGACCTTCATAACGGCAGCTGATACTCTCTTCGGCCTCACCAATTTCACTTTCATCGGATCTTAAAGTAATTTTTTCTCCAGAAACAGCAAGAAACACTCTTTTGGATTTATGATCGGCCAGCAGGGAAACACGGCGCAACGCGTCGATCAATTCTCCCCGGTTCACTTGAAACTCATAATCCTGACTATCAGGAATTACTCTGGAATAATTGGGAAATTGACCATCTATCAAGGTGCTGGTTACTTTTTGATTATCAAATCTGGCAAATAGAATTTTATCGGCTACTGCCAGCTTGAGTTCACCTTCACCGGAAGCCAGCTTTCGAATAAGATTTAAAACTTTAGGCGGAATAATAATTCCCTCGAACTCGGGAACCTCACCATCAGGAGTATTGGATATATAGCTCAGCCGTCTACCGTCAGTGGCCACCATAACCAGTCGATCTTCACCCTTTTCCATGAAAACACCATTCATGAAATACCGGGTTTCATCATCACTGATGGCAAAAATTGTCTGACCTACCATAGCAATAAAATCTTTTTGCGGGAGAGAGAAAAAAGCAGTCTCTTCAGTTTCGGGAATTTCAGGAAACTTGTCAGCAGAAATACTGTGGAGATGAAAATTAATACTATTGCCGTTGGTAATGGCCAGACGATCTCCATCATCCTGAACAAATTGAACTTCTCCATCAGGAAGAGTTTTCAATATTCCAAGAAGCTTGTCACAGAACACGGTCGTGTTTCCCGGATTTTCAACAACCACTGGTATTCGTGTTTCAAAGCTTACCTTGAGATCCGTAGCTTTTATTGTAAGAGCATCCCCATCGGCTTCCAGCAGTACATTGGAAAGTATGGACAGGGCATTTCGGGAAGCGATAATCTCCTGAGCAACGGAGATTTCTTTAAGAATAACATTCTTGTCACAGCTGAACCGCATGATGTGCCTCCATATCGATAATAAAGGGAATTACGTCATGGACACAAGTAAGACGAATGAAAATTGAATTAGATTCCTGATGAAATATACGGGATTGTGGTTTTTTCCCACAGAGAATCCTATTACTTATTATAAATTTAAATACAGTAGTAGTAGTAGTAGGGGCTGTGGAAAAGGGGAAAGGGGCTTTAATTATTTGATTGAATAAGAATTACTGCTGGGGATACTGTGGGGATGAATGGTTCATCAAGAGTTCTTTTATCCACATTTACCCAGTGGTGAAAATGTTTCCACTGTCTATTAACTTTTTTTGATGACTTTTCCCCAGGATTTACCCCGGTGTTAACGGCTCTCTTTTACCGAACGAATCAATTCTCCCACGGTTGGTTCCAGGGTGGGATCGCCTTTCATTCGATCTTCAATTCTCGTACATGAGTGCATAACAGTTGTATGATCTCGTCCGCCGAACTCCAAACCGATTTCTGTTGTGGAATAATCTGTAATTTCTCTGATGATATACATGGCCACCTGTCGGGGAAATGTTACCTGTTTGGTACGTTTTTTTCCTTTCAGATCGGCAGGAGTTACATTGAAATATTCGGCAACAACTCTTTGCACTCTATCAATGGTGATATTGGCGGTGAGAGTGCTGGTAAAGGCACCTTTTAATTGTTGTTGAGCTATTTCTACGGTTATTTTTTTCCCGACAAGATCTGCATAGGC
>DEIH01000115.1:1060-16872 GCA_002352375.1 Spirochaeta sp. UBA2779 | reverse complement strand
ATCGGGAATCGTGATTGAAATGGTTTCCAGCTTTTTTCGGAGAATAGCGTAACGGGTTTCAAAATTCGGCGGCTGGAGATCGACATTTAAACCTCTTTCAAAGCGGCTTTTTAACCTGTCGGTAAAATTTCTGAGTTCAGACGGTGGTCGGTCACAGGTGAATACAAGTTGTTTTTTTGCATCATAAAGGGCATTAAAGGTGTGAAACAGCTCCTCCTGAGTTTCTTTTTTGTTCTGAAGATCGTGAATATCATCAATCAGGAGAACATCCACTTTACGGTATTTATTTTTAAATTGACTTTGAGTTTCACTTTTAATGGAGTGTATGAATTCATTGATGAAGGTTTCAGCGGTGATGTAAACAACCTTTTTGTCAGTTTTGGAATAGTGAATAAAATTGCCAATTGATTGCATCAGGTGAGTTTTTCCAAGACCGACACCGCCGTATATCAGAAAAGGGTTGTAGGCTCCGCCCGGATTGGTTCCGATAGCCTGGGCGGCACTGGCGGCAAAGGAATTGTTGTTTCCAATTACAAAACCTTCAAAATCATAATCAAGCCTTAATTGGCGGTGAGGTTTTCTTATATTTTCGGGAGACGAGGATACGGTTTCTGAAATATTTTTTCCGATTTTACTTTCAGTCTTTTTTTCTTCTGACGGAGGTTTACTGTCAACAACTTCAAAATTGATATTCAGAGAAGATCCTGTAAGATTAAGAAGCTGATTAATCAGCATATCAAGATAACGCTGTTTTACCTGATCCTTGTAAAATTTTGAAGGAACAGCCAAGGTAATCGACTCATTATCTCCCTTGAGAAATTCCATATTGCGGAACCACATATCATGTTCCTGTTCAGAAAGATTGCCATCGGCCATCAGCTGACGGACCGTTTCATTCCAGAATAAATTATAATCACTTCCGCTCATTGCAAACACCAACATTTAAATGTATATAATATATATAAATAATATAAAAAATCAAAAAATATCTGATTTTGAATAGAATTATACACCTGTGATTTGATCATAGTATCCACAAGCCGACTGTCACAAGGGTGAACAGCTTGAGAAGATGCTTCATCTGGACTTTTAACCTGCAAAATGGTATGATTCCCAAGCAAAATAAGTGGAGTGAACTTGTTCATTCCCGAATGAGTGCCGGGAAAGCATAGTTTCATATCCCGCGGCTCCGCCGCGGAACAGGGAGTCGCTTGAGCGACTCCGGGTTCAGGGCTTTGCCCTGGGGTATGATACTATTCATTTACAGTCTTCTTTTTTCAGGACACATAAGGATATATCATGAACGAATACGATGCTCAGCAGATTCAGGTGCTGGAGGGTCTTGAGCCGGTAAGAAAACGCCCCGGTATGTACATTGGAACAACAGGACCTGATGGGCTGCACCATCTGGTTTACGAAATAGTTGATAATTCCATTGATGAAGCTCTGGCAGGGTACTGTCAAAAAATTGAAGTATTTATTGAAGAAAAAGGGTCTATTAAAGTTAGAGATGATGGTCGCGGAATACCTGTGGCAGAGCATCCGGTAGAAAAAATCAGTGCTCTGGAAGTCGTTATGACCCGACTGCATGCCGGAGGTAAGTTTGACAAGGGATCCTATAAAGTTTCAGGCGGTCTGCATGGTGTAGGTGCGGCTGTTGTCAATGCTCTCTCAGATTGGTGTGAAGTTGAAGTATCCCGGGAAGGACACACCCATTTTCAACGTTATGAAAAAGGTGTACCCGTCAACCCCATTAAAATTAATGGGGCTACAGAAGGGGAAGGAACCCAGACAAGATTTTACCCTGATGCTACTATTTTTGAGGAACTTGATTTTAGTTATGATGTTCTCTCAAAAAGACTTAGAGAGTTAGCATTTCTAAATAAGGGTGTGGAAATATCTTTAACAGATGAACGTCCGGGTCAGGAAAAAAACAGGATTTTTAAATTTGACGGCGGGCTTAAATCTTTTGTTCAGTATTTAAATAAAAGTAAAACACCACTTCATGAAGAGCCGATCTGGTTTGAGGCTGTACGTGACGGAGTTACAGCGGAAATAGCACTCCAATATAACGACGGTTATACAGAAACGCTGTTCAGCTTTGCCAATAATATCAATACACGGGAAGGCGGAACGCATTTAACAGGTTTTCGGGCTGCATTAACCCGAACTATCAATGATTTGATGAAAAAATCAAAACATGGAAAAAAGATGGACGACTCCCTCTCCGGAGATGATGTCAGAGAAGGACTTACCTGTGTTGTTTCAGTCAAGGTACCCGAGCCTCAATTTGAGGGTCAGACAAAGAGTAAACTTGGAAACTCTGAAGTTAAGGGAATTGTAGAAAGACTTGTTGGCGAAAATCTTTCTTCCTGGTTTGAAGAACATCCCCGGGTAGTGGATAACATATTAGATAAAGCTGTTACAGCATCCAGAGCCAGGGCTGCCGCCAGAAGGGCCAGGGATTTAACCCGGCGGAAGGGTTTTCTTGAAGGAGGTGGTCTTCCGGGGAAACTGGCTGACTGCTCTGACAGAAACCCCGAAAACTGTGAAGTATATATTGTTGAGGGTGATTCTGCCGGAGGATCGGCCAAAATGGGCCGTGACAGAAAATTTCAGGCTATCCTGCCATTATGGGGAAAGATGCTGAATGTGGAAAAAACCCGACTTGAGAAGGTTCTGGCAAATGAAAAGATGCAGCCGATTATTCAGGCTCTTGGCGCTTCAGTGGGCAATGAGTTTGATGTTGAAAAAATCCGTTATCACAAGGTTATCATTATGGCTGATGCTGATGTTGACGGTTCCCATATCCGAACACTACTTCTAACCTTTTTTTTCAGATACATGCAGCCTCTGCTGGATTTTGGACATGTTTATCTGGCCATGCCCCCATTATTCAAACTTTCCATCGGGAAGAGGATTGCTTACGTCTACGATGAAAAAGAACGGGACTCGATTCTCTCAGAGTGGGGTGAAAATGAAAAAATTAATATTCAGCGCTACAAAGGTCTGGGTGAAATGAATCCGGATCAGCTCTGGGAAACCACCATGAATCCGGATACCCGAAGTATCAAACAGGTTAAATTGGAAGATTTCGTTGCAGCGGATGAGATGTTTACCACCTTAATGGGCGAAGAAGTTCCTCCACGGAGAAAGTTCATTGAAGATAACGCCCTTTCAGTTGTAAATCTTGACGTATAAGCGGAGCCGGAAAAAATATGAAAACAACCAGAAGCATTAATAATAATATATGCATATGTCTTACAGGAGCATCTCGTGGGTGAGCAGCAGGGTCAGGTTATACCGATAGCTATTGAGGATGAAGTAAAAGAATCGTATTTAAATTATGCAATGTCCGTAATCGTCAGCCGGGCACTTCCAGATGTGCGTGACGGGTTAAAACCGGTTCATCGGCGTATTCTGTTCTCAATGAGCGAGATGGGTCTCAGGCATGACAGACCGTACAAGAAGTGCGGGCGTATCGTCGGTGATGTTCTGGGTAAGTATCATCCCCATGGTGACCAGTCCATTTACGATGCTCTGGTGAGGCTGGCACAGGATTTTTCTCTCAGGGTTCCCATGGTTCAGGGGCAGGGAAACTTCGGTTCGGTTGACGGCGATCCACCAGCTGCAATGAGATACACCGAAGCCCGCCTTGCTGAAATGGCTGAAGCCATGCTTCGGGATATCAAGAAAGAAACGGTTGATTTCGGGCCAAACTACGATGATTCCATGACAGAACCCACAGTTCTGCCTGCGGCGATACCCAATCTTCTGTTGAACGGTGCCAGTGGAATTGCTGTTGGAATGGCCACAAACATGGCCCCTCACAATCTTCGGGAGGTTTCTTCAGCGGTTGCTGCGTTGATTGATAACCCGGAAATTTCCATTGAAGGGTTACTCGAACATATCACCGGCCCGGATTTTCCCACAGCAGGTATAATTTTCGGACGTACCGGTTATAAGCTTGCTGCTCATACAGGTAAGGGGAAGGTGGCGATAAGAGCCCGTTACAACCTGGAAGAACGCAGCGCCGATAAAGAAGCCATAATAGTTACCGAACTTCCCTATCAGGTGAACAAGGCCAACCTGATTGTAAGAATCGCCGAATTGGTAAGAGATAAGAGAATTGACGGTATTTCTGATTTACGGGATGAATCAGACCGTACCGGAATGCGAATGGTGATTGAACTAAAGCGCGGAGCCAGCCCTAAAGTAGTACTGAACCACCTTTTCACACACACATCGCTCCAGGTCAATTTCAATATCAACAACCTGGCCCTTGTTGATGGAAAACCAAAACTTCTGACCTTAAAAGATATGCTCAGCGAATTCATCAAACACCGGCAGGTGGTAATCCGCCGGAGAAGTGAGTTCGATCTGGCCAAAGCCAAGAGTCGTGAACACATCCTGGTTGGACTGAAGATTGCTCTGGAAAACATTGATGAGATTGTTGAGATTATTAAAAAATCCCAAACAGTCGCTATGGCCAGAGCGAACCTGATGGCCCGGTTCGAGTTTTCTGAAAAACAGGCTCAGGCCATTCTCGATTTGAGACTACAGAAACTGACCAGTCTGGAAACCCAGAAAATTCTTGATGAACTGGAAGAAATCCGGAGAACCATTGCCTATCTGGAAGATCTGCTGGCAAACGAGTACAAGATTCTCGATGTAATAAAAGAAGAAACTCTGGAAATATCTGAAAAATACGGAACCGACAGAGCTACAGAAATCAACCCTGAAGAAGTAATACAGGTAAATATCGAAGACTTGATTGTCGAAGAAGACATGATTGTGGTGATTTCCAACAGAGGTTTTGTCAAACGAATTGCCGCCAGTGAGTACAGGGAGCAGAGTAGGGGTGGTAAGGGCGCTAAAACAAGCGACTTGAAAGAGGACGATTTTATAAAGCATGTATTCCTGGCATCAACTCACAGCTACATCCTTTTTGTCACTTCAGCCGGGAAAGCGTATTGGATTAAGGTTTTTGAAATTCCTGAAGGCTCCAGAGCCAGCAGGGGTAAACATCTGAGAACAATCTTTGAGTTTGAACAAGACGAAGATATTACAGCCATGGTGCCTCTGGTAGAGTTTGATGAAGTAACTTCACTCTTCATGGCTACAAAACAGGGTGTTGTAAAAAGAGTGGCCACATATGCGTTCCGCAACGCCAGAACCCGGGGAATTATTGCTATCAATCTGGACGAAGGGGACCGGCTTGTAGCGGCCACCCTGGTAAATGGAGAGGAAGACGTCTTTCTGACAACCAGAAACGGCAAGGGACTCAGATTCCCAGAAGAGAAGGTCAGGCGGATGGGCCGGGATTCCCGGGGTGTCCGGGGTATCCGCTTAGCCGGTGACGATGAGCTGATCGGAGTTTGCCCGGTTCGGGAAGATGAAATGATGCTACTGGTTTCTGAGAAGGGTTATGGGAAGCGGACCAGCTTTGATGAGTTCACCCCTCACGGAAGAGGTACCGGCGGACAGAAGGCATACACTTCTAACGGGCGAACCGGATTTCTTGTTGCTGCCCTGGAAGTCAACGAAGAGGACAGCTGTATTGGAATAACAGCAAACGGAAAAGCGCTTCGCTTTGCTGTAGAGCAGGTTTCCAGGATGGGAAGAGCGGCATTTGGTGTCCGTATCCTGCATATGTCCGGCGATGATTCAGTAATAGGGATTGCACGGCAGCCTTTTGAAGAAGAGGAAGAAGCTGAAGAGTCCGAACAGAAGGCGGAAGCAAACGAAGTAGGTGAAGTTCAGAGTCCCGATCCTGTTTCAGTTACCGAAGAGACAATCGAAGAAGCGAAATCCGAAGACAAAGACGACGGTCTGGAAATCTATTAATTAACAGGTTCCTAAAAAAAGGCCCCATGTTTCACGTGAAACATGGGGGCTATACTGTCGCAGACGTTCTAAATGTTTCACGTGAAACACCTGATGTGGAAACATTGTGGAAAAATTTAATCACTTAAAGTCAAACCTGAGTTATTACTGAACGTTAAGACACAATTATAATAAAAACAAAAATAAATATATACAACACAAGCATTTACTATCGAAAAAGGTTTAAAGATAGAATTGTTAATTGTTTACAGTATAGAAGGATAGAAAAAACAGGGTGTGGATAAATTGTTTATAAAGATCTAAATTTTTGTATAGTGGTAATGTGAATTAAAGGCCTGTACTGGCCCTGAACTCGTTAATAGCTTTTAAATAACTATCAGTCAATTCGGATTTTTCCTTATCCGTAAGAAAGCAACCGTCAATTGATTTTATATTTGAATCGATCAGATCTTCTACACTCCACCCGAAGTTGGATACGGCTTTCTCGTAATCATCAACCAGGAGGGAATCCTGGATTGTGGGATCGTCTGAGGCCAGGGTAATTGGAACCCCGGCTTCGGTAAGAGGTTTTATGGGATGGGTTTTTTCATCCTTCCATGCCCCGGTCTGATAATTACTGGTAATGCACTGAGCCAGAAAGATGTTTTTTTCTTTTAATACACGTTGGAGTTTTTTATCATTGATGGCCGCAACACCATGCCCGATGCGGTCTGTGTGGAGTTGATCGATGGATACCCACATGTTTTTTGAGTCAGTTACTTCACCGGCATGGATATCAATCTTGAAAAGTCCCTCGTTCTTAATGACATCAAAAAACTCAGGAAACAATTCAGGAGGATAATTAATCTCATCACCGGCCAGATCGATTCCCACAACCCCTGTGAGATCGATATCAAGGAGCTCTTTGTAGGTTTTAAGCATTTCAGAGGCTGTTTGGACACTGCGGTTGAAGGTGAGCAGATAACGGATTTCCATATTGTTTTCAGCGGCAGCGGTGTTTGACGAATCAATAATGGCTCGTGTTACATCTTTTGGATTCAAGCCGGTCAGTTCTGTAAAATGAAGGGGGTTAAAGCGCAATTCAATGTAATGCAGGCTTTCGTCAGCAAACGATTTTACAGAGTCATATGCAATTCCGGCTACGTCATTGATGGACTTGTACCAGAATTTTTTAAACTTACTCAGAAATAGAAGAAAGTCAGGCTTATGGTTCTTCGGGAATTGAAACGCCTTCTTAAAAGACTCCAGATCTCCGGGAACATCAAGTTCATTTTTCTGTGCCATTCGGAAAAGCGATTCAATCGGGTAGGTGCCTTCAAGATGCCTGTGAACTTCAATTTTTGGTAAAGCCTGCAGGAGATTTCGGTCCGGCCGGATATTCTTTATTTCTTTATGATCTGCGAGTCCCATGTACAACCCCTGGTTTACACTTTAAGTCTGTCTACGTAAGCGAATAAACGATTAAATTAACTCGCCGTTACTATTATTAGTAAACCATTTTAAACGGAAAACAATGATTTTTTCTATTATCGGCTGATCCGGTCTAAATCGTTACCTCTGTGCTGATGTCTGTTTCAGTCTTTTTATTCCTGCTCAACACTGGTTACACCTGGAATCTTCTTAGTCAGATAAGCTTCAACGCCCTGTTTGAGGGTCATCAGGGCCATCGGACAGCCGTCACAGGCTCCTGTCATCCTGACAAGAACTTTTCCGTCATCATCAACGGAAACATATTCGAGATCGCCTCCATCAGCCTGCAGTGAGGGGCGTATATCTTCGATCGCTTGTTTAATTAACTCTTCCATAACACGAGGTTAGTATTCAAAAACGGGTTGGTCAAGCGGAGATGCGGTGCTATGATCGCTTCATGGGTCAGACAGTTGTCTTTGCGAACCAGAAGGGAGGTGTCGGTAAGACAACTTCCACCGTTAATATCGGAGCTTATATGGCGGCCACCGGTCGTCGGGTTCTTCTTGTGGACTTCGATCCCCAGGGAAATCTCAGCAGTAGTGTCGGTGTCAGGAAGCAGGAGCGTGGTGTCTACGATGTTCTCATCGGCAACGTGAGTGCGGAGGATGTAATAGTACCCACCCCGCAGGAAAATATGGAAATACTCCCTTCAGATCTCAGGCTTTCCGGAGCAACGGTGGAGCTTGCAGGCGTTGAAGGAAGGGATCATTATCTGAAAAAGGTTTTAAAACCTCTTGAAGGACGATACGATTATATTCTGATTGATTGTCCTCCTTCTCTGGGGATATTGACGATAAATGGGTTTGCCGCCGCCCAATCGGTAATCGTTCCCCTTCAGTGTGAATTCTTCGCATTGGAAGGCTTTCTGAATATGCTGTTTCAAACAATTAAAAGAATTCAAAGCAGTTTGAACCCGTTATTATCTGTAGGCGGTATAATTTTTACTATGTACGACTCAAGAACACGTTTGGCACAAGAAGTTATTCAGCAGGTTAAAAAAGCATTTAAAACACATCCGGAACTTCTCTTTAAAACGGTGATACCGAGAAACATCCGGCTTTCTGAGGCGCCAAGTCACGGATTGCCGATTAATATGTATGATCCGGGTTGTGTCGGGGCCCGTAGTTATGCAGCGCTGACGGAAGAGGTGATGAAACGTGTCTAAGCAACCCAGAAAAAAAGCATTGGGGTCGGGATTGGATGCCCTCCTAGGTGAAGACCTCAGTTTATCCAACCCGGCATCCGGAATATCGATAAATGAGGGAATTCGTTTTCTTTCTTTAGACCAGTTAAAACCTAACCCGGATCAGCCCAGAGAGCACTTTAACCAGGAGTCCCTTGCTGAGCTGGCGGAATCCATTCGGCAACAGGGAATTATTCAGCCGATTCTGGCAGAAAGCAGAGCCGACGGAAGCTATATGCTGATAGCCGGTGAAAGGCGCTGGAGGGCCGCTGAACTTTCAGGGCTTAACGAAGTTCCAGTTATCGTTCGGAATTTCAGTCCTGAACAGAAGTTGGAAATTGCCCTTGTGGAAAATGTTCAGCGGGAAGATCTTACTCCGATGGAGGAAGCAAGAGCTTATCGACACCTTATGGATGCACTGGAACTCTCTCAGCAGGAAGTGGCGGATAAGGTGGGGAAGAAACGTTCGACAGTGGCCAACAGTCTGCGTCTTCTGAAACTGCCTGAAACCATGAGAACTGCTGTGGAAGAAGGAAAATTGAGCGCTGGTCATGCCCGGGCTCTACTGGCGGTAACCAACCCGGCGGATCAGGAACTGCTTTTTTCAAAAATATTGAGTTTTTCCCTCTCTGTCCGGGATGCTGAAGCAACAGCGACCGAGATGAACCGAGGGCATAAAGGAAATGAAAAACCTAAATCATCAAAGTCCCGGGGAGCACAGCAACGGGATCCTGAAATTGACAATCTGGAGCAACGCTTTCTAGAAGCTCTGGGAACAAAAGTATCAATGAAAGGAACTTTGGTTCGGGGCAGATTGGAGATTTTCTGGTTCAGCCAGGATGACCTGAATAGAATTTATGAGCTTTTAGTCAACGAAGGGTAAATGGCCGGAATTTTTACCGAGAGTGTATGTTCCATCTTAAATACAGTCCCACCGGGTTTTGTTGTTACCTATGGCGGTCTCGCGGCAGCGGCAGGTTCTCCCAGAGCTGCCCGGCAGGTGGTGAGGATATTGCATACCCAGAGTAGAATACGGAATCTTCCCTGGCATCGGGTAGTCGCTGCCGGGGGTCGAATTGCTCTGAAAGACCCAATGGCTGCCGATCTTCAAAAGGAACTGCTTCGTTCTGAAGGTGTTCAGATGATTATTGACGGCCGGGTGGACATGAAACGACATTATTGGGATTTTTCCGGGGCTGTTCCCGATTGACAAAGAGCCCCTGTTCCGGCTAATTTTCATACCCGGTATTGGAGGGGTGTCCGAGTGGTCGAAGGAGCTGGTCTTGAAAACCAGTGCGGGGCAACTCGCCGTGGGTTCGAATCCCACCCCCTCCGTAGGCGAGGGTTTCAAGAACTGGTATTTTCGCCTGTCAGGACAGTTTAATTTACCGATTTGGAGAGGTGCGAGAGCGGTTGAATCGGGCTCCCTGCTAAGGAGTTGTATGGGTGACTGTACCGAGGGTTCGAATCCCTCCCTCTCCGAAGGAAAGAGAAGGATTGTATTGAATCTTTCCGCATTTAAAAATGTGGAGGGATTCGAAACGAGTGAGCGCCGGCCGAAGAGGCCGGATAGCCGAACATGATGATCGGCGGCAGTGAACGAAGCGGTCTGAAGAAACGAGACACGACGTTGAGTTTCGGAAGACGAATCCCTCCCTCTCCGTAAGACAATTTATGTGCCCTTAGCTCAGCTGGATAGAGCGTTAGGTTGCGGACCTAAAGGTCGGAGGTTCGAGTCCTCTAGGGCATACATCTGGAGAGATGCGAGAGTGGTTGAATCGGGCGGATTCGAAATCCGTTGTGCCGGGTTCCGGTACCCAGGGTTCGAATCCCTGTCTCTCCGAAGGAAAGACTGAGGATTCGATAGAATCTTTCTTCTTTCTGAAGTTAATTGGAGTGGTGACCGAGAGGCCGAAGGTGTGCGCTTGGAAAGCGTATGTACTCTAACCGGGTACCGAGGGTTCGAATCCCTCCCGCTCCGTCTTTTCCCCCGTGTTGATCCGAGGGTCCCGTGTTAGAGATTGTCGCCCAACTCCGCCAGATCCGGAAGGAAGCAACGGTAAGCGAACAGTCTCTGTGCACGTCAGGCTCCCGGGAAGCGGGGGTTTTTTTATGATGACCTCTATCGAGGATTGGTTTATCTCCTACCGTTTGTCAGGATGAATTGATTATTGAACTGAAAGACAATCCCATTGGATGCCCACAGTCAGACAATATTTCCTCTCTCCGTGAGTTTGCCAACATACTTCGGAACCGATAACTTTTTGATATCCTGCAGCTGAAAAGCAACTTCAACGCTTGAGAGGGTGCTGTTTTCAGGCTAGACTGAACGCCCATGGAATTCGAGGTAACAGCAACACGTAAACGTCCGGGAACTCTGGCAGAAATGGTAGGTCAGGAGTTTGTTGTGGCGACCCTGAGTAATGCCCTTTCAACAGGCAAGTTAGCCCATGCCTATCTTTTTTCCGGACCCAGGGGAACAGGAAAGACTTCAACGGCCCGAATTCTGGCTAAATCTCTGAATTGTGAATCTGGCCCTACTTCCGAGCCCTGCGGTACCTGCTCCTCCTGTGTGGAAATCGCCAAGGGTTCCGCTCCTGACGTTATTGAGATAGACGGTGCCTCGAATACCAGTGTTAATGATGTTCGTGAGATTAAAGATGAAGTTCTTTATGCTCCCCAGAGTTCGCCTAAAAAAATCTATATCATTGACGAAGTTCATATGCTTTCCAACAGTGCCTTCAATGCCCTGCTGAAAACGATTGAAGAACCCCCTCCATATATTATTTTCATTTTTGCCACTACAGAAATACACAAGGTTCCGGCAACCATACGTTCCCGTTGCCAGCAGTTCCGTTTCCGTCTGTTTACGCCGGAAATGATCCGGGACAAACTGGTGGAGGCCGCCGGTGAGATGAACCGGACATTTGAGAATGATGCCCTGTATTGGATTGCCCGGGAAGCCGGCGGTTCCATGAGGGATGCTTATACTCTCTTTGACCAGGTTCTCTCCTTTTCCGATGAGAAAATCACCCTCTCAGGGATACGGGAAAAAATGGGTCTGGTGGGACTTGAAAGCACTTCTGAGCTTCTAAATGCCGCTGCCGAGGGAAACCGCAAGGGAGCCCTGGATNNTTCTGGATGATATTCTGAGTTCGGGAACGGCTGTTGAGCAGGTTCTTCTTGAGCTGGCTGACTTTTTGAGGAATCTTACATTAATAGCCTACGGTATAGAAAAGGAATCCCTGCTGGGGCTGAGTCCCGACCGTTTTCCCGAGAAACCGAAAAAGGCCTGGAACACGTCCCGGCTGGAAGCTGCCGCAGAAGAGGCGTTCACTTTGTACCGGGACATCCGCTATTCCCTGAATCCCCGCTACGAAATTGAGCTTTTTGTCGGCCGCCTTTGCAGTCTGAATGATCGTTTGAGTTCTTCGGATGTCCTGGAGAGAATCACATCCCTGCGGAATGAACTTCTCGGCGGTGGCTGGACGCCTCCGGCGGAGGGATCTTTAAACAATATAGACGGCAATTTCGACCAGGCCGGCAAAAAAAAAATTCCTGAACCCGTAAGCTCTGCCTTGGAGAACAGCCCTTCTGAAGAACAGGAAGCCGAACGATTTTTTTCCACCTTTAAAAACAGTGATAAAATCGAAGCGCCGGCAGAGGAACCCTCCTGTGCAATTCCGGTTGATATTGGAATAAGCATTCCTCCTGAAGAGCCGGCAGCTGTAGTGCCGGTAAATCCCGAAGAAAAAAAAGACCTTCTCATTACGGAGATACGCCGGGGAAACCTCTCTCTGGGGGCGGCTCTGGAAAAAGCCCGGCGCTGGGAGTGGACGGAGCATTCACTTCTGCTTATTTTTGATTCATCCTACGAAGCGGCAGTGGTTAAAAACGAGTCTGAAACCCTCAGACAGGCCGGGAAAACCGCAGGAATGCCTCCGTTTTCGGTGGATACAAGAACCGAAGCTCCCAGAGAAGAAAGAGAAAAGAGTTCCGAAAGTCCCCGGGTGGCCCTGATACGTCAGGTTTTCCGAGGTCAGATAATAAAAGGATAAAAATATGAACCCCATGGATATCATGAAAAACTTCCAGAACCTCCAGTCGAAAATGGGAGAGGCCCAGGAAAAGATGAAAACTCTCCGTGCCGAGGGTTCCTCCGGCGGCGATCTGGTAAAAGTAACGATCGACGGGACAATGGAGGTTATCTCAATGCAGATAGACCCCATTGCCGTGGATCCCCGGGATGTAACGATGCTGGAGGAACTTGTTGGGGCGGCGTTTACCGACGCGGTCCGTAAGATGAGAGAAGTACTCCAGCGGGAAATGTCTCAGCTTACCGGCGGTATGAATCTTCCCCCGGGGTTCATGGGCGGTCAGTAGATGGAGCGTCTGGACCGTCTGATTACCTCTTTTTCCCGGCTTCCGGGTATTGGCCGGAAGAGTGCATCAAGAATTGCCTACTGGCTTCTGGAGACGGATAGGAGCTTTGTGGAGGGATTTTCAAATGACCTCGGGGAGATCCGGGATCGTATTGTCCGCTGCAGGGAATGCGGTAATTATGCCGAGTCCGAGCTTTGTGAGGTTTGTGACTCTCCGGTTCGGGAGCGTTCTCTTATGTGTGTCGTGGAACAGTCCCGGGATGTTGCTACTATTGAGTCTACCGGTGAATTCCGGGGAATCTACCACGTGCTTCACGGTGTTCTTTCTCCTCTGGACGGGGTGGGTCCCGAAGAACTGGGACTTGGGAAGATGCGGGCCAGGATAAAAAAGGAGGGTGTGAGAGAGGTGATTGTCGCTACCAACCCCACCCTGGAAGGGGATTCCACGGCCCTTTACATCGTGCGGATGCTTTCTGAAGACGGGATTAAAGTGAGCCGTATTGCCACAGGACTTCCTGTGGGTGGAGATATGGAATATGCCGACAAGCTCAGCGTGGCCCGGGCCTTGAGAGCCCGGCAAAATTTATAATTACTACAGCTTATCAATCAGCATGGAACATTTTCCCGAGGGTATGGGCAGGGTTTTCTTCTTTCCTTCTTCCAGGAGGTGAATGGAAAAATAGTATAGTTTTTCCGATTCCAGACGAATTTCCCAACCCCGATTTGATTTGTTGCTGACGATAGTGATACGGTTCCGCTTCAGGGGAAGCTCTTCAATTCCCATCAGTTCCAGGGTGGGAACATACCAGTCAACAGTTTTCCGGGGAAGGCTCACGTAGAGGCCGACAATATTTTCAATCATCAGAGCAATGGTGGTTAATCCTGCATAGGCCAAATTCAACGGTTTGTTCCAGACCTCATTTTCCTTCCAGACGGCCGGACCATCTTTGAACGGTTTGTATGCCTGCCAGAGGGTCCCTTTTTTGTCGCCATCAGGGTGGAAGGTATCCAGAACAAAGTACATATGGCGGATTGCCGCTTCCCGGGCAAACTCGTACTTCTGGTATTTTTCCAGTCCTTTGATAACCATGTAGGTATAAAAAGGGATTACTGAGCCCCGGGCACCGGCGCCTTCTTCATCAAATTCCGGTTCGCTGACGGCCAGTGTTGGGAAGGGGTTTTCCGTTCCGAAAATCTTGGGATCCTGGAGGTGGGCGAACAGTCCTTCAGAGCGTTCCTCGTTGGGCAGTTCGGCCAGAAGGGGCCAGAATGCGGCAATAGTTTTTACCTTTACACGCTTTTCGTCGGCATCCAGATCGTAATAAATTTTATCCTCAGGATCCCACATGAGGGAATTGATACGGGTTTTCAGGGAAAAATACTGACGTTTGTAACGGAATCCCAGTTCTTTGTCGTTTAGAATATCCGCCAGGGCTGACATATAAAGGGCGTTCATTGCCACCTGGGTGTTGAAATCCAGAGGATATTTTACATTATCTCTGGGTGCATTCTCCATCATGGTCGCTTCCAGAGGAGGAGCAAACATGCCGTTTTCCTCCTTGAAATTATCTGCAAGCCAGTCATGATAGGCCATCAGAGACGGCATTACTTCCCGAACACGTTTTTTTGCACCGACTTTGTGGTAGAGGTTGTATTCAACCCAGGCCAGCAGCGGCGGGGCAAGCCCCTCGGGGTTACTTTCGGTGAGAATGGGTTTGCCGGTTTCCAGATCGTAGGAACCGCGGATTGCTCCGGATTCTTCCTGCAGGGCATAGAAGTTATCCAGCATGAGATGAACAGGATATTTTTTGTTGAAATAAACCAGATAAAAGGAGGAAATGCAACTTTCAAACAGGCTGAGAGAATTCCCTTCATGATAGGCGTAATGAGGATTTTTTATTCCAACGGCAGGATCGGCCTTTCGCCAGAAGTCGCTCATCCACGCCCATGTACGGTCGTAGATATCGACAAAATCCTGGTCGTAATAATGTATCTGAGGGAATTCTTTTTTGAGCACTCTATCTCCTCAACGGATTTACAAAGGAAAGTATTTTCTATGTATCCGGAGTTCTGGAATAATAGTGTATAAAGTACCGAAAAACAACGTGGATAACAAATAATTTCAATATTGTATAAGAAATTAAGCCGAATTATTGGAATACGGCCATATAATACTCAGAAATCTAAAAATATTCATAAATTCACGAATCAGATATTTTTCTCATCATAAACGCGCAAATTTATCCGGTGTAGATTCTAACGGTATTTTCAGAGGTATCCACATTCACCTCAAGTTCCTGCAAGGCAGAAAGAAGTGAATCAACATCCCCTTTTTTCATGTCCTTGAAATCAAAATCAAATCCTTTGTTTTCCATCGCCTTCTCCACTCCTTCCCGGGCTTCCTGAGGGAGCAGGCTGGCAAAGTTTAAACCGGCTTTTATGAGAGCCAGGGGAACGGTTACTTTTACCTGATCTTTGCTTTCTGAGCCTTCTTTCGGGTCGACTTTAATATAAAGATACCTGGGAAATCCTTCAGGTTTGTCCTCTTTTGAAAAGGACTCGGGTTTTATGGCATCGAGCAGTTTTTCTGCTTCTTCTGCACTGATTTTCCCCCTGGAGAGCATGTCCAGAATTTTTCTTTTTTCATCACTCATATCAATCCTCCTAAAAATGGATAACAACTCGGGATACAGTGCTGCGGACATCACCCTTTAACCATAGAAGAAATAACGGTAGCCATAAGTTAACCGCACGGTTTTGAGGTTTTCCTGAAACAACCAGACGCATCATCATGGAAATCATACCAGTTCCTCTATGGCTTCTTCGAATGAAATTTCTCCCCGATCCAGTCGATCCAGTACTTCCTTCCTGAAATCTTTTTCACTCTCCGGCTTGATTTCCACCATAGGTACATCAAGAAGAGATGCAAT
>DEIH01000115.1:0-967 GCA_002352375.1 Spirochaeta sp. UBA2779 | reverse complement strand
GTGAAATCGCCTTCAATGGCAATATCAGATTCAACGATGCGAACTTTTTCGATTCTAAAAGGACTTTTGTCAAGAAGGTTCATAAGGGTCTGCCATGAGTTCTTCATATTAACTCCTATGGTAAATATAGGATAATATGTTAAATAAATCAATAATTATGTGTAAATAAATTAATATATTTAATTTTTGAGCTTTATTGCCTTACTTATTGTTATGCCTTCCCCCTGGTATCACTCCGAGGTTAAACTGAATCATGCCCGAACTCTGGATTCCGTCAGGGACGGGACATTCCGATTTTACTGTGCGAAAATCCCGATTTATCGGTGAGGCCCGAAAGGTTTCCAGTGCTGATGAGGCCCGGTTCCGTGTAAAAGAGCTGCGCCTGGAACATCCCCGATCCCGGCATGTGGCCTGGGCGTATATTCTTGGGAACGATGGCGCACTTAGAGGAATGAGTGATGACGGTGAACCCCGGGGAACTGCCGGGCGGCCGATTATGGATCCAATCAAGGGAAACAGCCTTACGGATACTCTGGTAACAGTGGTAAGGTATTTCGGCGGAATCAAACTGGGAACCGGCGGTCTTACCTCGGCGTATGGCAAGTGTTCTCAGGAAGCCCTGGCCGTAATGCCCAGAATCCGTCTGGTGGAAAGAATCCGGGTAGAACTGGGAATTGAATATTCTCTCTATGAGCCGGTTGTTCGCCTTATCCGGGAGTCCGGTGGCCGGATTGTTAAAGAGTTGTTTGAGTCCGGTGTGATGGTTGTTGTTAATCTCCCCGTTTCCATGCTGGAAGAATTCCGCAGGAACGTGAACAACCTCAGCCGGGGTGCGGTGCAGTTTGAGGTCAACAAAAAAGGAGAACGAGATGGGACATAATACAGTTCCGGCAGCAGAAGAAGTACTTGACCGGGAATTTCCGGTTCTGGATAAAGGTTTTGTCCGTCTGGTTGATTATATGGGCGG
>DEIH01000032.1:8761-24748 GCA_002352375.1 Spirochaeta sp. UBA2779 | reverse complement strand
TTCTACGTTCTTGAAGGTAAGGGCAGCGTGCTGGTGGGGGAAGAGAGAATACAGGTTACCGCCGGAACACTGGTTGAAAGCCCTAAAGATATTGTGCACTGCCTCTACAACGATGGTGATACAGTGTTCAGAGTTCTTGTGAACAAAGTACCCAGACCGGCAGCAACAGCAAAGTAATGGTTTTAAACTGTCTTGATTGCAAGGCTAAAGCCTGTAAAAGTAGCGGAGCTGACTGTTTCGATCTCCACGGTATCAGCCGGGAGGTTTATGCCCGCAATGATGTGAACCGCATGGTAAAAAACAGCTCCAAACTCGTAGACGGCGGCCGGGCCGGTGAACTCTCCCGTTTTCAGGAAGTAATTGAGTTCTGCAGACTCCAACATTATCAAAATGTTGGAATCGCCTATTGCTATGGATTAGAGAATATCGCCACGGAAGTCCGAAACAAACTGGTTGATGCGGGAGTCGGAGTTATTCCAGCCCGCTGTACTATGGGCGGAGTAAAAGAACGCCATATTGACGAGGAAAAAAATACCGAAGCTATCTCATGCAACCCCGCCGGTCAGGCGCATTTTCTGAACACCAGGGCCGACTTTGTTCTGGAGCTGGGCCTCTGCCTGGGGCATGATGTGGTGTTTCACCAGGAGCTGAACGTCCCTTTTACGGTGATGCTGGTTAAAGACCGGGTTTACGCTCATGCACCCCTTGAGGGTATCCACAATTACGAGCGTGATACAGAGATGCTGAACGCTGCCAGGTGAGTGATATGGGCATGAAGAGTGCTTCAGGCCGTTACATCCACCCTGGTGGCTACATCCTGTTCAGTTGGAGGAGCTGAAGGGGTTTCGCTGGAGCTTTCTCCCTCCGGTTCCCGCTGCGGTGATTGATTCTGAGGCGTTGTCGGCGGCGGAGTCGAAACCGGAATAATGGTATCACTCATTTCAAACCTCCCGGTAAGATATTTACACTTAAAAAGGTGAAACGGCTACGGTGGTTTTCTCTCTTACCCTACACATAAATTTAGTCTTTTTTACGGTGAAAAGCAAATCTGACGTGTTTTATTCTATTACAGGCTCTAAGCCGGAGAAGAGGTATGTCTGAATCATTATTAAATTTGCATAATTGTCATCGGGATTGGATATCATTTCTGGTGAGAGGTGCCTGGTATCTTCACTGCCCCTTCCACTTCGGTTTGGGAATCCGGTACGGTTCATATAATCAATCCTTACTTTCCCGAGAGTCTTCTGCTATTGACACTTAAATGAACAAAAGCAAAACTATAAAAATATAGTCATGGAGATCTTACCTTTAATATGAATATTGATGCACAACGTGTACATAGCATAATGAGGAACCTTCATCATAGTCTTCTCAAGCAGAAGAACTATCTTAACGGCCTCAATGTTTTTCCTGTTCCTGATGGCGACACCGGGCTTAATATGACATTAACAATGCAAGCGGCGCTGACCAACACACTGCCGGACCGTAATGTGGATATTCCCGGAGAGACATACCTGCGGGAATTCGCCAAGAACATGCTGCTCGGGAGCAGGGGCTGTTCCGGTGTAATCCTCTCACTTTATTGCAAAGGAGTTTCAGAGGTTCTTTCTAACGGCGATTTCTCGGCAGAACATGTCTCAGAAGCTCTCAGAAATGGCTATGAGTCTGCCTATACGGGCATCAGCAACCCGACAGAGGGCACTATTCTGACAATCATGCGGGAGCTTTACCGGCATTACGACGAGTTGGTGAGCGAGGAGTCAGATCCGGCACGGATTATTACCCGCTCTATCCCTTACCTGAAGGAGGTGCTCAGCCGAACGCCGGAAATGCTTCCCGTTCTCAAAAAAGCGGGTGTCGTTGACTCGGGTGGAGCCGGGTTTATTATTCTTCTCGAAGGATTATCCCAGGAATTGGACGACAATCATGCCTCACGAAAAGCTATGCCGGTACATTCGCTGCTGAAAATTAACAATAACCTTCGCCGACTCCTGCGCAGAAATCGATCTCACCGTGAAATCGGTGCTTTTTTGAAGAAAGGAATAGCTCAGCACATTCATCTGAGAAAACTTGAAAGCATAATCGATCAAACCAGGCGGTTTCTCAATGGAGGATCACCGGCCAGGGAAACGATCCTGCAGGATATAGACGATCTCAACTCATCCTGGGACCCTGACCTTCAGTATCGTTATTGTACAGAACTGGTCCTGGACACCAGCGCTCTGGTGGATGAGCAACAACTGAAAACCCTCCTTATGGAAATGGGAGACAGTCTGATGGTTCTTCAGGATATCGATGTATTCAAAATTCACATCCATACGAACATACCTGATGACGTGATTGATGCGGTATCGCAATTCGGACAGCTGAGCTTCAGTAAAATTGACGATATGAAGAAACAGCACCGGAACTTCATCAGCGATCGCAGTGTTGAATATGAGAGAGAACGAAGTCTGTTCTGTATTGTGTCCGGTGACGGTTTCAAAGATATACTGCTGAGCATGGGTGCCGATGATGTACTTGACTACGGACGCAGAAAACCCTCTGTTGGACAATTGGTGAAGCACATTAATCGACTGGCGGCCAAAAACGTGATTGTCGCCGCAGATGACCGGGATATCCTGATGGCTCTCAAATATGCTGTTTCTCTCAGCAAGTCCAATGTATCGGTATTGGAATCGGATTCTGTCATATCTCTTATCGGGATGCTGATGGGATTATCAGGGAATCAGGATATCAACCGAACAGTTCATGAGGTGATGGAACGGTTTATCCCGATCCGATTTTTTGCAGTAGCCCGTGCAGTCAAGCCGTCTCAGACGATAGAAGGTGATGTCATTCGCAAGGGGGAACTCTTTGCAATCCACCAGGGAGTTATCGTGACATCCGGCCGAAACGCATTGGAACTTATCGAATCGACATTGAACATTCTGCGTGAAGGGGAATCACTTGTAACCCTGTACATCGGGTCGGGAGCAAAGAAGAACCGGGCGGGGGCGGAAGTGCTTCAGGCCCGTTTACCTGCAGTTCAATTCGAGGAATATTATGGTGGCCAACACAAATATCTATATTATGTAACCTTGGAATAGGCAGGAGGCGAACATGGCTAAGATACTCGTAATCGCAGGGGACAACCTTGGAATCAGGTTGGATCAGATAGACTATCCTGATTTCCGTCGGGTGCATTTCCCGGTCATTGTGGAGGACTCAGAGTACATTGAAGACGAAGACCACAGTTTTTCCTGGCTGCTGGCAAAGTTCCGGGACGATGATGCCATGGCAAAATCTTCGTGCCTTTCCAGAGAGGAAATAATCGAGGTTGTCGAGGCTAATCTTGAGGGTTGCGATCTGATTGTTCATGTGCTGATGAGCAGCGGAATGTCCGCAGCAACATACATGATAGCCGAGGAAGTAAAGACTCTGTACGAGGAGAGGATTCCGATTATCAACATTGACAGCAGGCAGACTATGTGCGGCGTAGGTGTGGTGCTTCTGCGCCTGGTGGAAGAACTCAAAACAATTCATGATCCGGAGGAAATCAGAAAAACGGCGCAGCGAATTATTGAAAATACATTTATGTTTCTTGCCCTTCCCGATTTGCGTTACCTCCAGAGGGGCGGTCGTATTGGAAAAGCTAAAGCATTCATGGGTTCCGTGCTCAAGATAATCCCCGTAGTCGGTATGAAGGGAGAAGAAGTTGAAGGCGTGATTCTGCCTATAGGCAAAGGCAGAACTCCGGCCCAGGCTAACACGTTGATCCTGAATGCAATCAGGGAAGGTATGAGTAAAAGAGGTGTCGAAAAGATAAAACTCGCCGTGACTATGAGCTTTGGTGACAATCCGGAAGCGATTGCGGATCTGGAGCGAAAAGTCCGGGACTCCCTACCTTGTGATCGCCATGTATCGGGAGAACCTCATCTCGTCGAAGCCATCCATTGCGGACCCCGATCCTGGGCAATAGCAGTCAGTTTCGCCTGAACTTCGGAGGATACCTTATGAATATCGTCTTTATCCATATCGGGAGCCTGATAGCCGGTTATCTCTGCGGCTCGATAATGTTCGCGAGCCTGATAACCCGCATGGTAACGGGCAGAAATATCCGTGATCTGGGTAATCACAATCCAGGTGCGGCCAATACTTTCAAGAACGTCGGTCGGTTCTGGGGTATCCTTGCCGGTGCTCTGGATGCGGTAAAGGTGTACATTCCACTGCTTGTGGCCGATCGGATCCTGGGGCTGCCGACATCAACATTCGCTTTGATCGGGCTGGGTGCCATTTTCGGCCATGGCTTTCCTCTGTATTTCGGCTTTCGAGGGGGGCGGGCCGCAGGGACACTCATGGGAATTTATCTCTACCTTATTCCGATCGAAACACTTATTTCCCTGGCGGTAGTTCCATGGATTGTCGCCCTCCTGATTAAAAAGGATCGTTCCTATTGGATGCCGTTGAGTATCATCGCTCTCAGTGGTCTGGCTTCAATGGTCTTCGCTTATCCTCTATGGATAAAACTGGCTGTTGTGATGTCTGGATTCGGAGGTCTGTTCATGAACAGAATTCAGCTTCCCCTGAGGATTCAGGCACTCCAGGTAGGTTCTGAGAACGAAAAGAGCGATTCCGGCAGCCTGAAAGAATTATGAAAAGTTCTTATGAATCAACCAGTCTATATTTTCAGAATTATGAATCAGATCAAAAAAATAAATATTCACATTTGCGTTGCCCGGTTAGAGTAGGATAAATCAGCTTTTAAGGGGGCTAAAAAAAGGGCTAAACGCAGAAATAAAAACAGCCTTAGAACAGAAATTATCAGGTTTGATAGAACAGGCATTCTCGAATCCTTGCCGGTCGACCTTTACCCATATAGATGGCACCGTCGTGACTTATACGACCGACGGAGAAAAACTTTTGTGACGGTCCTTGTGTATATTACTTTTAGAAAGGGCCTACTACATCGATGAAAATGGCCGGGGTTACATTCCCTCCGGGATGAGAGACTGGGTTTGGATAAAGATTCACTTTCCGGTGGAGTTAAACGGATGATTGGTCTTGCTGTCAGGGTGAAGCAGTCCGGTATGCATTGGACGGTTCGGGAGGCTAACGCTATTATTGTTCTGCGCTGTTCCAAACTTAGCGGAAGATTCGATGATTTTATGGCTAAACAAAGGAATTCAGCTTAGAAACAACGAAATTGCCTTGTACCAGGTTCATTTCCAGGGCATTTTTGAAAAGTACCCCGAGACATCATCTCCATGATTCAGAGGTTCTTCAGCAATGCTGTTTTCCATCAGTTCCTTTGGTATTTCTTCCAGAAAGGGAGAGGGGACGCAGGCGATGGTTTCCATACGGATTTTCCGGCTGAGGCAGGATGATATATAGAGTTTTTTCCGGGCTCTGGTAATGGCCACATAGAAAAGGCGCCGCTCTTCCTCTATGGACTTCGGGTTCTCTTCTATGCTTTTGGCGTGGGGTATAATACCCTCTTCAACCCCGGCAAGAAACACCACATCAAACTCCAGACCCTTGGATGCATGGATGGTCATCAGGTTCACTTTTCCCGTTTCGTTATCATCCAGTTCATCCCTGGCATTAAGAGTTATTCTGTTCAGCCAGCGGGTAAGGGTGGGTTCCAGATTATCGGTATTTTTTTCCCATCGTTCGAGAAAAGTGGAAAAACTCTGAATATTTTCATAACGCCATTTGGCAATCTTTTCGTTATGCCGGAACTCCTGAATCAGAAACCCCCAATAGTTTACTTCCTCTATCAGTTCGTTGAACGTAGCGGCCAGAGCCGATTTCTCTCCTTCCCCGGTTTGGAACATATCCCGGAATTTCTCAATCAGATCGAGAAATTCTGCCAGCCCAGACCGTATTTTTTCACCAATCCCATTCCCTCCGGAGCTGAAGACAATTTCACTCACAGCAGAGTACAGGGAGTAGCCTTTTTCCCGGGACAGATTAACAAGTACTTCCAGTGTTGTTTTTCCTACTCCGCGTCTGGGCGTATTGATAATTCTCAGTAGGTTCACATCGTCGTCCGGATTATCGATTACTCTTAGATATCCGATTAAATCCTTGATTTCCTGTCGCTGGAAAAAGCTTGTTCCACCGCTCATGGAGTAGGGCAGGTTGTTGGCCATCAGGGCTTCTTCGATGCTTCTTGTAAGAGCATTGGTGCGAACCAGTATCCCCATATGATCGTAAGCCATGTTTTCAGTGGCCTTGAGTGCCCCGATCGTTTCGGCAATGAAGGTGGCTTCTTCCTGATCGTCGTCCGGTGTGGCGAACTGTATGGTCATCTCATCATGGGCATCGTGGGTCCAGAGTTCCTTTTCTTTTCTGTCGGTATTGTTGCTGATAACGGCATTGGCGGCTTTGAGTATGGTTCCTGTTGACCTGTAGTTTCGTTCGAGTTTGATTTCTTTTCGCTCGGAGAAATCTTTTTCAAAATTCAGCAGATTGGTGTAATCCGCTCCCCGCCAGGAGTATATGGACTGATCGTCATCACCCACACAACAGAGGTTGCGGTGCTTAAAAGCCAAGTGTTTAACAAGGCTGTACTGTATACCGGAGGTATCTTGAAACTCATCCACCATTATGTATGTAAAGTGTTGACGGTACTCTTCCAGAACATCCGGTCGGCTTTCGAAAAGTTCGAGCGGTTTGATAATTAAATCATCAAAGTCAACGGCATTATGAAGCATCATCAGTTCGTGGTACTCATCGAACAGGGGTTTATGAATGGATGTAACATTATCCCACTGGATTCGGCGGGTTTTAATATCGCTGAACAGGGAGGCCAGGGCGTTCAGCTCCGCAGGTTCATGGGTAAGTTTGAGTTCCCGGGAAGATTCTCTTAAGCAGGCCAGCTTGTCTGAGCTGTCGTATATAGTGAAGTTGGGACGGTAGGAGAGTTCAGAGGATTTTTCTCTTAAAATACGAACACCGAAGGCATGGAATGTGGATACAGTCAGGTTGGATAGTTTCTTACCGGTTAGACTTTTCACCCGTTCTTCCATTTCTCTTGCGGCTTTATTGGTGAAGGTAAGAGCCAGTATGGACGACTGGGTGATACCCTGTTTCAGCATCTCGGCAATTCGGGTCGTCACCACACCGGTTTTGCCGCTTCCGGCACCGGCTATTATAAGAAGGGGTCCTGTAATCGTTTTTACAGCTTCCCGCTGCTGGGGGTTTAATCTGCTTTTCACAGATTCAAGATTTTCGATCTTCTTTTTCATGAGTTTTTAAATGTGCTTGACGAACAGATCCAGAGCTTCGATTCCAAGGAGAACAATTGTGGAAACAATCAAACCGGAAACTGTTACTCCCACTAGAACGGCGAGCATGGTACGCTTTCGGCTTAATCCCAACACCCAGGCTCCCAGGGTTCCGGTCCACGCTCCGGTAATCGGCAGGGGGATACCGACAAAAACGGCCACACCCCAGAAACCGTAACGTTCAACCTTGGACGTGAGCTTGCGACGGGCCTTCTCGACAAGTTTATCAAAGATTTCTGCATAAAAACCCCATCTGTAGAGTATTTTGTGGAAAGTATCCAGAAAAACATAGGCAATAGGAGCCACTAAAGCGTTGAGGAGAACGCAGTAGGGATAGGCTGCAGCCCAGGGAATTCCCTTTGCCAATGCGTATGGAAGTCCACCTCGGAGTTCGGCGATGGGAAGCAGTGTAAGTAGAGAAGTCCAGATCCAGTCATTCATGTGAGACTCAGAATGCCTTCAAGTAACCGGGGTGGTCAAGTGGGGAATCGATAACGGGCAAGGTCGCGCAGGAGACGTGAAATGAGGTTGAAAGCTCCGGCTTCCAGTGTTTCAGGACCATCATCAGGACCGTGATTGTTCTTCCATGCCGGTGGCAGATCGGCACTTATTTCCTCTCTGGCTCTAGCGGGTGTCTCAGGATCGGCTTCATGAGGGTTGCTGCCATAGCGCCGAGCCAGAACTTCGGCTTGTTTTCTGGGAAGTAGTGACAGCTGAACTGCCGGGAATCCTCCGAGGAGAAGGCCCAGATCGTCGGAGAACATCGGGTTCATTCCAAAATTATTCCCCCGGGTAAACCGCTTGAGAAATCCTTCCATCACATGGTATGAACGGGACATTGAATCACCAGCAGGAAGCAGTCCAGCTTTTCGTATACTCCTCCCCCAGACCGGAGTATCCCCGATTCCGCACATATCCAGAACGAAAAAGAGGATGTTTTTTGCACCGAGTCTTTTTAAATGCCTTGCCAGAAGCCAGGAACCCTGGTCTGTGGCTGTCATTTCACCGGTGAGTTCCTCCCTGTCGGTAAACAGAATTTGAGTACGGTGATTCCACCCGAGGCGGTTTATTTCCTCCCAGTGATTCAGGAGCTGAAACACTGCTGCCGCATTATCATTGGCTCCGGGGGTTCCCGGAACCCGGTCGTAATGAGCTACCAGAGTTACCCTGAAATACTCCCCGTCCATTTTTGATGCATTGGGTACCGGAAGGGCGATATGTCTGGCGCCTTCAAGGGGAATTATTTCAAAGGGTATTTCCCGTCTTTTAAGAGACTTCACCAGGAGCTCGAAACGGTCGGCATCATCCCTGCAGAATCCGGAAAGTTCTACCCGGTCGGCAGGGGGAAGGGGGAGATGGGTAAGTATCCGGGTTTTCTGCTCATTCATATAAAATCATTATAGCTGAGGGTAAGCTGCAGGTGTTTGTCTTTTTCATGGTACATCCCTATACTCAGGAAGTGAGGTAAGACAAATGGTTAATGCTCTTAAAGTGAATTCATTTAAAGGAAAACGAAAGGGTCCGCTGGTTCTATGCATTATGGATGGAGTTGGTTTTGGTAAATATGCAGAGGGAGACGCCGTTAAGGCCTCTCATACCGAATACCTTGATGAGGCCTTAAAAAAATGGCCGGGTACCAGGTTGAAAGCCCATGGGAAAGCAGTGGGCCTGCCTTCTGACGGTGATATGGGAAACTCTGAGGTGGGACATAATGCCATGGGCTGCGGCCGGGTATTTGCCCAGGGAGCCAAACTTGTAAATAAATCAATTGAATCCGGAGCCTTGTTCAAAGGTGAAACCTGGGAAAAGTTAACCCGGAATGTTAAAAATACTGGTGGAAGTCTGCATTTTATCGGCCTGCTATCCGATGGGAATGTACATTCTCATATCAACCATCTGAAAGCTTTGATAAATGGCGCAAAAGAATCAGGGGTGGGTAAAGTTCGGGTTCATGGCCTGCTTGACGGCCGGGATGTTGGTGAAACCAGCGCACTGGATTATTTTACACCCTTTGAAGAGTTTCTTTCTTCGGTAAGTGATTCTTCTTTTGATGCCCGTTTTGCTTCCGGCGGCGGCCGGATGAATATCACGATGGACCGATACGATGCCGACTGGAGCATGGTAGAAAGGGGTTGGAAAACCCATGTTCTTGCCGAGGGAGATATTTTCCCCAGTGCCACAGAGGCAATTTCAGAACTTCGGAAAAAAACAGCCGCGATTGATCAGGATCTTCCCTCGTTTATTGTAGCCGGAGATGATGGAAAACCTGCGGGTCCTATTGTTGATGGAGACAGTGTTGTTCTCTTTAATTTCCGTGGTGACAGGGCTATTGAGTTAACCAAGGCTTTTGAAGAAGGTGATGAGTTCAACCGCTTTGACAGGGTACGTGTTCCTGATGTGCAGTATGCCGGGATGATGGAATACGATGGAGATGCACATATTCCTTCTCAGTACCTTGTAACCCCTCCGGCAATAGATCGGACTATGGCTGAGTATCTTGTTGCATCCAATGTAAAGCAGTTTTCCATAAGTGAAACTCAGAAGTTCGGACATGTTACTTATTTCTGGAATGGTAACCGTACAGGTTATTTTGATGAAAACCTGGAATTGTATGTCGAGATACCCTCGGATATCGTACCCTTTGAACAGCGCCCTGCCATGAAGTGTGCCGAGATAACAGACCGTTTACTGGAAGTAATTGAAGCTGGTGAATATGAGATGATAAAACTTAACTTCCCCAATGGAGATATGGTGGGACATACCGGAGTTTTTCAGGCTGTACTGGCTTCCATGGAAGTGATGGATTTGCAGATCGGCAGGTTGATGAAGGCTGTAGAAAAAGCAGGAGGTATCCTTATACTAACAGCCGACCACGGTAATTCGGACGACATGTTTGAGCATAACAAGAAGGGTGAAGTTGTGATTAAAAACAATGGAAAACCCAAATCGAAAACTTCCCATTCCCTCAATCCGGTTCCCTTCCTGATTTACGATCCCTCATATAACGGTGAGTATTCAACACAATTGAATGAAGGTTTGGGGATCAGTTCGGTTGCTGCAACTACTATGAATCTTCTGGGCTTTGATGCTCCCGAAGATTACGATTCAAGCATTATCAACCTTTTATAAGCTTCTGTATCAGCCGGCGGTGTTTTCCGCCGGTGTTGTGAAGAACAGGTTCCATTAGAGTTTTTCGCTCTTCTAAACTCAGATTTTTCAGTATTTTCAACAATTCAGCTTCCTTCTCAGATGGGATAATTTCCCCCCATCTGGAAGCCGTTAAGGAAGAAAGAAACTTTTTCCGGGAGCTTTCTTCCAATGCCGGCCATGCTGCGAGTATGGAGACTCCTCCGGGGTATCCTGCATGGTGGAGCAGCTCGGTTAACTCGGTCTCATCCGGGATTCCGTCGGCCAACAGTTCAACACCAAGCTCATCGATACCGTCACTGAGGAGTTCCCCGGCAATTTTAAAGCTGATGGTTTGGATATTATCCAGAATGCATCGGGCCAGGGCAGCTCCGCCTGCTGAACGGATTCCTGTGATTACATCCTGGATTGTCTCTTCTTCTATTTCATTTTTCAGATAATCGCCCAATTCCAGTACCCCCTTCCCCGAAGGGATGCAGGTTAATGCATGGGCTGCAGCTATTCTCAGCTCTTTATTTGAGTTCATCAGCACAGGCGGGAGAACAGCCAGGGCTGTTTCAGGGTCTATTTCTGCAAGTGCCGGAATCGCTGAAGCGGCTATTTCAGGATCTCCACTGTTTAATCCATCCAGGATTCGGCGGTTCCAATCTTTCCAATCACCCAGACGGGCCATATTAAAAAGTACACTGTGTGTGATATCCAGTATAGATTCAGGGAAAGCTGATTCGACAGCAGATTTGAAATCGGGATTTTTTAACGGGAGTTTCAATATTGTATCTTCCCGTTTTGTTTTATCCATCTTCACCAGATGATGGACGGTATCGGCAATATCAGAAAAGACCAGAGACTCGCTTTTTTCGTGGTTTTCAAAACCTCCATGTTCCCCGTTAAACCTTCGGACAAGATCTTCCCGACCGGCCAGTCCTGCAAGTTCTATTGCCAGATCTTTATTGTCGTTATTCAGGTTGATCTCTTCCAGGTAGTCGGCCAAACCCAATGCGGCTGCTGCTTTTAAAGTATCAGTTCCCCCTTCCCTGGTGAAAAGTCTTTTCAGTGTTCCCCAGCGCTGCAGGGTTCGGGCGGCCCGGTAGGATATTTCTTTATCCCGGGATGAAAGCAGGGATTCTACACGTTCTTCATCAGCCCGGCTGTGCCCTTCAAGAGCGTCAATAATCAGCATTTGAGACAGAGACGGCAACCCGTTGAAATCCACTGAATAAAGATCGGCAAAGGAGTCCGACAGACGTTTACCTGCCGATCGTCTCACTCGTATATCAGGATCTTCCCTTATCAATCTGATTAGATGATTGTAGAGACGGGTTCTATCCTTTCCACTCCCGGTAAATCGAGCCGCGTCACAGCGGATAACCGCCGACTTATCAGAAAGGCCTTTTTGAAGCAGGGGATCTTCACTTATTCCTGATTTACTCTCCAGAAGGAGAAGCCTCGAAACTCTTCTGACAGGCAATTCTGCTGAATCAGCCATGTGCCGCAGATCCGCTTCCGGAAGACTGATGGCCAAAGCGGTTTTTCTTATCCTCTGGCCGTCAGGAAGGTCACCCAGAAAAGAATCCAATACCTGATACACGGTATTATTACCGTAAAGCTTCAGTGCATCCTTGAATGCCCGGGAGGGTTTTCGGCTTTCAATGGCAGAACGGACGTCCTGAACGGCATTTTTTTCCGGCATCTATTAATCCTAAGTAATTTTCCTGACTATTTCGAGCCAGCCACTGTAGAGTTTATCACGTTTGTCCGCTTTCATATCAGGTTTAAAAACAGTTTCACTCCCTCCTATCCCTTTGATATCCTCCAGACTGTCCCACAATCCTGCACCCAGAGCGGCCATCAATGCAGCTCCAAGAACGGTAGCCTCTACAGAGGAAGGTCTTATAACAGGGATATTCAAGAGTCCGGCCTGAAATTTCATTAGAATTTCACTGTTGGTTACACCCCCGTCAACATTCATATGCTTAAGCTTGTATCCCGAGTCGGCTATCATCACATCGATAACGTCTTTACTGCGGTAGGCTATAGACTCAAGATAGGCCCGGCAGACATGGGCTTTTGTACTGGCCCTTGTTAATCCACTGAGGGTTCCTCTGGCCCGGGTGCTCCACCAGGGAGTGCCCAGACCCTGATATGCCGGAACAAGATACACCCCCCCGTTATCTTCAACTTCTTCGGCCAACCGGTCTATTTCTTTGGCATTCTTTACAAGGCCGAGATTGTCAATAAGCCAGTTTAAGAGTGCTCCGGCCATGAATACACTTCCCTCTAAAGCGTAGGTTCTCTTTCCATTTATGCCCCAGGCTACCGTGCTGAGCAGTCCACCTGATGAGTACACCGGCTTATCTCCCACATTCATCAGCATAAAGCAGCCGGTACCGTAAGTGTTCTTTACATCACCGGCCTCAAAGGCTCTGTGGCCGAAGAGGGCGGCATGCTGGTCTCCTGCAATTCCGGTAATGGGGATTGAGAACCCGAAAATGGAAGGGTCAGTTTCCCCGAAATAACCCATCGAAGGGCGAATCTCAGGCAGTATTTTCCGGGGAATATCAAGAATTCTGAGCATTTCATCGTCCCACTGTCCGGTTTCCAGGTTCATGAGCATGGTGCGGGAGGCATTACTGACATCAGTTGCGTGCACCTTTCCCCCGGTAAGATTCCACAAAAGCCAGGAATCAACTGTTCCAAAGAGAATTTCGCCTCTCTCAGCCTTCTCTCTGAGTCCTGGAGTTTCATCGAGAAGCCATTTTAATTTGGTTCCGGAAAAATAGGGATCGAGTTTCAATCCCGTTGTTTTTTGTATAAGCTCTTCATACCCATCATTTCTCAAAGTTTCACATATAGCGGTACTTCTCCGGCATTGCCACACAACGGCCCGGCATACGGGCTGTCCGCTGTTCTTATCCCAGAGTATGGTGGTTTCTCTCTGATTTGTTATACCGATGGCGGCTATCGACTCTTTTTCATCGCTGATTTCGGATAACGCATTACGGGCAGCTGTTATCTGACTCTCCCATATTTCCCATGCATCGTGTTCAACCCATGATTCTCTGGGAGTATATTGGGGGAAATCGTTACTTGAGGATGAGATTTTCCGGCCCTGTTTATCAAAAACAATAGCTCGTGAGCTGGTGGTACCCTGATCCAAGGCGAGTATTTTTATATTCATAAGCTATTATCCCTTCACAGGCACTGTTTTGTCGATATTTATAATCCTTTACAAATCATTAAGAAAACTGCGTGAATTGTTAGAGCAAAAGTGCCTATAATAATTAGTATGACAAAAGTTCCGGTATTACCGGGTGTCTGGTGGGTTGAAATACCCCAGGCGGGGCTTCGAATACTCTGCGGAGCACCTATGGATAGTATTAAACATCTCATGCGCCTGGGGCTTGTAAAGAAGATTGAAAAAGACGGGGTTGTCTTCGAACAGGGGCCGAATGCCATTCTTCTCTCGGACGTATCCATTCAAAATGGCCAGTTCTGGAACCTTGCGGAATTTCCTGTTTTACACATGCTTTATCGTCAGGGCATGGTTATACCCGGACATCCGGGTAACACAGGATTAAAACCCATACTCACTGGACTTCCCCAGCGCGCCGAAGCTGTTCTCAGTTATATTTACCGGGGAACTTATGGTCTTGTTACCAAAAAGGAAATGCTGGATGAGGGAATTCCCGAAGATCAGCTGGAGGAACTCTGGCGTCTGAAGTTGAAGTTTGCATCCGGCGGAATAAAATCACCTCATGAACTTGTGGATGTAAAAAGTGTTAAAAAGGGGAAAGTGCGTTTATCCCGGGATGTTACCCTGATAAGAGATTCGGAGAATCAATACACCTTCAAGTACCGGGATGAGACAGTTTCCGTTGATATGAATCTCCCTGAGGATAAAGACTGGACGGCCCCCTACACCCTGAATAACATTGATGTTCCCGGTGGATATTTCTCTATTAATCATATCGGCGAGGGGAATGGCTGGGATCCTGAAAGGCCTTGTATGGGCAGTATAGTTACCTATCGGGGGAATAAATACCTGATTGATGCCGGGCCGGGGATAGATTATTCTCTGGAAGCTCTAGGCTGTGATATTGCTGAATTACAGGGACTCTTTGTTACTCATGTCCACGACGATCACTTTGCCGGATTAACCTGCCTGCTTCGGGGTGATAGAAAACTGAATATCTTTGCCACAAGACCGGTGATGGCCACAGTACGGTATAAATGTGCTGCCTTACTGGAAATGGAGCCGGATTTTCTGGATAATCTGGTAAATATTCATTATCTGGAAGAAGGAAAATGGAACGATATAGACGGACTTGAGGTTCGTCCGGCGATGTCTCCTCATCCCCTGGAAACGACAATCCTGTTTTTCAGAGCTTTATGGGAGGGTGGTTATAAATCCTACGCTCATCTGGCAGATATTATTTCCAAAAAGGTGTTAACAGGTTTTGTTTCCGAAGATGGAGTTTCTGAGGATTTTAAAGAAAGGGTATTCGCCGAATACTACAAGCGGGCAGATATTAAAAAAATTGATGTAGGCCGGGGGTTGATTCACGGATTTGCTGAAGATTTTGTGAACGATCCTTCAGACCGAATTATTCTCAGCCATACCGAAGGCAGTTTAAGTTCGGCAGAAAAAGAAATCGGTGCCAGTGTTTCCTTCGGTCAGGTTGATATTCTGATACCGGACCGGGGCGATAGGCTCCGTGATAGTTCCGCCAGCCTGCTGGAAAGAACTTTTCCGGGATTACCCGAAGATGATTTCAAACTTCTTATTAATGGAGAAATACAGAGCATTTCTCCGGGCACCCGCATTTTAAAACGAAACAGTATTCCTGATTCACTGGCTCTTATCATAACTGGAACGGTAGATGCCCTTGATAACGGAAGTACTCCTGCTTTACGTTTTACAGCCGGAAGTATAGTGGGTGAAGAGGAATTCCTTTCCCGTAATCCTGCTCAAACAACATACCGGAGTAGAAATCATGTGAAGGTACTGCGTATCCCTGCGGATATATACGTTCATGCACTGAATAAATCCAGCAAAATGGAACAGCGGATGAAAATTCTGGAAACCCGTTTTGTTCTTTATGCAGGAAAATTCCCCGGATCTGTTGTCTCCTGTCCGAGGCTTGATGAACTCGCAGCAGAAGTAGTTGTAAAAAAATGGAAAAAGGGAAAGAAAATCCCGAAAACAGATGATAGCTGTTATATTTTAACCCGAGGCACTTTTTCCGGTAACGGTAGAACTCTGAAACCCGGGGACTGGATTTATCATTCTGATGTTTCATGGACAGCCGATGCTGAATGTCTCTGCAGAGTTATCTCCAGCTCGATAATTCGTGAGATACCGGTTTTGAGCTGGACTCTGGAAGATACCAGAAGATTTTTTAAAAAATAATACAGTTGTACCACCTGTTGAAGCTGCAGATGGTATATACCCTTGACGACAGAATACGTTCCTGTCAGATTGTGTTTTATGATCCCGGGTGGGGAAGTGAGGTTCATTCCTCCACGGTGCCGCCGCTGTGAACGATAATTTATCGTAAGTCAGATCATC
>DEIH01000032.1:0-8672 GCA_002352375.1 Spirochaeta sp. UBA2779 | reverse complement strand
TTAATATTTTTCTTTTAATAATCCTCGTCCCTGTCCTTCCGGCTTTTGCCCGGGGAAGTGATGAAACCTTCAATCAGGAATCTTCAATTACCCTGATAGACCATTTCGAAAGGGAAATTTCCCTGGAATCTGCTGCAATGACGGTTGTTTCTCTTTCTCCCGGTATTACAGAAACCGTATTTGCTCTGGGATACGGCGATCGTCTGCTGGGGCGCACCGATTACTGTGATTATCCGCCGGAGGCCGCATCTGTTCCCTCGGTGGGCAGTCTCACTGAACCTGATATTGAGGCTATCGTCGCTCTGAATCCCGATATTGTTATTGCCTCAACTCATTTTCCGAAAGAGGCGCTGGACCGTCTGGTTGCAGCTGGAGAGAATGTTGCTGTTCTCATGGGTCAGGAATTTTTTCAGGGAGCCTATGATGGTGTTATCCGTCCTGTTTCTCTGATTCTCGGCGATCCTGATGCCGGTGAAGCTCTTATCGCATCCATGGTAATCACCGTTGATAAAGCATTTGCTGCTGTTGCCGGTTTCACCCGTACCCCATCGGTCTACTACGTTGTCGGTTTTGGCGAAGGCGGTGATTGGACTGCCGGTGGAGATACTTTTATCAGTGAAATGATTAAAATGGCCGGCGGGAAGAATATTGCAGCAGATATTTCTGGCTGGTCTTTCAGTCTGGAAGCCCTGGTCGATGGAGATCCGGATCTGATTCTTCTTCCCGGCTGGGCCGAATCCATCTTTAAAACAACTCCTGTTTACTCAGATCTTCGGGCCGTTAAAGAGGGCCACGCCATCGTTATTGATGAGAATGCAATCGTCCGACAGGGGCCGAGGCTGGCAGAAGGTTTTGCCGATCTGGTAAAAGCCATCGGCTCGGTCAATTGATAGAGAGAAAACTTTCGATAGCTGGTATTCTCGTTCTGGCAGCTGTTATTCTTCTGGCTGTCAGCTACGGGTCGGTCCATATACCTCTTTCAAATATAATTTCCATACTCTCCGGACATAGTGAAGGTCTGCCGGAAACCTGGAAACTCATACTCTGGAGAATCAGGATTCCCCGTACCCTTGCCGCCGCTTTAGTGGGCGGTGTACTGGCCACTGGCGGTGTGGCTACTCAAGGGTTGTTCCGTAACCCGCTTTCTGAGCCTTACCTGCTGGGCATCAGTTCCGGTGCGGCCCTGGGAGCAACGATCGCTATTGTGGCAGCTCCGTCCTTACTCAGTGGTGCTGGACTTGGAGTAATAGGTACAGCAGCGTTTCTCGGTGCAATGATTGTTACCTTTACTGTCTTTATCGCTGCTGGAAAGGGTGCCTTCAAACTTCCGTCCACCCTGCTGCTATCGGGAATAGCCATCGCTTTTCTCTGCCAGGCGGTTATCTGGCTGTTAATGACTTACAACCGGGATCAAGTGGAGCGAATTACCTTCTGGACATTGGGCAGTCTTTCCTCGGCCGGCTGGTCCAAAGTTCTCTGGCTTTCAGCTATCACCATACCTTCAACAATTGTGCTGGCGAGTATGGGCCGAGTAATCGATGTTCTTTCTACCGGTTACGACAGTGCTCATGGTCTGGGGGTCCGGCCCCAGCGCTCAGCTGCTGTTATTCTGGCTTTCACAGCTTTGGGGACGGCTGCCGCTGTGGCTGTGGCCGGGAGTATCGGTTTCATCGGGCTGATGGTGCCCCACGCCGTCAGACTCCTGGGAGGACCTTCCCACCGCAAACTGGTAATCCGTTCCTGGTTCGGCGGGGCCATTCTCCTGGTTCTGGCCGATCTTGCCGCTCGAACCGTCAACCCTCCCGGTGAAATCCCTGTGGGTATTGTAACCGCACTCCTGGGGGCACCCTTCCTGCTGATTCTGGCCAGAAGAAAGAAAGGCGAGGGTCGTTTAGATGGATAATAAAGCTGTTGTCCTAAAGCAAGTCACCTGGCGCCCTCCTCATGGCAGTTTTGAATTCGGACCGGTGAGTGCTGCCGCTGAATCCGGTATGTTTATTGCGTTGGTAGGTCCCAATGGTGCCGGAAAAAGCACCTTACTGAATCTTGTTTCAGGTATTCTCTCCAGTAAGGAAGGGGATCTGAAAATATCCGGTAAGTCCATGAAAGAGTGGACGGCCCGGGAAAGAGGACGGCTGATGGCTTTTCTTTCTCAAGACCCTGAGCGTCCATTCGGTTTTCCTGTAACTGAATACATCGGTCTCGGAAGATTCCCCCATGTCGGACCTTTTCGAAATCTCGGGAAAAAAGACAGGGAAATTATTGATGCGGAAATTAAAGCCTGGGGTTTGGAGGCGTTAAAAAACCGATCTGTAACAGGACTCAGCGGCGGTGAATTCCAGAGAGTACGCCTTGCCAGAGCTCTGGCTCAGGAACCTGGGATACTGCTGCTGGATGAGCCTGGTAATCATCTCGATTTATCCAGCCGAACTGGAATCCTGAATCGTTTGAAACAGGAGGCACAATCCGGCCGCTGTGTGATAGCGGTTTTACATGATGTAAACGATGCACTACTCTTCGCCGACCAGGTATGGCTGGTGGCAGGTGGCCGGCTTTTAAAAACAGGGAAACCTAAAGATGTACTCAAGCCGGTTATATTGGCCGAGATCTACGGTGTAGAGCTGGTTCCCTTTAGCAGTCAGGACGGCCTGATGATGCTGGGTGTTCCATCCATTCAGTAGGTCATCACAGGATTTACAAAGTAAACTTCCGCGTCAACTTTCTTCACCCCGTCAATTTCTCTTGCCGCTTTTTCACAGCGCTGTGCATTTTCCCTGACAGTTACAGTTCCCCGGATGGTTACATTACCGTTATCAGCCTCCACTTCCAGTAAGTCGACAGGAATCCTCTCTGTATAAAGAATCCTGTTTCTCACAATTTGTGAAACAAGACGGTTTTTCAGCACCATTCCACTGGCTTTACCGGAAGATGGGTGGGCCTTGTACGCCTCGCTGAGAATTGAAGCGGCTGTTACCGGTTCAAGATTATCGGTACTCAGTGTGATATTGTAGCTGGCTGGGTTTGTCCAGTGACCTCCGAAGAAGAAACGGCTGAATCCATTTCGGTCATGATCCGATTTTTTGCAGTAGCGCTCGGCAGTTTTCTGATCATAATCAAACTTATCGCAAAGACGGGATACCCTGATCTTGTGACTGGCAATCAGCTTAACCCGGAATACCCCTGGAACATCTTCAAGTATGAACTGGCTGCCCCTCCCGAGAATGACAACATTTCCTGTGGATGCGGCTTCCAGTATTGAAGTTCTCAGGCGGTCCAGATAGATGTCTTTTCCACTGGTGAAGTTCTCCCAGAATGACGGGGTTTGCTCATCAAAGCGTTCGAGAGGTATATCCGGGAAACTTTCTCCATCGATGGTTTCCTCCATACGGTTTCTATCCAGCAGGCTGTACGACAATTTTTCTGCAAGGAGGCGGGCTGTTTCGTCACCAAGACTGCCCGTCTCACGAGATACAGTGATTATACTCATAAGTCCCTCCTGTTATTTTATTATAATACCACTTATCCTGATGTGCCACTAAAGAGGGATAAATGAACAGAAATAAGAAAGAAATCTGTCCTGTCAGACGATGTGCCCGGCCCATAGAGTATTCAAACGGGAATTCTCGGGTTGTACTGTGTCTGCATGGCTTTACAGGATATCCCGGAGAGATGGCTTATCCAGCCATACGTCTCAGGGATGCCGGGTGGGATGTCCGGGTTCTTCGGCTTAGTGGACATGGGACATGCGGAGCTGATTTCAGTAAAACAGGTGTTTCAGACTGGCGCCGACAGATTTCAGATGAGTGGAAGAACCTTTCCTCCCGTTATGAAGAAGTCTGTATTCTCGGGCATTCCATGGGCGGATTACTTGCTCTGGATCTGGCTGTTGAAAACCCCGTGGGAAAAATAGCTTTGATGGCCCCTCTTCTGGGAATACGAAAGCCGGGGATGATGTTCTTCAAGCTGTTCTCTCTAATGATTAAAAAGCGTCCATATCCCTGGAAAACCAACCCCGCATACAAATTTTTTGATGAAAGGGACGATGATGATGATGCCTACCTGGGTTCCGAGTACTGGAGCTGGATATGGATGCGGCCCCTGGCTGATTTAATACATCTGCAGAATGTCACCGAAAGGAAACTTTCGAAAGTTTCTCAGCCGGTTCTGGCACTATTCGGCGAAAATGATACGGTTATCGGTAAAAATGGGCAAAGAATTCTCGAGTCTGAGTTGAATACAGAGTATAAAATTATTGAACTTCCAGGCTGTGGACATTACATACCCTATGAACCCAATCCCGGAAGCAGGGAACTGGCCATGGATGAGGTAATCAACTGGTTCGATGATTAAACTCAGAATTTCTTTTCGCGCAGAATTTCAGCCTTTTTCTCCATCTCATGTTTCAATGCGTTCCTGTCGGCTCCCAGATTCCGGGCAATGAGCATGAACAGCAGCCCGCATGGAATCCACCAGAGAGTGGCGAAATTCAAAGTAAAGAGCAGGGAACTTGAGGCCATCATAACTCCCCCGATAGCCGGACCGAAGCCCTGTCCCAGGTTGTCGGTAATGTTGAATACGGCAAAAACGCTGCCCCGGCGTTCCGGTGCGTTTACGTTCATCAGTATGGCTTTTACATTGGCCGAAGCGGTGGAAACAAGAAAACCGGCGAGAAATGAAAGAATATAGTAATAACTGACATTACCTATGGGGGCATTCAATGTGATGATGACAGGTATAATCCCCAGGAGTATTCCGATACCAACCATAATCGGCATATAGGCCGGTTTCTTCTTGTACAGGTATTCTCCCCAGAATGCAAACAGGATGGCCCCGATTATAGTTCCTGCTCCCATAACGGTGAAAACCATTGTGGCTGTTTCCTTGGGCAGATGCCGCTCTGTTTCCAGGAAAAAGATGAGCCAGTAACCCAGGACTCCCCAGGGAATTGTTCCAGGGATTCCCTGAATAAAAGTATAGATATTTGTTTTACTGCTGAATATCTTTTTAAAATCATCGAAGGTGATTTTCGGATTGTAGTCCTCAAGACCGGCCAATTCGGCTTCAGCTCTACCCCTGCGGGGTTCTCGGGCAATAACGGCAAAGAGAAGAACAAGTGGAAAATTAGGGGCTGCTGCAATAATAAACGGCAGGCGCCATCCTGACGCAGGGGCAATGAATCCGGCAATTGCCGGGCCTCCTATCATGCCGATGGCCCAGGCCATTCCCATGAATGCTGAAGCGGTGGCCCGATGATCTTCGGAAAAATAATCACCAATCAGACTGAATGTCAGCGGGTATATTCCACCGACTCCGATACCGGTAAGAATTCTGAGGAGAACAAATGAAGCGGTATTTTGAGTGAAAAATTCAAAACCTGTTAGAAAACAGGGTATCTCACCTACAGCAACAACGATAATTAAAAGCATTTTCCGGGAAATCCTGTCGGTAAACCAGCCGAAACCCATACTCATAAGGGCTCCCACAAGGGTGAAGGCCGAACCGATGAATCCCAGCATCTTTGCGTCAATGTTGTATTCTGCACTGATCTCAGGAAGTATTGCCGACATGATGCGCTGGTCGGCAAAGAGGAATACCGACATTAAAACAAGTAATATCAGGGTAATTTTATCCCGGGATTTCATCGTGTTCATCGGTGAATAATAACACAAGCAGACTATGGCCGTATGGTGTTCAAGGAGTTTATAATGAGCTTATGAAATCATTTTATAAGCTTTCAAATCAAATTCGGGATTATGCATGGGGAGATTCACACTATATACCCGATTTTCTGGGAGTTGAAAATCCTGAAGGTAAACCATTTGCAGAAATGTGGATGGGGGCTCATCCCCAGGCTCCCTCACACATAGATGAAATGGGTTCTTTAAACCTCTCGGATTTCATTTCAGCCCATGAAATAGATACTCTCGGGCCTGATATCAGTCGGGATTATGGCCGTCTTCCCTATCTTTTCAAGCTGCTTGCTGCCGGTGAATCTCTCTCTATTCAAGCTCATCCTTCAAAAAAAATGGCTGAGGATGGTTTTAAAAGAGAAGATAATGCGGGTATACCCCGGGATGCCCCTGAGAGAAATTACCGTGACGATAACCATAAACCTGAAATTATCATGGCGATTACCGAGTTCACAGCGATGATCGGTTTCCGAAAACCCGCAGATATTCTGAGTTCTTTTTCGGAATTCAGGGAGATTGGGAAACTTAAAGATCTACTTCGCAGAGTTGAGAATGCCGTTAAGATAGATCCCTCTGATGCTCTGAGAGATTTCTTTGAGGGAATTCTCTCCCTGGATGAACAAACCACTCACAAACTACTGGATTCTGCCTGTGATATTTCCTGTGATGTCCGAAGTTGCTGGGATATTCTTCAACGGAAGTGGGTTTCTCACTTGGCTTCTTCTTTCCCGGGGGATATCGGTGCTCTGGCACCTCTTTTCCTTCATGTTGCTGTTCTCCAGCCCGGGGAAGCTCTTTACCAGCCGGCTCGTACACTGCACGCCTATCTTGATGGGTTCGGATTGGAGCTGATGGCTAATTCGGACAATGTTCTCAGGGGCGGCCTGACAAAGAAACATATTGATATTCCTGAATTAATGAAAGTTCTCAAATTTGAATCATCAATTCCTGGAATCCTCAGGCCTGAGGGGTATGATTCCAGTGGAATAAGATATTTCAAGACACCAACCCGGGAATTCTCTCTGGGTTTGGCGGATTTCAATAAAGATAAAAGTCTTTCACTACCTTCAAAAAGCGGACCGAAAATCATCCTGAATCTGGAGGGAAAACTTCTGCTGAAAGATGGAGTATCTCAATTGAAACTTCACCGTGGAGAGAGTGCTTTTATCCCATGGAAAGCTGAGAGTATTATAATTTCAGGTAGCGGACGTGTTGCTTTTGCCGGAGTAAATCGATGAAGTTTTGGATCGATGGTGATTCATGTCCGCGAAAGGCAATGGAAATAGTCTTGAGAGCTCATGGACGCCGGGGGCTGCAGGTTGTGGTTGTTGCCGACCGGGTGATTCCGGAAGTTGGGGAGCGGGGTGCAGAGATGAATCTGGTTCCCCATGGATCCGGTGAGGCTGACAATCGGATTGCTATGGATTCCCGGGAGGGTGATATTGCACTGACTAGGGATTTCCCCCTGGGTATCAGGCTTGTTGAAAAAGGGGTAACGGTTCTAAACGACCGGGGGAAACTCTGGAATATTCGAGAGCTCAGGGATCGAGCCGAGGAGGCTGAGTTGATGAAGGCCATTCGGAAGGGCGGAATTGCAAAAAAATCAAAGCGCGGTTACAGCAAGCAGGACAGTCATAACTTTGCCGCAGCACTGGATAAACTTCTTAATTCTCAGTTAATACCCGGTGAATCTCTTCAGTGAGAGATTTTTCTCCAACGGCATCGTAAAAAGGTTCCCATACAAATATTCCACCTAGAGAATTTCCCATCGCCCACTTTGTTTTATTTACTACGGTTGAGCGTCCGTTAAAAAAATAATCACCTGCAATATCATCTGAAGGGTCAGGAGAAAAGTCCCTCACAATTTCAGAATAGTTCTTTGTCTCTTTCCAGTAACCGTCAGATCGGGAATTGAAGTTTCGGCCGTAGTAGGGGATACCAAGTATCAGTTTCTCAGGCATGATTTTGTACCTTGTCATCACTGTTTCAGCATCTGCCAATGCGGATTCAAATGTAGAATGTTTTCCGTATCCGTCATAAGCCATCAGATGTATCTCATCGGCAAGTTTGAAAAGTTTGGCATCCGGCAGTCTCCAACGGCTTACAGCGAAGGAGAGCACTGTTCCTTCAGGAAGCTCTTTCTCCAACAAGGCAGCCAGCATGTTAATTTCATCTTTCTCATTCCCTCTTGGTGAAGCAGGAAACTCCCAATCGATGTCTATCCCGGCCAGATTGAACTTTCTCGTGAGTGCCGCCAGTCGTTGAACAATTCGTTCAATCTTTTTTTCAGTACCTTCCACTGACATGAAATCAGATGATTCTCCGATTAACGAAAGATAAACCCGGGGCGGATTGTCTTTGATAAGTGATTCAAGATAGGAGATTTGCCTGAAGTCCGGCGAACTGCCGTTAAAAAAGTTTTCATCAAGAGGAATGTGAAGATAAAAAGTGTCAAACCCCCTGGCAATTTTCATAGACCAGTTTTCTTCATACCAGTTATTTTTCAAACTGTTTTCCGGGGCTGATGCCAGATGTCCATACCATGAGCCGGGAGCAGGATCAGATGCGGGGCGTCCGAGGGTATTTTCAGCTCCAGGTAAGAATTGTAATCGGTAAGCGGGAATGTAGGCTCCAGCCTCGAATGCTGGAAGAAAAACAGCAGTATTTAGCAGTAATAAAAAAGATAGAACAATATAATAAAACTTCACGGTCGCCATAATGAGGGGCAGGCATGGAGAGGGTCAAGCTGAGATTGTGAGGTTTCTATATTTAAAGCGTATTTGATTCGTTACGGAAGAAGAGCTATTCTTTTCAGGATCTTATAGAGGGTTGAGGCTTGTTGATATGGTCTAATTTGAGATACTGCAGAGAAATTGCCCGATATATTTACGGCTTCGCCTTTCATAATATGCGGCAATTTCTGCAGTATCATTCAAATTACACCTGTCTATGGGAGGGTTGAGGCTTGTTGATACGGTCTAA
>DEIH01000266.1 GCA_002352375.1 Spirochaeta sp. UBA2779 | reverse complement strand
GCGCTGGATCTTGGACTGGTTGTTCCGAGAATCCGAATAATGGATAACATGCGTCTTGAACCTTCGGAATATGCCTTTAAACTGCGAGGGACAGAAGTCGGCCGGGGTGTTATTCGTATGGGACACTTTATGGCTATTAATCCCGGCGGTGAGAGAGATAAACTGGATGGAGAGCCTTCGATAGATCCTGCTTTCGGTTTACCGGCAATATGGATTACTGAAAGTGAACGGGAAAAAGCAGAACGTGCAGGGTACACTGTTGTTGATGGTCCCTCAATAATTGCAACCCATTTAACAGAGATTCTCAAACACCATGCAGGTGAAATCCTTGGGCGTCAAGAAATCAGATCTATGCTTGATACATTGAAAAAAGATTACCCTGCGGTAGTTGAAGAGGTAACAAAGGCCTTCACACTAGGGGAAATACAGAAAATACTTCAGGGATTGTTGAAGGAACAGGTGAGCATAAGGAATCTTGTAGCTATTCTGGAAACCCTAGGGGATTTTTCTTCAATATCCAAAGACACCGGCTATCTGGTAGAGAAAACCAGACAGTCTCTAGGCCGGCAGATCTGTCTTCAGTATGCGGACGATAACCGGAAGCTGCATGTACTTACCATCAATCCTCCGTTGGAGAAAATCATTATTGATTCCCGAATGGAAACTGTTACCGGAGATGTGGCAGCTCTGGAATCGGAATTTCAGAGAAACTGGGTGAATTCTGTTGCCAATACCGTAAAAGCCGCCCGGGATAAAGGTTCCTGGCCGGTTGTTCTGTGCAGTGAATCGGCCAGACCGTTAGTTCGATCAACAATAGTCAGGGATATGCCTGATTTAGTTATACTTTCAGTTCCGGAAATAGCCGAGGGAATACAGATTGAATCCCTGGGAGAAATTCGGTTAGGAGAATCCTGATGCCCCAATATTTCAGCGAGAGGGGAAAATCCCATCTTGAAGTTATCGAACGAATTAAAAGTAAGTACGGTGACAGAGCTAATATTCAATTTCACAAAACAATTCCAGCTCCTGGAATAATGGGTCTGTTTGGAAAAGTCAACTTCGAATACCGCGGGTATCTTCGAAATGATAACGAAACCAGGGCTGTACAGAGAATTCGTGATGATGATTCCCGTGCAGCGATACTGGCTGCAAATGGAAAAGCTATACCGCAAGTACAGACCACATCTGAGTCTGCAGCTGTCGATATTCATATTCCTGGTTCTGAAGAACAGATTGGGGAGGTGTTAAAAGAACTCAGAGATTTGAAAGGCCAGCTTGCAATCAGCGCCTCAACACCTCCCCTCGAGCCATTCCCGGTTCTTGCAGAACTATCGGAACTAATGGATAAGAATGACTTTGATAAAGCCTATACAGACAGCATCCTCGAAGCATTGCGGAAAAGATTCAGTGCAGCGGATCTTGAAAATCGAGAACTTGTGCAGCATGAAACTGCAGTTATGATTGCCGGCAGTGTCTCTTATTTTCAGCCGGAAATTGCTGAGAGGCCTAGAATCTTTATTCTTGTTGGACCAACCGGGGTGGGTAAAACAACAACGATTGCGAAACTAGCTGCTGTTAACGGACTTTCAGGAAATAAGTCAGATGTTCGGATTATCACTGTTGATAGTTTTCGTATCGGTGCCAGAGCTCAGGTGGAAACCTACGGTGAAATAATGGGGATTCCTGTAAATGCCGTTGATGACTATGACGAGTTGCGGAAACAGATAATCCTTTCATCAGATGCAGATCTAATACTGGTGGATACCATTGGGAAAAGTCCGAGAGATGAATCAAGGATTGAGGAAATGAGAGCACTTCTCTCAGCCTGCGGTGATACTGCTGAAGTTCACCTGGCGTTGAGTGCCACCACTAAAACATCGGATCTCAAACAGATAATGACCCGCTTTGAAACTTTCAGTTACCGGTCGGTTATTCTTACAAAACTGGATGAAACCTCCCGTATAGGTAATCTGGTGAGTGCTCTCTCCGAATCTGAAACTCCCCTGAGTTATCTTACAGACGGACAATCTGTTCCGGTAGACATAGCCGTTGCATCGCCCCTACGGTTATTATCAAGGTTGAAGGGACTGGAATACAGACTAGCCGAGTTGGAAGAACAGTATCCCGCTGCAGATTTAACTGCAGCTTGGAGATGATAATGGGTGATCAGGCAGAAAAGCTCAGAGAAATTGTTAAAGCCCAGAGTGATAGTTCTTCCAAAGAGGATGATAAGAAAACCAGGATTATCGCAGTGGCCAGTGGAAAAGGCGGGGTAGGTAAAACCAATATGTCTATCAATCTTGCCATTGCTTATTCCCGGCTGGGGAAGAAAGTTCTGGTTCTTGATGCCGATCTTGGGCTGGCCAATGTGAATGTTGTTATGGGTGTGATACCCAAATTCAATTTATACCATGTAATTCGAAAACAGAAACAGATGAAGGATATCATTCTTGATACTTCTTACGGTATTCAGATAGTTGCCGGAGCCTCCGGTTTCAGCCGAATAGCAAATCTTACTGAGGATGAACGAAACAGTTTTGTGAGTGAACTGACAGCTCTTGCAGATGCAGATATTATAATTATTGATACCAGTGCCGGCGTCAGTTCCAATGTCCTGGCTTTTATTGAAGCGGCTGATGAAGCGATTATCGTTACCACTCCGGAACCGACGGCTATTACTGATGCTTATGGAATTATCAAGATTATATCTACCGAGATTGACGATCTGGATCTTGGATTGAAACTGATAGTAAACAGAGTTTCAAGTGTTACCGAGGCGAAAAAAGTTGCCCAGAGGGTTATTAATATCACCGGTCAGTTTCTGAATATCAAGGTGGATTATCTTGGATTTGTTTTTGACGATCCCGCAGTTCCGGCTTCTGTTCGAAAACAGAAACCGTTTATTATAAATGAACCCCGCAGTCGAGCCTCGCAATGTATGCAGCATATTGTCGGAAGACTTGAAAAAGTAGAATACAGAGAAGGAGGTGGGGTATCCCGATTCCTCAAACGCCTCTTTGGGCGTCTGGACAGTTGACGGTAATTTTGAGGTCGCCTATTCTGATGTTGGGAGCCACAAACCAGTGATTGATAACATTAACTGGAAATTTGTAGCCGCAGTCGCCATTATAGCTATGGCTGTTTCTATGCTCAGCGGAGGTTTAGGGGGAATCCCCCTTGGCCTTCTTATTACAAGGGCTTTGATTGGAGGAGTGGTTTTTCTGATTTTTGCCGTTGGGCTGAACCTGTTGCTCAACAGGTTCTTTCCGGAGATTTTGGATACTGAAGATAAGATATCCGGTTTAACAGAAGAGACTGGTAAAGAGGCCGTTGACGGGATTGCGTCACCGGGCAGCCGTGTTGATATTGTGTTGCCGGCGGAGCAGCCGGAAATTGGTGAGTCGGAGGATACTCCGGCTGAGAGAAGTGATGAAGCTACAGCTGTTACAACCGATGATGATATAGAAGAGCTTGAGGATGCGGATCAGGCTCAAATGGACAATCTTGACCGGTTTTCAGGGTCGTTTTCGGAATTTGATGATGATATTGCAGGGACTGGAGCTTCATCCACCAGGAGTGATGCCGGCGGGGATCATGATCCGGAAGAATTAGCGCAGGCTATACACACTGTTATTAAGAGAGATGAGAAGGGATAGAACTGATGGCCAATGATGAGATGATAATTGCCGGAATCCCCGAGAAAGAGCTCTGGCATCAGTACCGCAGCACACGAGAGCAATCCATACGTGATGCTATTGTTAAGCAATACGCACCGTTGGTTAAATATGTAGCCGGTAAGGTATCAGTGGGTATGCCGCAGAACGTTGATTTTGACGACCTTGTAGGTTTTGGAATTTTCGGCCTGTTTGATGCGATTGAAAAGTACGATCCGGATAAACATGTAAAGTTTAAAACATATGCAGTAACCAGAATTCGTGGTGCTATTTTTGATGAATTGAGAACTATAGACTGGGTTCCAAGATCGGTAAGACAGAAAACCCGTGAAATTGACGATACAGTCCAGCATCTGGAGGCCAAACTGGGGCGTGGGGCAACAGATGAGGAAGTCGCTGGTGAAATGGGTATGAGCCTTTCACAGTACAATCAGATGATGCTCAAGGTGAGCGGTACCTCAATTCTTTCTCTGAATGATGTCTGGTATACCGGTGAAGATAACGACAAAATATCTATTGTGGAAAGTATCGAGTCTCCTAATTCTCTTCGTCCTGATGCGATTGCCGAAAAAGGTGAAATGAGACGTGTTATTGTAGAGGCTATCAATGAGCTTCCTGAAAAGGAGAAAAAGGTTCTGGTTCTCTATTATTATGAGGATCTGACACTTAAGGAAATTGGTAAGGTTCTTGATGTAACAGAATCCCGCATCTCACAGCTTCATACAAAAGCAATCAGCCGGTTAAGGGTGAAATTGACAAATATGAAAAAAGGTATTTTCTAACAATGATCGGTCTCGATGATTTCCGTGAAAAGATGAAAGCCGAGATCGAGAAGACAAAACTGATGAAAAGTGTACAGGTATCTGGAAAAAACCTGGATGATGCACTTGAACAGGCTTCTTTGGAGCTTGGATTACCGTTAAGAGTTCTTGAATATGAGATACTCGATAAGGGCAAAACAGGAATCTTTGGAATAAAAGGTTCTCCCTGCCGAATCATTGCCTACGAATCTGTTAAGAATAAGATGAAACGTGAGGAGAAAAGCCTCGAAGAAGAGCTCGATCTTAAATCCTACGAGCAGGATGATGTCCCCATGGCCACCGACACCAACGGCAGACTGTCAGTGCGTGTTGCCTCAAATGGAGCATGGGCCAAAGTATTTCCCGCCGTCGGTGAAGGTCAGCCGATTATCGTTGAAGATGTTGTAGGTAAACTTCACGACCGCTCTGTTCTTGAACAGGACCTGGAGATAATAGCTGCTGTAGTTGAACAGGCTGATGAAATGTGGGTTAAGGTGGGTGATTTCTCATATAATCCCGCCAATGACGCATTAAATTCCCTTGATGTCGGCGAAGAGGGTATGAAAGCATCAATTACAGTTACCGAGCCCGGCCCCGGGGGGGCGGATCTGACAGTTGAAGATATCCGGGGATTTCTGGGAAACAACAGTATTGTTTACGGTATACTCGACGATGCTTTACAGGAATTTGAGGACTTCCCTCTTTATGACACACCGTACCTTGTTGCTGAGGGAACACCCCCTGTACATGGTGCTCCGGCTAAAGTTATCTATAACTTTGAAACTGAACCTGACAAAATCCATATGCAGGAACGAGATGACGGCAGTGTAGATTTTAAAGAGCTCAACAAATATCAGAATGTTGTCAAAAATCAGCCTTTGGCCCGGAAAGTCTCTCCTGAACCCGGAAAGGACGGCCGCACAGTATTCGGCAGGTACATTCCGGCTCAGGACGGTAAAGACATGGAAATCGGCCTCGGAAAGAACGTTACCATTACCGATAATGGTGCCACTGTAATTGCAACGGCCAGTGGTCACGTTATGCTTAAGGCCGGAAAAATCACTGTGGAAACCATACTTGTTATTCCCGGGAATATTGACGGTAGAACCGGAAACGTTAATGCTCTCGGCTCGGTTGAAATCAAGGGGAATGTGGAAGATGGTTATTCTGTTACAGCCCAGGGGAAAATTGAAGTAGCAGGTTATGTTGGTAAAGCTAATCTCAATGCCGGTGGAGATATTATTGTTTCCCGGGGTATTAATGGTGGCGAGGGAACTGAGTTCGGTAATATTACTGCAGGTAAATCTATCTGGTCGTCATTCATACAGAATTCCCAGGCCATAGCTGGAGAGTTTGTTATCGTCAGTGCCGGTATTGTTAATTCAGATGTGGTCTCCCAGAAGAAAGTACTCTGTAAAGGACGCCGGGCAAAAATAGTTGGTGGACATGTGAGAGCCTCAGAAGAAGTTAATGCTGTTATCCTCGGTTCTGCCGGCGGTTCGGAAACCCTGATTGAAGTCGGATTTGATCCTGCTGTAAAAGAGGAAATTGAACAGCTCAATGAAAGCTTGAATGCCGTAGAAGAGGAACGTGATAAAGTTGACTTGAACCTTCAGGGACTCAAACGGCAGGTTCGTATGCAGCGTAAACGCCTGTCAAAAGAAAAAGAACATCTCTTTGAGGAATTGAGAGTTCAACACAATGATTTGCATAAAAAGATGGAATCAATCACTAGTGAGATTCAAAAGAAGCAGGAGTATCTCGATTCCCTTCTTACCCATGGAAGAGTTTCAGCAGCGAAAAAAGTACTTGCCGGGGTTATCTTGAGAATTCGGGATGTAGAGTTTGTTGTTAAAGATTCTTTTGAAAGTCCGGTGACGTTTATTCTTGAAGATGATTATATCCGAACCGTGAAATTTCAGGATATTGATGACGAACTTATCCGGAGGTAAAACATATGGGTATAAAACCGATAGATCTTCAGACTCTTTTTGTCAAAATGGGTGAAGTTGGGAAAGAACAATCCCATATTAAAGAGCAGGCTGCCCTTCAGCAGGCTCAGGCTGCAAACTCTCAAGTTACCAGAGAGATGGCCGACGACCGTAAGGTAACAGAAGCACCCGAGGATACTGAAACTGAAAAAATAAAGGACAATGAATCTGAAGAAACTCCGGAAGGAGAGAAACACAAGAGGAATGAAAATGAGAAAGATGATGAAAACGACAGCAAAGTTGAGATTGTTACAGATCCCGATGTTGGACGTCACATAGATTTATCCGGTTGACTGATAATGATATTTCTTTCCATTGTAATTTCATTCTTTGTTTCTCTCACTTTCTGTTTGATGTTTGTTTTTTTCTGGCGGCGGCGTGTCAGCCGTGAACTGGAAACCGAAACAATTATTAAAAAACTGAAAGTTGAAATCGGTGAGATGGTAACAGCTATTAACGGTACCACTGACCGGAATGTAGCCCTGCTTGAGAATCAAATTCGTATTTTACATGAACAAATAAATAAAGCGGCCAAGGCTGCCGGCGCTCTTAAACGGGAGCAGGAAAAACAGGAAACAGTCAGCCAGGTATATTCCTCACTGGCCCGGTCTAAACCCCTTACCCTTGATGTGGAAGTTCCGGAGACTCAAAAGCCGGTGATAGACTTTAATACTCTGCCGATCCGTGAGAAAGCCCTTGTGCTTCACAGAAAGGGAGACAGCCCTGATACCATCGCTTCCAGGCTTAATATGAGCCGTGGTGAGATTGAACTCATTATATCCCTCCACGAGGGGAGGCCTCAGAACTGATATGGCTTTGGAATTCATTGATTCTTTTCTAAGGGATACAGATGAACTGCTCGGAATATTGAGAAGTTCTGAAAATCACCTGGATTTTGCCAGAGCTCTCCATTCCCTCAAGTCCGGTGCATCCTTTCTCGGTTGGGAAGATCTTGAAAAGGATGCTCATTATCTTGAGGACATACTCTCCTCATCTGACGGAAAAAAAATAGATTGGATTAAAGCTGCCGGGAAACTAGAGGACACGATTAATAAACATAAGAATCAGCCGGTTTCAGCTGATTTAAAAAAGGCTTCAAGCCGGGTAGTGCAGTTTTCAGGGCTTGAAAGACGGGTTTTAAATGAATCACAGCAGCGAGGTGAACATTTTTACCGGCTCAGCTGTCGGATAGACCCTTCAGAGCCTCTTCCTTATCCAAGGGCTTATCTACTCTCTTCCAAGCTGGAAACCGGTATGACACTGGTTAAAGCACATCCTACTATGGATGATACAGATGCTGATTTTTCTCATTTATCATTCTGGTTTACCACTGATAAACCTGAGTCAGAAATATTCGCAGCAGCCAATGTCGATCTCGTGAGTGCTGTTGAACTTGTTCAGCTGAATTATAAAGATATCCTTGCCCGAACTGAGATTCCTCTCAGCGAACGAAACGAAAGCTCACGGCAGGATGATGTCACGCTGATTGTTGATAGATCCCGTTATGCAGAAACCATTGAGATAGCTGAAGAACTGGCCTGGCGGCTTGAACGAAATCCTGGTACTCCCGAGGCGACATTATCCGCTGAACTGCAGAAATCTCTTGAAACTCTGGCATACCAGCCTCTGGAACCAATGCTTATTGAAATCGGCGAAGCTGTAACACGGTTAGCTGATCGGAGAGACTTGAAAGCCCGTTTTGAGTGGACCGCATTATCCGGCGGCCTGGATGTATCAACTCAGGAAATCCTGGGGGAAATACTCCGGCAGTTGGTGCGCAACTCTCTCCGTCATGGAATTGAACCTCCTGAGAGTCGGCGTTTGTCGGGAAAAAGTGAAACTGGAGTATTGAGGTTTCATGTTGAACCCTCGGGAAGCTCATACCGATTTCACTTTGAAGATGATGGGAAAGGAATCGACGAAGAGGCCGTAATGGAGCGGGCCGAACGGGAAGGGCTTTTAGATGAAAATGCGGATAAACCCCGACCCGGTTTACTTGAAATTCTCTGCACTCCGGGATTTTCAACCCTCAATGATGCTGATTATGACGGTGGAAGAGGTATGGGACTGGAAATGACAAGGAATATGCTGCAGAGGGAGTTCGGCAGTGAACTGGAGCTGAAAAATAATCCGGGAGCGGGCTTCTCTCTAAGCTGGAGCCTTCCGGAGAAGCACCTGCGGCGTCCCTATCTTGTTTTTTCCACCGACGGCAAATCCTGGGCCATACCGGCGGGCTCTGTTCACCGCCGGGGAGTTATGGACCCCACCAGAATTAACATTTCAGGACAGGGCTACAGTATCGGAGGGGGCGTAATCCCCCTTGTTGGCCCAATGGGTCTGAGGCCGCCTGGAACCGTTTTGCCCTACTACCTGGAAATCCACCACAGGGGCCGCCGGGTGGCGCTGCTTGTGGACGATCTGATATCTGAAGAACCCTGGGGTCCTGAAGAGCTCATCCCAGCCGACCCTGCCAGCCCATGGTGCCGTTCGCTGAAAGACAGAAAGGATGGCATCCCCATCCTTTCTCCGGCTCTGGTTTACTCAGCAGAGTAATCTTTTTTACTGCCGTTTTACAAAACTTGTCAGCTTCTCAACCTTGGTTTCAACCAGACCCCGGGCTTCGGCGGATGAAATAAACTTCTTAAACTGGTTGAATCCCAGCGCTTTGGTATTCACACCCTTATCCCGGAGTTTTGTATTGATAACACCGTAGCGGTGGTAACCGGCAGTTGAAGAATTGCCGTCCATCTCGCTCAGGGTTTCAACAAGGGTTTTCAATGCAATCTGCAGCGAACCTGCTTCCTGACTGAACTGTTGTCCTGGAATGATTGCAGATTGTTTTTCATCGGATTCCATGCTGATAAATCCTGCCCGGGACGCGCTGGCGATGAAATCTCCCCATCTCTTGAAACCCAGTTCCTTCTCGTTGAATCCTTGGTTGAGTTTTTTCATGGTAATCTTCATATTCCCGGGGTCGGTTCCCTTTTTCTCCTTACGGAGTATTGAAGCCGTTTCAGCCAGGCGTTCAAACCAGTAGTCTTTGGAGTAGGATGCGGTACTGCTTTTCACCACCCCGTCGTCTGAGGAATCATCTGAAGCATCATCATCATCAGATGGAAACAAATCACGGTAATCAGTAAAATTATCCGCCAGACGAAGAAGATCGTTACTGGCATTTCTGATATCACAAACAATATGTGTTACCTTCCCGGCTTTTCTCAGGTTCATCACCAGGGGGCCGAAATCGCTGTCTCCGGTAAGCAGTACATAAGTATCGATATGGTCTTGAAACCGGAGCAGATCCAGACAGTCATTTGTCAAATGCATATCTGCACTGTTTTTGTCCCGGCGTCTTCCCCGATAGGG
>DEIH01000133.1:4516-7911 GCA_002352375.1 Spirochaeta sp. UBA2779 | reverse complement strand
TTCTTCCCTGTTATGTATGATACTTCCTGCCTGTCCTGTTAAACCCAGTCCTCCCTGAATTATTTCGGTAAAGCATCCTTCAAATGAGTAAGTATCATAGCCATGATCTATGTGGAAATCTGCAATAATCCTAAATAGTTCATCCAGAATTTTCGGATCTCTGCTCTCATACATGGAGTTAAGATCTTTCTGTAGAATGGATCCAATAACTGTTCTGTTTATATCATGCTCATAAAGAAGGATCCCGTTCGTTTTTTTATTTTGAGCAGCAGCTACTATTCTTATGTAATCGGGTAAAAATGTGGTTGTCATCTAATTTTCCTCTCTATAATTATATTAATGTTGTTTTGTGATTTAAAAATATAAAATAATTGCTGAATTATATGACAATATTGCTGTTTTGGGTTATTTTAAAACTATGTTGACACAGGAACCAAATGGGGTAAAATTTGAAGAAAGGGGACTTACTGAAGAAAATCCTGTAAAATATCACCGAAAAACCTTTTATGAAGATGCTGTTATAAGAATGCATTATCACAGTAGTTTGGAAATAAATTTCTGTAAAAATGTGGAAGGATATCTAATAGCAGATGAACATAAAATTATATTAAATAATTGTTCTTTTATTCTTCTTCAGCCCAATTTTCTGCACTCTTACAATATCTCTGGAAATGGAGGAGAGATTAAGGTCTGGCATATTGGATTAAATCTCTTGTCTTTCTTGAACGGTCGGAATATAGAGAGCTATCTGAAGAGAAATCAGCAGCTTGTTATTGCAAAGAGCAGACACAAAAAAAGTACAGAAGATCTTTTGGATTCTCTTCTAACTGGGAATGAGTTTCTTTTTGCTTCCACTTTGTTGATGCTGTTTGATGAAATTCTGGAAAGTGGTAATGAGCGGTTTCCGCGGTACCAGACAGATCCCTTTCTCCAAAAAATTATTTCATACTCAGAGATGAACTTCCATTCCAGAATTTCATTGGATGATGCCGCCTCTGCAGTTAATCTCAGTCGTTATCATTTCTGTAGAAAGTTTAAAACCAGGACAGGATCAACTTTTAATGAGTACATAAATAATCTGAGAATGGAACACAGTCTTGTATGTCTGGATAAGGGAATGTCTGTCTCTGAAACAGCAGAAGAGTCCGGTTCTGAGGATGTTTCCTATTTTATAAAAAGGTTTCGGAAGATGTATGGGATTACTCCGGGAAGTTATTCTGCGGACTCTGCTTATCTAATCAGATCCTGATTAAAAAAATATTCAGGTGTATATTTGACCTTGACGTACTAATGGTGTATATTGATGGTGATAGCAGGAGGCACCAAAATGACAAGAATGACTGTAACGTTGGATGAACGGATAGTTTCTGAGGCCCGGGATCTGTTAAAAACAAAAACAAAGAGAGAAACAATCGAAACAGCACTAATTGAGGTAATAAAAGAGAAAAAAAAAGAGAAGTCTCTTATGCATTGTGGAAAGATTGAACTGGATGTTAATCAGCAAAAATTAGCTGCTTATAGAGAAGGTGTATGAAGCTTATTGATAGCTCTGCATGGATTGAGTATTACCGTAAAGATGGAAAGAAGGAATACAAAGATTCTATTTCCAGTGCCATCCGTAGTAATGAAGCAGCGGTAAATGGTGTAATTCAGCTTGAAATACTGGTCTTTACAAAAACAGAGTCTGAGTACAATGCTATTTCTTCTGATTTTTATGCCTTTCACAATCTGGAATTGAATGATGAAGTTTTTAAGAAAGCATCGGAGATGGGATTCAATCTAAGAAGAAAAGGGATCACTATTCCATCAGCAGATCTGATAATTGCAGCCAATGCTATAGTTACTGAAAGTGAGTTAATACATTTTGACAAACACTACACATATATAGCGGAGCATTATCCCCTTAAACTTGCAAGTATTGATATCTAATTAGTGCTTACCACGATAATATTTGGATATACTTTATTTCCGGAGAATATATGAGTGATTTATTAATTGGAATCGACATTGGCGGCACAAAATGCGCAGTTGTTCTTGGCAGTCCTGTGCCTGAGATACTGGATAGGATTGAATTTCCGACAAAAACTGAAGAGGGGCCGGAGCAGGCAATTATCAATATTGAAAATGCCGTTAAGGATATTCTCCATAAGCCGGAGGTGAACGGGATCAGATCTATTGGAATCAGCTGCGGAGGTCCACTGGACAGCCAAAGGGGAGTAATTCTGTCACCGCCAAACCTTCCCGGCTGGGATAATATATCAATTGTCAGCCGCCTTAAGAAGAAATTCGGAATACCTGTTGCTCTGCAGAACGACGCTAATGCATGCGCCCTGGCAGAATGGAAGTGGGGTGCAGGGAAGGGGTGCAGGAACATGGTTTTTCTGACCTTTGGAACGGGTCTTGGAGCCGGCCTTATTCTTGATGGTAGCTTATATTCGGGCACCAATGATATGGCTGGTGAGGTAGGTCACATTCGCCTTGAAAAAGATGGTCCTGTTGGATATGGAAAAGAAGGCTCTTTTGAAGGGTTCTGCAGCGGTGGAGGTATTGCTTGTCAGGCAGAAGAGGTTCTTCGTACAGGAAGTGGTGAGAACACAGATTTCTGCAGGGAGTTCTCCGGTGGAAAACCGGTAACAGCCCGGGATGTTTGTATGTTTGCGGCAAAAGGGGATTTGGTGGCACAGGAAATTCTTGAAAAGAGCGGCCGGCATCTTGGTATGGGGCTTTCTATGCTTATAGATATACTTAATCCCGAACGTATTGTAATTGGCTCAATTTTTACCCGGTGCAGAGAATATCTTGAACCTGCAGCAGCATCTGTTATACAGAAAGAAGCTCTTGAAGCTGCCCGGACGGTTTGTACTGTAGTCCCTGCTTCCCTTGGTAAGCATATTGGTGATTATGGCAGCCTTGGAGTTGCCCTTAATGCTTTAGAGAACAGCTGACTGCCTTACAACCATTTGCGGAATAATTTTATGTTTCGGTTTTGGTTTTTCCGAATTCTATATCATCTCAAGTAGCTCCAGAGCAGCAATTTTACCAATATCTTTGATGTTCCGGGAAACAGTGGTTAAGGGTATCCTGCAAAAGGATTAGAGCTTGATATCGTCATAGTCGATAACAGAAACCTGACTAGAGATGGATATTCTCAACTCAAATAATTTTGTTATTATACCAATTGCAACATTGTCATTTGTAACAAACAGGGCTGTTTCTATCTCTGAAAGATTATTTCTTAAAACAACAGGGACTGAAGTCTTTGTCGGAGCAGGGGATATGACTGTAACAGAAGCATACGAAGCGTATAAAGCTGGTAAGCTAAAAAAGGCCGACAGACTGCTAGGGAAACCAGTTATCTATGTTGTTAGAGATGTCCCGGTAATAAATGATGTAAC
>DEIH01000133.1:0-4488 GCA_002352375.1 Spirochaeta sp. UBA2779 | reverse complement strand
CCATGCTGGAAGAATCTTAATTGTCCCGGCAGCGATCTCTATATTTCTTTCTTCATTTTGAGTTACTATGATTCCTGTTTTAAGACTAAGTTCTGTCATGGCTTCAGTTAAAGCAGTAATTCCTCGTTTTTCTGTCTCTGGTGCTGCAAGAGATTCACTAACCTGAATAAAGACGCCGAAGTGCTGTAAATACAAGGTTTTCCAGAAGATGCCCGGAGTTAATAAGAATTCCTGATGAAACTGATGTGATGAAAGAGTGATCAATACAATAGATTTTCTTTGGATTAGTATTGCAGCATTGTCAATCAAACGGTATGCCAAATCTGTTAATGCCTTAGGATGGGAGATGTTGTGACGTTCAATCATGTCACGAAATAAAATTGTATGAATAATTACCCAAAAAAGATATTGGGCGGTAGATCACCATTGGAAGCTCTTGTTGATGAGTTAGGGAATAGTTTCAGAATTCCCACATTATTGAAGGTAAAAACTTGAAAATAGTTGGACAAACTACTTTACAGGGAACTTGATTTTCTTGTTTAATAAATATTAAAATCGACAGAAAAGATTCCAGGAGTAATACATGAAAAAACTAATAATCCCGATTCTTATTGTTTTAACGATTCTAGTCAGCTGTAGTAAGGAGGATGGATCGTCTGAGAATAAAACTGGGAAGAAAGACGTTTACAAGTTCAATTATGCTGTATTCTTTCCTGCAACCCACCTTCAGGCTCAAACAGCAGAAGCCTGGGCAAAGGAGCTGGAGAATAGAAGCGATGGTCAGATCCAAATAACATTTTTTCCTGGCGGCACTTTAACAAAAGCAGCTCAGACATATGAAGCTGTCGTCTCGGGTGTAGCGGATATAGGTATGAGTGTCTTTGCTTATTCAAGAGGGCGCTTTCCCCTTCTTGAAGGATTGGATCTGCCTGTCGGATACCCCGATGGAGTAACGGCAACCAGAATTGCCAATGATATGGTAAAGAAATATAAACCTAAAGAACTTTCTGACGTTCACGTCCTTTACCTTCATGCCCATGGACCTGGAATTCTTGCAAGTAAAAAGAATGTCACCAGTCCGTCGGACATCGCCTCAATGAAGGTTCGTGCTACCGGGTTATCTGCAAAAATTGTAAGTGCGTTAGGAGGAACCCCTCTATCGATGAGTCAGGGTGAAACCTATGAGTCCCTTCAGAAGGGTGTGGTTGATGCTACTTTTTGCCCTGTTGAGACTTTAAAAGGCTGGAAACAGGGTGAGGTTATTGATTATGTTGTGGATACCAGAGCAATTGGTTATACCACAACCATGTTTGTTGTAATGAATAAGGGTAAATGGGACTCTCTTCCTGAAAATCTACAGACAATTATGACCCAGGTAAGTGATGAATGGATCTATAAACAGGGGGAAGCCTGGGATGAAAGCGACAGACAGGGGGAGGCGTTTGTGAAAGACCTGGGGAAAACTTTTATCTCTTTCAGTGAGGCTGAAAACGAGGCTCTGATTTCTGCTATGGATCCCATTTACACAGAATATGTAACGGCAAGCAAAGAAAAAGGTCTACCTGGAGACCTCTTCCTCAGTGATATACAGGGCATGCTGAAATAGGTATGAAATTTTTTTCATATATAAGTCGCCTTATCATTCTTTTTGCTTATATTGCCGGACTGTCTGTTCTATCGATGATGGCCATTACAGTTGCAGATGTCATCCTGCGGATATTTAATATTGGCATTACCGGAGCGTACGATTTGGTGAGGGCCTTTGGTGTCATTGCTGTTGCATGTGCTCTACCATATGTGACAGCAGCAAAAGGGCATATTGCTATAGAATTTTTTTATCACAAATGTAACCACCAGGGGAAGTTGCTTCTCGATTTTCTATTTCGTATATGCTCTCTTGTAATTTTTGGTGGTTTGGCAATTCAGACTTTTCGCCATGGTTTGTCTCTATACCGTAGTGGAGAGGTTTTCCCTAATTTGGGAATGCCTGTCTTTTGGATTCCCTTTGTCATAAGTTTTAATTGCTTCCTGATGATGATTGTATTTATCTATCATCTTATTCATCCAGGGAAGGAGTATATCAAACCATGAGTCCTGTTGAAGTTGGTATAATTGGATGTTTAGTCCTGTTCGGACTTCTTTTTACCAGTATGCCTGTGGCTTTCGCCATGATAGCCTCAGGAGTTCTGGGGTTTGCATTAATAATAACTCCCCAGGCTGCCTTCAGTATGGTTATTGCTGAACTGTATGAAACTTTCACTGCCTATAATCTGACTGTTATTCCATTGTTTGTTATGATGGGACAGGTTGCCTTTCATGCAGGAATCAGTAAGCGTCTTTTCCACACGGCCTATGTTTGGGTTGGCCATCTTAAGGGTGGTCTGGCAATGGCGACTGTGGGGGCCTGCGCCGGGTTTGGGGCAATAAGCGGTTCCGGCCCTGCAACTGCTGCCACAATGGCTGCTGTTGCTTTGCCTGAAATGAAGCGTTATGGTTACGCAGATTCTCTGGCTGCAGGGACAGTTGCTGCAGGAGGATCCCTGGGGATGCTTATTCCTCCCAGTGTTGTCTTTATTGTTTATGCTCTGATGACAGAACAGTCTATTGGAGATCTTTTCCTGGCGGGAATTGTACCTGGGATCCTGATTGCCGGTCTGTTTGGGTTCAATATCTATATTCGCTGTTCCAGGGATAAAACACTCGGTCCTGCTGGTCCCAGGTATTCCTGGAAGGATCGTTTTCTATCTTTAAATGGAGTAATCGAAACAGTCCTCTTATTTTTTCTGGTTATGGGAGGTATGTTTCTTGGACTCTTTACACCTATTGAAGCCGCAGCAATTGGTGCTGCCGGTAGTTTTATTATTGCTTTTGTACAGAAAGAACTTACTTTTGGCAAACTAAAAAGAATATTGCTGGAAACAGTAAGAACCTCCAGTATGGTCTTTTTTATTGTGGCAGGAGCTGTTGTTTTCGGTCGATTTTTAGCAGTTTCCAGAATTCCCTTTGTGGTTGCCCAGCTTTTTATCTCCCTTCCCTTGCCTGGCGAAATGATAATGATGCTGATTATACTGTTTTTTCTGGTAGCTGGTTGTTTTATTGATGCCCTGGCACTGATACTCCTTACAATCCCCATCTTTTTCCCGGTTGTTATGGAACTGGGCTTTGATCCCATATGGTTTGGCGTTATTGTTGTTGTTATTACACAAATGGGGGTTATAACTCCTCCAGTGGGAATCAATGTTTATGTAGTTAGTGGCATAGAACGTGATATTCCTCTTTCGGTGATATTTAAGGGTGCTCTCCCTTTTTTATCAATGCTTATACTGGCTGCCTTTATTCTAATTATGGTACCGCAAATCTGTCTTTTTCTGCCGAATCTACTTCATTGATGAAAAAATATGATCTGCTGTATATAACCCTGTTTTAGAAAAATAGAAGGAGAGTTTTATGCCTTACAGGAATATATTTAGAAAAATTCTGTTCTGTACAGATTTCAATACTGATGCCCTGCCGGCTTTTCATTACGCACTGAATATTGCAGAAGGGAATCCGGGGAGCGAGCTTATAATTTTTCATGTTATTCCGGAACCTGATGCCCAATTTTGGAATTCCTATATTTATGAAGTAGATGATGTGGACAGGAAAGCAAAACATGACATAGATTTGATAATTACCGAAACTTATCTTAATAAGATTCCAGATAGCATATCTTATTCTGTCCGTACTATCATTGGTAATGTAGGAGAACAAATTCTAAGGGTTTCCCAGGCTGAGAAAATAGATCTTGTCATCATTGGTAGGGGGGCAGGTTTAAATATGATAAATCGCCTCCTGGGAGATTTCACTAAAAAGTTGATTCATAAGGCAAACTGTCCTGTACTGGTGGTTCCCGAATAATTTGAGCATGTATTGATGAAATACATTGCATTAACTTATCATTTATGATATGTTAGTAACATGAAATGGCAGGATCTTCTTACATTAGTTGGTTCAGAACCGGTTTTTTCTTCAACATTCCTGATGGCAGGAAACAGATCTCGTGTCGATATTCAGCTTCAGTTGTCCCGCTGGGTTAAAGCTGGTAAATTGCATCAATTGAAAAGAGGTCTGTACGTGCTCGCAGAGCCTTATCGCAAGGTTACCCCTCACCCTTTTCTGCTTGCTAATAGAATCAAAAACGCCTCTTACGTGAGCTTGCAATCAGCTCTGGCCTGGTACGATCTTATCCCTGAATATGTACCGGTTATCACAAGTGTCACAACAACCCGAACTAATACTTTCCATACTCATGAAGGCGTTTTTTTATATCGGCACATACAAATATCTCTGTTCAATGGGTATGAAAGTGTCGAGCTACAGGATCGACAGGCTGTTTTCCTCGCACTGCCCGAGAAGGCATTGCTGGATCTCATCTATCTTACGCCCCACAGTGAAAGTTGGGAATACTTAAGGGAACTCAGACTTCAGAATATGAATAGAATTGATACG
>DEIH01000027.1:16856-29902 GCA_002352375.1 Spirochaeta sp. UBA2779 | reverse complement strand
CTGAACGAATGAACGGTGCATCTCATCGGGGGTTCTATAGTCTAGGGAATGATGGAACCGCTTATTTTCGTAAAACATACACCCGAACATCTTATCAATGTAACCGTTCACCCGTTCTACAGTTGTAGATTTTATCCCACTTGTAACTGGATAGAGCCACAGGGGAGAAGATCCAGCGATCCTGAAAAAGAGCGGAACGGACCTGTTTTGGGGTCTTACTATGCTCTTTGTCTCGGCATACCATACCGTAATATTCAACCAGGCAATAATATTTGAGAGCATCACGATCATTTTCAAAGTCCCTGCGAGTATAGTTTTCTTGTCAGCGAAATAAGGAGAGATACAGGAGACATCGCCTTTTTTGTCGTAGATGTTCTTTCTCTTTCTCCATTCTCAATTTATGACCAGTTAAATAGCTCACAGTTGTTACTATTGTTATAGTGAAATTCATTTTTCCTTTCGTAATAAACAGCTACCACCATGAATTATCCATGACAAAGTAACCTGTTCTGCAAATACCTCAGTATATGGATTTTTTATCATTTCCCTGTAATACTTACTCCAATGACTAAGAAATCGAACACCAACCTTGTAGAACTCGAATCCGAGGCGATTTACATTATCCGGGAAGCGACTGCTCAGTTCGAAAAGCCTGTGATGCTCTTCTCAGGCGGTAAGGATTCCATCTGCATGGCCTGGCTGGCAAAAAAAGCCTTTTACCCCGGTAAGATTCCTTTCCCCCTGATGCATGTGGATACCGGACACAATTTTCCTGAAACCCTTGAGTTCAGGGACCGCTTTGTGGAATCCATCGGAGCCGAAATAATCGTTCGTACTGTGCAGGACAGCATTGATACCGGGCGTTCCACCGACGAAACAGGCCCAGGAGCCAGCCGTAACGGTCTTCAGACGGTAACGCTTCTTGATGCCCTGAATGAATTCAAGTTCGATGCCGCTATGGGCGGTGCACGCCGGGATGAGGAGAAGGCTCGTGCCAAGGAACGCTTCTTTTCCCACCGGGATGCCTTCGGTCAGTGGGACCCGAAGAACCAGCGCCCCGAACTGTGGAACCTGTTCAACGGTCGCAAGAAGATGGGAGAACATTTCCGTGTATTCCCCATTAGCAATTGGACTGAACTCGATGTGTGGTCTTACATTCACCGTGAGGAAATTGATCTTCCGAATCTTTACTTCAGCCATGAAAGAGAAATCATCGTTCGGGACGGGGTTATCCTGGGATGGGCTCCCTTTGTAGAGCTTTTCCCTGGGGAAGAAATACAGAAGAGATTTGTCCGATTCCGAACCATCGGTGACATAACCTGCACCGGTGCCGTTGAATCACCTGCCTCCAGTCTGGATGAGATTCTGGCTGAGATTGTATCAACAAGAACAACCGAGCGCGGTGGACGGGCGGATGACAAGCGTTCCGAAGCCGCAATGGAAGACCGAAAAAAACAGGGATATTTCTAAATGAGCATTGTCAATGATTCCCGAGATATATTACGCCTGACAACCGCCGGAAGTGTCGACGATGGTAAAAGCACCCTCATCGGAAGGCTTCTCTACGACAGTAAAGCCATTTTTCAGGACCAGATGGAAGCTCTTGAGCTGGCCAGTAAACTCCGGGGGGAAGAAGAGGTAAATCTCGCCCTGCTTACCGATGGACTTCGAGCCGAGAGGGAACAGGGAATTACCATCGATGTGGCTTACCGCTACTTTTCCACCCCGAAGCGAAAATTCATTATCGCCGACACACCGGGGCATGAGCAGTACACCCGGAATATGGTAACCGGAGCATCCACGGCCGATCTGGCGATTATTCTCATTGATGCCCGAAACGGTGTGCTAACCCAGTCCAGACGACATGGCTTTCTGGCTTCCCTTCTGGGTATTTCTCATCTGCTGGTTGCGGTGAACAAGATGGATCTTGTTGACTGGTCTAAAAGCCAGTACCAGGAAATTGTCGCCGAATATACGGCCTTCAGCGAAAAACTGAAAATTCACGACATCACCTTCGTCCCGGTGAGTGCCCTCATGGGGGATAACATCGTCAATCAAGGTAACCGTATGAAGTGGTATGACGGACCGACGGTACTCCACCATCTTGAAAAAGTGACGATTGTAGCAGACCGCAACCTCACAGATTTCCGCTTCCCGGTTCAATATGTTATCCGTCCGCACCAGGACTTCCGGGGATTTGCCGGAAGGCTGTCCTCGGGTACCATCACTCCGGGAGAAGAAGTCGTCGCATTGCCGTCAGGAAGGTATACAAAAATCCGAGCCATCCACACTACCGACGGCAAATTGGATAGTGCCCGGGCAGGTGAGTCTGTCACCCTCACCCTGGAAGACGAGATAGACCTCAGTCGGGGTGAGATGCTGGTGAGATCCCACAACATGCCAATAGTCTCTACCCGTTTTGACGCGATGCTCTGCTGGATGGATGAAACCCAGCCCCTGAAGATGAATTCACCTTACTTTCTGCGGCAGACCACAAGAGAAACTCAATCCTTTGTCCGGGAACTCACATACCGGGTAGACATCAACAGCCTCCATCGCGACCTAGATGCCAAAACCCTTGAGCTTAATGAAATCGGCAGGCTCACCATTGAAACGTCCCAACCCATGTTCTTCGATCCCTATGAAAGAAATCGGGAAACCGGCGGCTTTATCATCATAGATCCTACTTCGAACAGAACTGTCGGAGCAGGAGTGATACGGGGAGAAAAACGGGAGATTCCGTCTCTGGGTCCAGATCATGCTGAAACGGTTGAGAAAAGTGCCAATGTCGTCTGGCATACAGGGGAAATCAGTCTGAAACAACGGGAAACTCGTAACAATCATGAAGCCGCATGCTACTGGTTTACCGGACTTTCAGGATCCGGAAAGAGCACCTTGGCCCGAGCCTTTGAACAGAAACTATTTGCTGAAGGAAAACAGGTATTCGTCATTGACGGGGATAATGTCCGCCATGGACTGAACGGCGATCTCGGATTCAGCTCCGAAGACCGGGAGGAAAATATCCGGCGCATCGGACATGTGGCCCGGCTGATGTACAATGCAGGCATTATCGTTCTATGCTGCTTCATCTCTCCCACCCGGGCATTGAGGGATTTTGTCCGGGGACTATTTCCCGAGGGCCGGTTCAATGAAGTCCATGTGCAGTGTGGTATTGATGAGTGCATCAAGCGGGATCCCAAAGGTTTATACAAGAAGGCTCTGGCCGGAGAAATACCGGATTTCACCGGGGTGAGCGCCCCTTATGAAGAACCAGACAGGGCGGAGTATGTTATAGACACGGCTCATCAACCAGTGGATATCTGCGTGGAGATGCTGGGCTTAGATTCAGATTCCTGAATTACCACCCTTCCCGGCAGAATCATGGATGCTCTTGTAGAATCCCGTTGTCTCTGATCCGATTTCATCCCATTCTTGGGCCAGCTCCCTGAGGGTAGCTTTATCCATGGACCGCCTCGCCGCGTACAGTACCGACGGGTTGAGCAGGAGTTTCTTCAGAGATAATCTCAATGAGGGTATGCCCGTGGATTCAAGTATCCAGCCTGCATTATGCCTCCGGACGACATCAGGCATACCTCCCCTGTCGGAAACCAGTACCGGGACACCTTCGCTTACGGCGGTCATCAGCAGTCCACTCTGGGAGATACTCCTATAGGGCATCACAATCAGATCGGCGGCATTGAGGTAGCAAAGAAAATCATCCAGTCTGAATTTCTCGTTGACCCGGGTGACATGGCTCACATCCTCTCCCTTCAGCCGGTACGGTAGCCTACCAGATCCCACAATGACGTAGTGAGCCAGCTGCCGGACACCAAGGCCGCTAACGGCTTCCAGGAACAGGTCCGGACCCTTGTAGGGTCGAAGGTATCCGAGAAACATAACAATGGGTTTGGAAGGGAGCTGCCCTCCTCCGATACGCAGCCGTATATCCTGAACCCGGGATTCAAGGGATTCCCTGTCAACAGGAAACCTCAAAGGGCCATGGGGTATCACGGAAATTTTATCTACGGATACCGGAAAATCACGGACAAGTGCATCTGCAGAATAACGGTGATGCACAATGATACCATCCATCAAACGATAAAACGGCTTCCAGCACAATGCCGAAACAGGTGGAGCATCGTGAGGCAGAGGATTATGAGAGGTATGAATGAACAACGCGGAAGGGAGTTTCCATTTCAGAAGACGCCATACAAAATTGTCGAGTATCGGTATTTTCGGCCATTGTATATGAACAATATCAGGGAAGAATCGAATCAATTCGCTGATAAGTTTTATCTGGCTGATCAGGTAGCTTAGGCCCTTGACCGGAGTGCAGTATTTTCGGTAACGATATATTCCTTTGAAATTCACGGCCCGGGGGATATCAGCATTTATATCTTCATTTCCATAGTATCTGATCAGCAATTCAGATTTGTCCTGGAGCATGGATTTTAGAAGAGAAACGTCATAGAGCGCCAGATTATCCACTGACATTGGATTGACGAATGCGATTTTAAGCATAATCACATTAAAGCACGGTGGAAGTGCTGACGGCCATGAAAATTAAAACTTCTAAATGGGTTATATTGATTGTTGAGGATATTCATCATGAAATACAGCGGGGCCATGTTCATTATGCTGCTTCTCAGTTCATGCGCAACCGACAGCTTCAACTATCCCTATGCCGATGGGGAGACTGCCGAATGTGCTGCGGCGGCACTCTTCGATCCCCTCGCTTCCCTGTATCCCGATACAGATGTGTCCTCAGGGGCTGATGAGTTCATCACCGACATACCGAAGAATGCAGCAGGATCTGTCATTCTTATAGTTAGGGTTTCTGATGCTGATGAGGAGTTTAGAATAAGCCTTTCGGGTGATAAAACTGAAAGTATTGAATTTTTTGAACTTCAGGACATCCCGGTACTGCAGAACACAGGCTACTTCGGCATGACCGAGAAGAATATCGGATTTGACAACAAGTATATTATCCGGAATGCTCCGTTTTCAGTTTACGAGGTGTTAAAGCCCTCATCCCCCGGTATCTTCAGCGGGAAAAAAGTATACGCCTTTTTTCTCAAGAGGCGAATTGAAGCTGATTCAGATTTCGGCGCGGTACATACGGAAATCACCGTTCGTGGCGCTTCAGGGAAGCTTATCGGAGAACTGTCCTGGATTTTGAATGTGCATTCAGTTGTACTGCCGGAAGGAGAGGGAAATGAGCTGTACTATACGAACTGGTTCCGCGGTCCGCAGGAAGGCTTTTCCAGACGGTTCGATGAGGATTGGTGGCGGCTCATGGAATCACATCTTAAGTTCATGCGGGAGGGGGGACAGAATGTCGCAAAGATTCATGAGAGTATCATATTTGACAACGTTGAAGGACAACAGCGACTGAACGCCCGGAGGCTCGACCGTTTCATGTCCCTGGCTGAGAAAATTGGTTTTCTCATGTTTGAAGGCCCGCCACCGGCAGGACGGGGCTCGGCGTTTCTGAAGAAAGATATTGTTCTCAAATTTTCCGGCTATGAGACTTATACTGACGAAGCGACAGAGCTTATCGCAGAAGCCTATGGGCCTTTGTACGATTTTCTGCTTGAAAGGGGCAGTCTGGAGGTCTGGCTGCAGCATGTTCTGGATGAGCCTCTTTCCAAACATTCAGGAAGTTATCAGTGGACGGCCGCTCAGATTCGCCGGGCAATGCCCGGAGTCAGGATTCTTGATGCGATAAAAACCCGAAAACCGCTGGTTGGAGTAGTCAATATCTGGATTCCGCTGGTTTCAGATTTCCAGAGTAATTATAATTTTTTTTCCGGAAGGATGGATGAAGGTGAAGAGGTGTGGACCTATGGATGCATGGTTCCCGGCGGCCCCTGGCTCAACCGGACCATGGATCAGGAACGTCTTCGCAGTGTCTACATCGGATGGGGTTCTTCAAAATTCGGCACGAAGGGTTATCTGCGATGGGACCTTGACAGCTGGAGGAAGAATCAGAACATCTGGGAGGGGGAACTTTCCGGATCCGAGGACAGTCTGATCCGCAGACCCTTCGGTGACGGTTTTGTCGTATTCCCCGGGGAGAACGGATTACTTCTTTCAACAACCCGCTGGGAAGCCGGCCGCATTGGTATGGATGATTACCGGCTTCTGGAAATGATGAAGGATAATGATATCGATGCTTATAAGCGAATTGTATCGATGTGCTTCACGGATTTTAAAACCTATAATACCGACCCTGCGGTTTATCGGAAAGCGAGGAAGGAACTGTTGTTGAATCTTTGACAAAACTTTGAGGCTGATGGACAAACGCTTTTGTCAGATATGTTATTTAATTCATCAAAGCAAGGAATTTTAAAATTTACTGATAATATTCCTGACAAACTCGTCGCTGATACGGTAGATACGGCGGTTACCTTCAGTTGAGGACTCAACGATTCCCTTATCTTTGAGAACAGCTAGATGCTGACTGATTACCGGTTGAGGCTGCTCCAGGCACTGCCATAGATCGGAGACACAAGCGTCCTGCTTTTCAATGAGGCAGAGAATCTTCAGACGCAGAGGATGGCCGCAGACTTTGAGTTTCTGAGCATAGGTATCAATAAGCTCAGCAGGACAGCAGGTATTTTCAATCATATAAAGCAATCTATCACTATATATGATTCAATGCAAGAAAACTTAGATGCAGATATTTTCGAGGGAGTATAATATGAAGGCAAATGCTGATGAATGAAAAGCAACTCCTTAGTATCATCATACCCCTATACAACGTAGCACCGTGGCTTACCGAATGTCTGGACAGTTTATTAACAGGAATTGCTAACACTGGAAAAGCTGTTGAAATAATACTCTTCGACGATACATCCACCGATGAAACAACTTCAATTGCCGAAGATTATACGAATCGTTTTCCGGAAGTCATCAGATTCCTTCACTGGGAGAAGAACCAGGGACCGGGGGCAACCAGGAATGAGGCTATGCGCTTTGCAGAAGGTGAATACATCTGGTTCTTTGACGGTGATGATAGAATTGAAGAGAATCTTGTTTTATCAATTTTTGAAAAAATTTCTGACCACCCGGATGTAATATACATATCTGCCGTTTTTTTCAACGGGGAGAAGCAATGGAGCGACGGAGAGGAATACCGAATCCAGGAATACAAATCTGATTTCGGTAACGATATCCATCTTGATGATGATTCCCGTTATCAGGCGATGCTGCTACCTTTTGCCCCTTGGCGGCTGGTATTCAGAAGAGCTTGTATTACCGGTGTAGCATTCTGCCCGACTGATTTCACAGAAGATCTGTATTTCTTCCTGAAAATACTAGTAGCGGCTGAATTTTTATCGTTTGTTGCCGATTACCATGTTCAATACCGCAGGAGAAAGGGTCAGTTAACAGCCAGAAATCATCCTTCATTATGGTCTGTTACCGACACTTTCAGTTTCATCATGAATGATATCATCCTACCGAAAAACAGTGAGCAAATGTGGAGCATCTTCTTCCAACGGTTCCACATAAAGCTGAGGCATATCCACCTTAACCACCTGGCAGCATATTCTCCCCTGTTCAGGTATAAAATTCGCCGATTCTGGTGTTCCATCCCTGAGAAAAAACGCAGGAATTATTTACAGACAATCCGGATTGATAAAAAAGTAGAATATTATGCTATCAGCTTTTGTTTGTTTCCTGAATTTGCTGTGCTATTGCAGCTGCTCAAATACCTGTGGAAGGCTCTTCAGTACATTCATATAATTCCGGAAAGAGTTAAACTGAAAAAAATCAACGCCCAAAATTCATCATAATGAAAGTTTTCAGGAATTTACGAAACTGCCATACTTTTTTCCGAAGATATCTGCCTAGAAGGCGTTTCAGAGTATAATCCGGTTCTATGAACTTCTGAAAAAGCAGGAATGTCAATTTATCCAAAGCTTCGGGTGAATAACCTGTCAGAATTGAGAGGAAGTCTTTTCTGTCAAACCCCGGAACATCCAAGTCCTTCCTATCAACCAGCCAGTCCTGTACATCAAGTCCGTACTCATCAATGAGGTATTCAATATCCCTGCGGTGCCTGTAATCAACATAGAAGGCGACTTTCTGCTTCAGCTCAGGCCTGGTGAATTGAATATTTTTCTTTTCTAACACGTTTCTACATTTAATAAGAAATTTTTCATACTGCCGGTTAATTCCCTGTAAATCCTTGATGCCAAGATATGTTCTGAACTGATGACTGAGAATTAGGGCTTCAACTGGGAGGGTGGGATTGGATATAATTGATATATTCGACCTGTCCAGCTCGACGGAGAAAAAGGAATCAGCTATATCGAAAAAATCATCGACAACATTGAAGCGATCATCTTTTATTGACTCGTATTTTCTGCATTCAACAGAACCCGGGAATGCTTTTGACCAGTTCAACAAACTGTCTTTGATGTTGTAATTATAATGATCAGGTAAGACATAATTAATATGATTCTGTAAAAGCTGCGGAACAAGAGTTCGATAATGATCTGAAGGTCTCCTGATATAGACAACCACCAGAAACTCATCGTAACCCGAATCAATAAAATCCTGTTTAAAACGGAGTATGGCTTCATTGTTATAGTTAAACATCATCTCTGAAGAAACGATGGTACTCCCGGCATTCCTGATTGCATGGAGCCATCTTTTTCTATAGCCTTGGGTCCATTTCTCAGCATTGGAATCACTGTAATTCCAGAATTTACATACATAATTATCGGTCCAGTTTTCACGGCTATAGTATGACAGGAGAAGCGGATTATGTTGTTCCCAGCATTCAAAAATCGGGAAACTAACAGCAGAATCATATTCCCGGAATGATAGTGCACGCTGTATTGATGTTGAACCGGTTTTCGAAGAACCAATATGTATTAAAGCTTTTTTCATCTTCAGTCCTTTTCAGCCAGATGCCGGATTAAAGTTATCAGATAACTGAAATAATCTGAAAAATCCGGGGAGGACAATTCAATTTTACCATGAATAAGGCTTTTTAAATCATGAAGCAGGAGATCTGTTTCTCCTGTCCTGTAGAGACGAACTCCAGCCTTCCTGGTATAGCTGTTGTAGAAAGCTTCAATTTTATGATTTGAATTGTCAATGGCGATACAGGGAGTTCCGGTCAATATGGAAAAAATCATCCCGTGGAGACGATCTGTGATAACCAGTTTCGACCCGCCGAACAGCTCTATCTGATTAAAGACAACTTCCCGACGTTCAGAAGCTTTGATGTCACGGCCCAGGTGGTTGTCCGTCAGTGTGAAGGAGATTCCGAGAGAATCCAGTCTTTCAAGGATTGAAATTTTATTTTGTGTTGTAAGTACTCCTTCCTTATCATTCCTCAGGCAGAGAAGAACACCTTTCCTGTGAGCAGATTTGTTAGCATTCAGGAACAGCGCCGTATCAGGGAATAGGTCAATAACCGTATCCGGGAGGTTTTTAAGCAGGAAGTCCATGCTTTGAGAATCCCGGGTAAACAGATGCAGTCTTTTATGAGCAGAGTAAACTTTAACAGTCCTGTGCAGTTCATTCATGCCCTGTTCCGTATCACTGAAATAAACTGACTGTGGAAAGGAAATAATAGTGTTTCCAGGAAATTCCTGGATGATTTTCCTTCTGGAGACTTCTTCAGATAAATATGTATCACCCATATTTCCTCCGCCGGGAAGAACAATCAGGTCGTTGTCATTAACTTGCTGACGGCCGAAATTTATAAAATCATCCAGTTCACGATGAAGTATTGAGAAGTGTCTATAATCGGGCAAAGCAGATGCCAGAAGTTCATTCTGGCCGATAATAATTGCATGGTCTCCCAAGTTGCCGTGAGATGCTTCAAGCAGTGAAAAGATGCACGGTCCTGGTACATGGCTTTTCCCTGTCTTGAGGTAACGAAGGTACTGCTGCTTCTTGAACTGTGTTCTCATATTCCCCAGAAGATCTGATACTGAGCTGAAAAAAGTTCCTTCCCTGCTGTTCAGCAGATTACTCAGGAGTTTTAAAATCTGCAGAAAAATGGGTTTATGATCAGCAGTGAGTATCCAACTCGCTCTGAAAACGAGCTGTAAACTTAATGCAGCGCCCCGAAGGTAGCGGCCGTTATCCAGGCAGAGTTTAATAAGTCCTATCAACGACCAATACCAGTTTATTTTGGAAATACTGAGTAATTTGGGATCTTTCCGACGGCGGAAGTAACGCACCTGATGGACTCGAGCCTCCAGGAGGTTGAGTCTGCCATGGTTGAATTTTTTACCAGTTATGCTTTCTGAATGCCGGCGGTATCGATAGAATGATTCACCTAATTGAAGGATGTTTCTGGCGACATAATAAATTCTGAAAAAGATAAAATCATCTTCATGAATTTTACCTGAAGGGAACCTGATGTCATTCCAGAGTTCTCCCCTATAGATTTTATTCCAAACAACTATATTACGGGTTTCTGTGTTCAGCAGGATGTCCCTTCCGCTTTTCAGAACAAAGCTGACGCCTGGTGGAGATACCAGAGAAATGCTTTCGCCGAATTCAGCGATTCCGCACTCGACAATATCGGCATCCGTCAGCCTCATGGCATTCATCATGGTACGGTACATATCGGGATGAAGCAGGTCGTCAGCATCCACAAATGCAATCAATGCTCCCCTGACTCGATCAATACCGAAATTTCTAGCCGGACCGATCCCTGAATTGGAACGGTGGTACACCGTCAGATTCCCATATTCTGCCGCCCATTTATCACATATAACCGGACTTGCATCTGTGGAACCGTCATCAACCACAACAACTTCCATGCCTTCAACATCCTGAACCATAACCGACGCGAGACATTCATCGAGATAACGCTCCGCATTGTAAACTGGAATGATGACACTCAGTGTTATTTCGGATAGAAAAGAGATTTCAGACTCCTTTTCATACGTCTGCAGCACAGATGGAGGCGGCTGAGAAGTATCAGCCGGTAGATTGGTAGTATCAAGCGATATTGACGGTGGCTAATGACATACTGCCGCATCTGATTCCATTCACAGAATAATGGCCAGGATTTCAGCCTGATACACCACAAGGAGACTTTCATATTCCTGACAGTTGAAAAGATATCGGGGATCCTGAGTTTCTGAATTTTAAATGTCATCTGCGTCCGGACACATTTCTCACATATGCCGCAATTTTCATCACGGTTTTTCCCTTCATAGCATACCTGAAGGTTTTCCAATCCATCCGGCCACCGACAGAGATACCGTACTTTATCAAGTCTTCGATAAGCGGCGCCATCATGGATAAATGAAAAATCGGATGAACCGAGCAGATGATCGCTGAAAGAGTTAGATCCCCAGATTCCCATCTGGTTGTAAAAAGGTTCAGTACTTCCAATGAGGGCATTCCCCGCAATGGTTTTATAACGGTTGAGTCCGGCGGCAATGGCTGTACCATGGGTATGTTCCCAGGAGGCTGTAGAAACTTCCCGGAAATTGGTTCTAACCGAAACCAGCTGAACACCGCGCATTTCCAGGGGATGCTTCCAGCGCTGAAACAGGCGATGGAATGACTCATGTTCACTTAGGGGTACATCAAAACCATGTACCATTACTGCCATCGTAATGTTTTGCAGCCTCCATCGGACATCAATTTGAGAATGCTGCCATATCGAGAAGGAGGAATCGATACCGCCGGAAAAAGCGCAGATGGCATTTTCATTCACCTTTTTCCGGATAATGGTATTCTCTGGATCGATTTCAACCAGGCTGTATATATCCGGAAGCATACTGCTCCAGTAGAGCTGAAACTCATGCAGGTTTCTCAGCAATGACAGAGATACAGCGCCTTTAACCCGGATATTCCTCTGTTCTTTCATACCATCCATCAGCACAGCCAGAAGAAACTGATCACTGTCTTTCCAAGATGACAACTCACATTCATCGCTGTACTCAAACCACAGCAGACTCTTACCAGTACTAACACCACCGTCGACTTTTTTCAGAAGGCATTCATAACGGATTAATCCATTTATTTCACGGGAAGGCCGGGGTTGCAGAATTAGTTCTTTCAACATCGATACCAGTAATTATACCAGATACCACGACTCTGTCCGATACAGAAGGTCAATAAAAAGCTATGAGTGTGGGGAACCACTTCCTTTTTCCGAGCGGATAAGTATTCAACCTCGGAAATAGCAATCACCTTACGAGTGAGGTTGTAGATTTTGAGGTTAATTGAATCTTTACCATCAGGATAATTCCAAGGAGAGAAAAAAGCAGAATTTTTGTGGATTTTAACATCATGGTTGTAAATACTACTCCAATTCGGGTGTTACTTTTTGATTACAGCAACACCAAGATCTTTACATATTTTTTTAGCAAGAAGATCCTTAATCTCAGAATGTCTTGGAATTGCAGACCTCTTATTGTTATCAGTATTATACAACCATGAATGACGAGCCCCTTCACGTAATAACTGACATCCATTTTTTTGTAAATGCCGAAGTAATTCCAGCCTTTTCATGGTGCAATTGATAATTCTCTATATTCACTACCGGCAGCTTCCAATGCATCCTGTTTATTTAACTCCAAAGCCTCTTTCAGCGTAATTTGCAGAGTTTTTACAAGAGAGTCGTAATCCTGTTCCTGACAATTCACACCAGGAATCTCCTCAATCCATCCGATCCATGAGTCTTCATACTGCTTCAATACTGCGGTATAGCTGTTTTTCATACTATCTCCGATATTTATATTCTATCTGTTTACTCAGAATTGTCAAAAGAAGCTGCCTGAGATGAATGAGAATATTTCCTAAAGACGCTGCCGGCAGTATTTTTTAATTCCCTGATAAAGAGCCGAAAACTCCTGCCACCGTTGAAAAAGAATATTCAGATTCGTGATGTTCTGCTCCCGGCTTTCAGGGTAATCATTAGCCAGATTATTCCTTAGATTTCTGAAAAACTGCCAGGTGTCAACTGATTCCAGTACATCCAGGGACTCAAGACGGTTGAGAATATCCAGAAAAGGCCTGGGTTCCTGATTGTCTTCCAGAATCTGGTAGAGTGA
>DEIH01000027.1:12524-16782 GCA_002352375.1 Spirochaeta sp. UBA2779 | reverse complement strand
TTCATCTTTCGAAGATGAGAATCACATTCCATCAATGACGAATTAATGGTATTTTCAGCTGCTTCCATACTCTTCATAACTGCCTTCCTGTCCGTACTGCTTCAGCCTGTATTAGACTTATCGGATTTTTTACCGATTTCATGGCGACAATGTCTATTTTCTGATCCCCGAGGGCCAGCTGTATACGGCTCATTGTGTTTAACCGGGCTTCCTGCAGTTTCTCCCCGGTAAGTGCAGATTCCACCAGGAGGTCTATATCACCTCCCTTTTTCTCATCATCAACCCGAGACCCGAAGAGGTACACTCTGGCATCCGCAGAGAAATAACGTGCAACAGCGTTCTTGATAGCATTAATTTCGTTCACCTTGAGTCTCATCTGTAGTTTAATGATAGACGAAGTTAACTCATTAGCATAGATTTCTTTGTATGACCTACCTCGATTGGGCCGCCACAGCACCACCGGATCCCCAAGTGATAGAGGCCTATGCCAGGGCCGCCGTTGAATATTCGGGGAATCCCTCATCCCCCTACCCCGCCGGCAAGGCGGCCCGCTCTGCCCTGGAAGATGCCAGAGCCCGATCTGCCGCCGTTCTGGGCTGCCGCTCCGAGCAGCTGGCTTTTACTTCCGGCGGAACCGAAGCGAACGCCATCGTCCTTCTCTCAAAGCTGCTGCTCCGGGAACCCGGCACCCTGCTGGTTAGCGGTCTGGAGCACCCCTCAGTCGCCGAAACTGCCGTCATACTCGGTTCCCAGGGCTGGAAACTCAAAGAAATCCCTCCAGGCCCGGATGGTCGAATCTCTTCAGACAAAATTACCAAAGCCCTGGAGAAAACCCCCGACACCCGTCTGGTTGCAGTTATGGGAGTGAACAACGAAACCGGGGCCATCCAGCCTCTGGAAGAAATAATCGCCGCTGTTCGAAGATTTCAGAATGAAAAAACCAACGGCCGCCCCATCCATTTCCATGCCGACCTCGTTCAGGCGGCAGGGAAAATCCCGGTAAACCTTGACAAACTTGATGTTGATACCGCCTCGTTCAGCGCTCATAAATTCCGCGGACCCCGGGGAATCGGCCTGCTTTATCACCGTAATCCCAAATTTGAAGCCTTTATCCGGGGCGGCGGACAGGAACACGGTGTACGCCCGGGCACGGAAAACACCGCCGGAGCCGTTGCCATAGCCCTGGCATTGGAATTACACGGCAGCCCATCCCATGAAGTACTGGAGAATGGCGCCTGGCTGCTAAAAGAACTCATCACCCGCCCCGCCCTGGCCGCCAGGGCGAAAATAGTCCCTGAAATCCGGGGACAGCTCACTTCAGCAGAAACCGCAGCCGATGCCCAACAAAACTACGCCCCGGGGATTATCGCCGTCAGCTTCCCGCCCATTCCCGGAGAGGTGCTTGCCCGGGTTCTCGCTGAATCCGGATTTTCAGTTTCCACTGGATCGGCCTGCAGCAATAACAAAAAGGGGAAGCTGCCTAAAGCCATGCTTGCCATGAGAGTGCCCAAAGCCATCGCCACCGGCATGATCCGCATCTCCATCGGAGGCATCACAACCCGGAAAGAGCTGGAAGCTTTCCTTGAAGAATTAGAGCGTAATGTCGTGATACTGGGAAATGTACTTTAAGTGGCTGCTGCTGTCGGCAGCTCAGAACGTCTATAGAAAACGGTTCCCACCCGCCTGATGTGGTTAAGCATCTCCCTATCATCTATCTGACTGAAAAGTGATAAGTCAAGTTTGTAAGGAAGAAGAAGATTATCCAGGTCCAATGCGATTTTCACTTTTATGGAATAGTCATCTACCCCAACCAATGTTAAATCAATATCAGATCCCTTCCGATAGTTTCCCTTTGCCCGAGACCCGTATATTATGGCCTCATTTACTTCTGGATAATTTGAGAAAACATCGCATATTTTCTCAACATCCTGATTTTTCAGGCCGAACTTCATTATTGCTCACCTGACAGCATTCTCATTTTGATTTCCAGCTGTTCAAATGCTTCAAAGTATTCACTATCTATCAGTTCTATAATTCTCTTAACAGTCTCGATGTTATACGAGTGAACTGAATCATTTCGGCTTGTTATCATTTTCATCCAGAGGTAGCCGTCTTCGACTAGCCCCTTCTCGAAGGCCTCACGTGAAGCATCTCTGGAACCCATAATCGATATATTTCCCTGATATGAAAAATAATCTCTGATTACATTCCAGGCCAATTCATGGGTATACTCAAAAGATTTGATTAAGCCCTGTTTTTCAATGTCACTTAAGGGTCTTTCCCGATACAGTAAAATATTATTTCGAAGCTGATTCAACGCCTTTCTGTAGTTTACAAATCGTTGTTTCCACCTGAAATCTTCTTCTGAATCGGCATCACTCATAGGTAATAATATAAAACCAATATCCCTGGTTGTCGATGTTAAGCCCTACAACACCCGAAAATACTGACACCATTCACTTTCAGTTAATGCAATTCACCCGCCGATATAAAGATATGCGATACTTCGATTCCCGCAGTCATTTCAGATTACTGATTTTCTCAGGGCTCATACTTCTCCTGAGCACAGCCCAGCTTTTTACTCTCAGTCTCTCATTAAACGGCCGTAATCTCGCAGTTCTGGACGATACCGCTCTCCTGGCTCAGGCTCAAAACTCAATCATCCCTCTTCAAGCCCTCTATCCCTGGATGCAGTCCGTCGATTATATGGAAGTACAATCCGGCGCCAACCGCGTCTATTGGGAAGATCCCGAAAGCTGGGATGAAATCCGCCTTGTCTATCACCAGGGCCTCTGGGAAGTTCACTACGGCCGTAATATTTTCTCCAATCCCGACCGCATCTCCATTAATGGGATTCCTCTTAATACAGGTACGATTACAATCTGGTCTGCTGTAGATAATCCGGATATTAAAAGTGACCTCCTCTCGGCCCTTGCTTTCAGAAATATCCAGGTTAACTGGAAAGATATTTCCCACCCGGACTACAGACTCACAGATACCCCGCCGGAAGCTCTCCCCCACCTGTTACTCCTGGATCAGTTCAACCTACTCCGCCTGGATAATCAGCTTGCCGAATATCGTCCTATTACAGAGAATGTTTCCCGGTGGCGGGGCAGCGGATTGCCCATGGCGGTGGATGCCTATGCCCCCGAGGCGGCACTGCTTTTTCTATTATCCGAAAATCCGAACCTCTTCGATGCAAACGGTATGCTGCTCCCCGGTTTGGAGGGCTTCTTCAATTGGGCCGCCTCTGCCCGGAAAAACAGTCTAATCGTAACAAACCTCCCTTTAACCACCTTGAGCGCAGCTGCAGCGGCATCCGCCGTCCGGCTGCCCTCCTCCACCGAACCGATCAGCTCTGAAGAAGGTCAATTACCAATAAGTGCCCCGCCGGAAGGCACAGTGAATATCACCCTATACCAGTATGCGGCAATACCAGCAGCCCTCAGTTCATCTGATGCGGATATCGCCAATCTTGTTGTAAAAGATGCCATGCGAATTAACCGAACTTCTTTTGACAAAGAGGCTGTGCAGATACCCATGGACCCTCTGGTTCTCCGGTTCTATGATGCATACCAGCGTATCGGCCGGTTGGCAATTTCAGGTCAATTAGAAAGTCAGGAAGCTGTGAAACTGATAAACCAATATATTATCGACGAAAACAACGGGAAATAATGGACGAACCGAGAGTTGGAATCTTCTGGATTCATGAAGGAAAATTGTTCCACGCCGAATCATCACCCAGATCGAAAGCCGCTCACACCCGGATCAGCATCGACTATGCCACCGGTCATTATGCCGCCTGGTTCATTATGGGCAAAAGGGGAATACTCGAAGAACTCCCACCCCACATGAGAGACGAATACGACAGCATCTCCCGGGGTCGAGTGGTGTACCTCTTAGAGAAAGAGTCCTACGTTATCTACCATGGTGATGATTACAATGAATCAATCCACCGGGAAATCATGGAAATCTTCAATCTTCCGGAAGATGCCACCATCGACGGCATAGACGAACACTACAATCCCCTGCCGGAGGATTTCCTGTTCTAGCCGGCAATCGGCTTCACAATTATCTGAACGCTGATACCAAAATACTATGGCCATTTCAGTCCCATATTGCTGTCAAAAAGATGTCTATTTAGATCCTTTCGCTAACAATAGTAAAAATCGATTCATAAGATACTGCTTCCGGATAAACCTCATCGAACATGGATTTTTTGTAAATATGACTCAATTGATTACGTATATCTATACCA
>DEIH01000027.1:4229-12507 GCA_002352375.1 Spirochaeta sp. UBA2779 | reverse complement strand
CAAAGGCACTTCTGATTACCTGTTTCGGACTTGATGCAATTATCCCATGCATTTCAAATAAAAAGACTTTCAGTGATTTCCATAATAATTCCATTGTAACTTCAAATTTTTGTATCTGGCCGTTACGGATGACATCCTGGATCTGCGGATCAAACAAGCTGATATCGATTAAAATGCTTATTGAAAAATCTGAGACTGAATCCTTTAGGCTCTGTCTGATAAGAGTCAGTTTATCGGCCATTCAATTGCATCCTTCATAGCAACAGAGAGAAAATCATCATCCGCAGTATCAAAATTGATAATATCAATACCGACAAGAATACGACTATCCTCATGATAATCGAGAATATTTCTCTTGAGTTTCCTGAAGTTCTGAGAATCAAGACCCTTGATACCAAGATCGTAATCAGAAGTTCGGTGAGAAGTTCCGGCAGCACGGGAGCCGAATAGAAATATTCTACATTTTAATTTTGTAGCAGCTTCACTAACAATTCGTTGTAACTCCTGAAGCTCTTCTTTTTCCCTCTTGGTTCCCATAATTCAATTATACACCTGCCCATTTGATTTCCGCGACCCATCCTTTTCAGTATTTTTTCACTGAATTGTAGACTTTCCTCTCTCAATTCGATATATTTTGCCCCACACGGCGCCGTACCCAAGCGGTTAAGGGAGTGGATTGCAAATCCATGATTCAGCGGTTCGAGTCCGCTCGGCGCCTGAAAATGAAAAACCGTCCTGCAAAGGGCGGTTTTGTCGTTTTCGGGCACAAGGACTCAGAAGGGTATCATCGCCGAGTGATAGCGAGGAAGAGCCGACAGAATGTCGGCGGAAGACGATACCAGCGGCCTGAAGTGAGGCAACACGATGTTGCCGAACGAAAGGCGAGTCCGCTCGGCGAGAAGAAAATGAAAAACCGTCCTGCAAAGGGCGGTTTTTTCTTATAGAGAGGTTTAGATCTCACCGTGGCAGAGGTCATTTAAAAAAATATTTCTCTTTCACTCTGAATTATCTGCTACTATAATCACTAACAAATCACAGTTAAGGAGTTTCCATGTCGGACATGATTTACAAACTGAATGACAAGCCGAAGGCGCCCCAGGCATTTTTTGCAGGTCTTCAGCATCTGATGGCAATTTTCGTCGGTATCATTACCCCCCCTATTATAATTTCGGGGGCTCTGGGCCTTGATGTACATCAAAGCAGCTTTATTATTTCAATGGCTCTTTTTGCCAGTGGAATTTCAACTTTTATCCAGGTAAAGAAGATCGGACCTATCGGTTCGGGTCTCTTGAGCATTCAGGGAACCAGCTTTACCTTCCTGGGTTCGGTAATTGCGGCTGGTTTAGCCGTTAAAGCCGGCGGTGGCACGGTAGAAGCAGCTCTGGCCACCATTTTTGCAGTGTGTTTCCTGGGATCCTTTGTGGAAATTATCTTCAGCCGTTTTATTCCCCTGCTGAAAAAAATTATTACTCCTCTTGTTAGCGGTATAGTCGTAACTCTGATCGGTATGTCCTTAATCAGAGTTGGTATCACCGATATCGGCGGTGGAGCTTATGTGAAAGCCAATGTTCCTGAAGCCTTTGCCTCCCTGCAGAATCTCGGACTTGCAGCTATAGTTCTCATCGTTATTGTGGTTCTGAACCGCAGTAAGAATAATTTTATCCGTATGGGCGCCATTTTTATCGGCCTTCTGGTTGGATATATTGTTGCAGCGATAATGGGCAAGGTTGATTTCAGCCGCCTTGCCAATGTGGCTATTATCCAGGCACCGATTCCCTTACGCTACGGACTTGGAAATATCAATTGGGGGGTTCTCGGCGGTAGCTTGATTCCTTTCATGCTTCTCTATCTGATTACCACTGTGGAGTCTATTGGTGACCTTACTGCCACTTCCATGGTTTCAGGAGAGCCCATTGAAGGGGAGCTCTACATGAAGCGTATTTCCGGTGGTGTGCTTGGAGACGGCGTTAACTCTGCTATAGCTGCAATCTTCAACAGCTTCCCGAATACCACCTTCAGTCAGAACAACGGCGTTATTCAGATGACCGGTGTGGCCAGCCGTTTTGTGGGTTTCTGGATTGCCGGTATGCTGGTAATTGTGGGCCTGTTCCCCATCGTCGGCGGTGTGTTCAGTATCATTCCAGCATCGGTACTCGGCGGAGCCACAATCATCATGTTCGGTACCGTAGCAGCAGCAGGTATCCGTATTATTGCTTCCAGTACCATCGACCGGCGAGGCGTGCTTATCATGGCCATCAGCTTCGGTCTGGGTTTAGGTGTGGCGTTTGTGCCGGAAATTACCAAGAACTTCTCTCCAGTGTTGAAGTCCATTTTTGGTTCTGCCATCACCACCGGTGGTTTAACAGCCATCCTGCTGAACATCGTTCTTCCCCGTTCATTAAGGAATCAGAAGGTGGGCAATCCTCCTTCAACTGGTTTTGAGGATGTAAACTGATTTTAGAATTTGTTTATTCAGCCCGGGCAATTTGTCCGGGTTTTTTTTAACGTGATTTTTCCAGAGGATTGAAAAATCTGAGATTGGGGAATCTGGCAAAATCCCTGTCGTTTGAGTGAACCTCTCCATGGAACTCAATTGCCAGGGAGGCAATGTGAAGATCTGTGGTAAGACCTCCGGCAATCCTTGTGATATTAATGAGTTCATCCATAATTTCCAAATGCTTTAATCCGGGTTCCAGAATTCTTACGCTTGGGGCTTCCAGCCATTTTTTAACATGAGATAAGGCCTTTAACGGGTTCATCGGCCGTTTCATGATGCGGAAATCCGTCATTATTCGTACAAACCCCAGGGCCGTAACCCATGGCAGCCCCACAGGTATTCCTGTATTAAGAAGATTTTCCCACCAGAGACGAGATTCTCCATGAAAAGACGAGGATTTGTTGTAAGCATAAACCAGCAGATTAATATCGGGGATTACCACTGCCTTTTACCTCTCTGTTTCCAGCTCGTCATAGATCTGGTTGAGCTTTTCTTCATCGATGCCTTCAATCACTCCACAATCTTCGGCCTCTACAGTAAAACTGTAGGATTGACTGCTTTCCCGGGCTTCAAGACCGCGACGCAGAAGCTCGTTGGTAATCGCCTTGAATGTCATCTTATTCCTTACTGCCAGTTCTTTGATATCCTGCTCAAGTTGATCGTCCAGAGTAATCGTAGTTCTCATGTAAGCATCTTAGCATCTTTTAAATATTTTTCCTAGCATCAATACATTTCAACAATTCATATTCATTGTAATTTTCAAAGGATTAAAGTATATTATACACATGGAACGTACAACTCTTGTGCTTGATAGGACGATCTTAGACAAAGCAAAATCCAAATCAGGATTAAATACTTATTCTGCCGTGGTGAACCTGGTATTAAAAGAGTATCTGAATAGAAAAGTTTTTGAACGTATTGATGATTTTGCATCAAGCGGCATCTGGGAAGGTAATCTATCTGAGATTCGCCGGGATGAAAATGTATCTGGTTGATACATCAGCCTGGATACGACACTTCTCCATGAGAGATTCTTTTAATCTCTGCAGTATATGTCCGGCTTCAGAAAGGTTGATGTGCCTTCCTGTCTATCAGGAAATTCTTCAGGGTATAAGGGATGAATCTGCTTTCCGGCGGGTTAAAGACTCTCTTGATTCCGGAGTGTTTATAGAGAACCCGATGAGCCAGTCCTTATTTTTCCAGGCTGCCAACCTTTACAGGTCAGCCAGACGGCAGGGATATACAATCCGGTCAGGTGTTGACTGCCTGATTGCTTCTTGTGCTATCAGGCACAATGTTCCGGTTCTGCACCATGATAGAGATTTCAATTTTCTTGCTGAAATCTCTGAGCTTATTGAAAAGTCAGTATAACCTGTCATCAATTAGGTATATGCTAAAGACCATGAATGCTGAAGAACTGTACCGCACACTGCGCCACTGTCATGCCGCTCTTGGAGATTCATTGCTGTTAATCAGCGATCTGCTCTCCCAGAATGGCGATCCCGAAGAAGTTATCAGCCGTATCGAACAGAATCAGGCCAAATACAATGCCGTTACCCGGCTTCTGCAGGAACACGACAGCTGATTTCCACCAGCCGCCGCCGCGCACCAACTACCGGCTCACGATTTTTATAAACCTCGAGCCAGGTGATAGTACATCTCGTTCCAGCGAATCTCGTTTTTAATTCCCTCAACGCTTGTACCCTCACCGATGTTCAAAAGTTCCACCCCTGCCATTGATGCAAAGTCGATAATGTGTTCCCGGGTAACCGACTGGCTGTAACCGGTGTGGTGGGCACCCCCGGCATATATCCAACAGGCTGCAGCAGTGGCAAGATCGGGTTTGGCTTCCCATACCACACGGGCCACAGGCAGCTTTGGAAGGTCGGCCGGCGGCTCTACCGCTTTAACCTCATTCAGAACGAACCGGAAACGGTTGCCCATATCCATAATGGAAACATTGATAGCATTCCCCGGAGGAGAATTAAAAATGAGCCGGGCCGGATCGTCCTTTCCCCCGATTCCCAGAGGCTGAGTCTCCAGCCAGATTGGAGAGGCGGCGATGCTCGGACAGATTTCCAGCATGTGGCTTCCCAGCACCAGAGGACGTTTCGGGTCCAGATGATAGGTGTAATCTTCCATGAAGGCTGTCCCACCTTCCAGTCCGGCACCCATCACCTTCATGGACCGCACCAGGGCGGCGGTTTTCCAGTCTCCCTCTGCCCCGAATCCATAACCGTCGGCCATCAGTCTCTGACAGGCCAATCCAGGCAATTGGTCCAGGCCGTGAAGGTTTTCAAAAGTAGTGGTAAATGCTTTAAAATTACCGGCTTCCAGAAAACGCCGCATGCCGATTTCCAACCGTGCCCCGGTTCGTATGCGCTCCCGGCCCTTTCCTTCTCCAGCGCCCTTACCTAACACATAGATTTTTTCGTACTCTGTCACCAATGCATCGATGTCCGATTCATTCACATCATCGGTGTAAACTGTCAGATCGCCCAGACCGTAACCGTGGACAGCATATCCGAACACCCTCTGGGCTTCAACTTTGTCCCCTTCAGTTACCGCCACCTCGCGCATGTTATCCCCGAAACGGGCAATTTTCATACTCCTGCTGTCTGCATAGGCGGAAGCAGCCCGCATCCAGACATCAAGCCTCCTTTGCACTTCTTCATCTTCCCAGTAACCCACCACAACCTTGCGCTCAAGGCGGAGTCTGCTGCCGATAAAACCAAACTCCCGTCCGCCGTGGGCGGTCTGATTCAGGTTCATAAAATCCATATCAATGGAGTCCCAGGGGATATCACGATTGTATTGGGTATGCAGTTGACAGAAAGGCTTTGAAAGCTCGCCAAGACCTGTAATCCACATTTTGGCCGGGCTGAATGTGTGCATCCAGGTAACCAGTCCGATGCACTTATCATCGGCATTGGCATCCCGCATAAGCCGGCTTATCTCTTCACTGGTTTTTAATGTAGGTTTCCAGACCAGCTTTACCGCCAAGCTGTCTGAGTCATTTAAACCCTGAACGATTTTCTGGGCATCCTCTGCCACCTGTGCCAGGGTTTCAGGTCCGTAAAGATGCTGCGACCCGGTGATAAACCAGACTTCATACTCTTTGAAAATGCTTTTATTCAACTGTTTACTCCTCTATACTTTTGTCGATTTTTTCTGTCTATCTGCTGCTCTACTGCCCATAATAAGCCTCCGGACCGTGCTTTCGCTGGTAATGCTTCTGCCGCAGGGTTTCTTTCAGCCGTGAAACTGATGGGTTCAGCTGACGTGTAACTAACGCCATACGGGCCAGTTCTTCAAGCACAACTGCGTTGTACACCGCCTTGCTTCCGGTTTTACCCCAGGTGAAAGGCCCATGGCTCCCCACCAGTACCATTTCTGTCTCAATAGAGTTGAGGCCAAGCTGTTTGAAATGACTGATTATCTGATTTCCGGTTTCCTCTTCATAGTTTCCCTGAATTTGTTCATCCGACATGGGGGGGGTACAGGGAATATCCTCAGAGCTGTGATCGGCATGGGTGGTACCGTAGATGGTAATGGGCTCCAGTGCCTGAGCCCAGCCTACAGCATAGGGAGAATGTGTATGAACCACCCCGCCGATATTCTCGAAGTTCCGATACAAAACCGCATGGGTCCAGGTGTCAGAACTTGGTTTGAGTTTTCCCTCCACAGCCTTACAATCAAGACTGACAATAACGATGTCTTGGGCATTCAGGTTCTCATAAGAGACACCGCTGGGTTTGATAGCGAAAACTCCGGTTTCCCGGTCGATGATGCTGACATTTCCCCAGGTGTAAAGGGCCAGTTGCCTCCGGGGAATCTCCATGTTCAGCTCATAACATTCATCTTTTAGTCGGGCGTACTTGTCATTCATAAAACCTCCCGGGCTTTGCGATCTACAAGATAATCAAGGTTTTCCTTTGTAACGATGTCGATGGGGGTGTACTCGATTTCCGGGGCATCCTCATCAAGAAATATTTTTCGAAACAGCCGATTTACCCCGTTATACCCCTGCTCGGCCGGTCTCTGGGTAAGGAGAAAATCAATAACACCGTCTTTGAGCCATTTACAGTTTTCCGGAACCAGATCGTAACCTATTAGAGAGGGACGATCGGCAGGCAGGGAATCAGATGAAACGATATAATCAGCAACAAAATGAGCCGAAGCATCGGCAACGAATATGCCCCCCGGCGGGCCTTTTTGGGATTTTTCCTGAAGTTCAGAATCCAGTAATTTATGGAAAATACCCAGATTGTGGTCTGACTCGACGGTAACTTTCAGAACTTCCAATTCACCAATGAAGTGTTCGGTAAACCCGCAGATCCTGTTTTTGAGATGCTCGTTGTCTGAATCCGGGGTGATTATCAGAATCCGGGGAACACCCGGCGGCTGCTCTGCTGTAACCAGCATATTCATCAGCCTGGCAGCGAGACGGCCACTCTGGTAGGAATCCTGACCGATGTAGCTTAAACGAGGGGCCTTCGGGAGGTCAGTATCAAAAAAAATGACAGGTAAGTCGGGAATCCCTGCCTTTACCCTGTCCAGGAATTCGAGGGTGGAGGGTTCAAGAAGCGGTGTAATTAAAAGGCCGTCAAGTTTCTCACTTAAAAGCTCGGATGATGCGGCGGCAAAGCTGTTGTTCCCGGCAGAATGATAGCGGTTGTAATGGCGGATTTCCAATGAGAGACCGAAAGGTTCAAGCTCCCCGCCGGCGCGTTGTATCCCCCCCAGGGGCAGCGACCAATATCCGCTGTCCTGCTCCGGGAGAGGCAGTAGGACTCCGATTCTGCAGCTTCCGGATGTGGATAGATTCCGGGCCATAAGGTTGGGCCTGTAACCTGTTTCCCTTATAATGCTCTGCACCCGGGCAGCTGTTTGTGCAGAGTATCGGCCGCGGTTATGTATGATACGGTCGACGGTGCCTATGGAAACCCCGGCTTTATCTGCTATTTCCTTGATGGTGGCCATTGTTTTCTACTTGTGCTGCTATTGGAGGGCTTTTACCGCCGCAGCCTCAATGGGCAGTCCCCGATGGTACTGCTTGAGAAAAACATTAAAACCGTCCACATCCTCTGGAATTGGCCTGAAGGCTTCCCCAACGCTGCCTTTTAAGGCCTCATCCAGGAAATCAGGCAGATCCAAATCTCTATTTTCACGAATTGAGAAGGCGGCCAGCAGGGCCATCCCCCAGGCACCGCCCTCCCCGGCTGTCTCCAGCAGACTCACCGGCATTTTTATAGCGGCGGCCATGATGCGCTGACCCACATGGGCGGTTTTAAAGAACCCGCCATGTCCGCGAATCTCATCCACGACGACACCTTCTTTCTCAGTAAGGACATCAAGACCGGTACGCAGGGCGCAAAGGGATGTGAAGAGCTGAGCGCGGATAAAATTCTCTATGGTGAAGTTGGCATCCGGTTTCCGGACAAAAAGAGGCCGGCCTTCACTGAACCCTGTCATATGCTCACCGGAGATGTAGCCGTAGGAAAGAAGTCCGCCGGCATCGGGATCGGCTTTGAGGGCCAGTTCCAGCAGAGTATCGTAAAGTACCGGTGTTGAAACTTCAGTTCCCAGAGCTTTGGCCGCTTGTCCGAAGACTGATATCCAGGCGTCGTAATCCGAGGTGCAGTTGTTTGAATGAGCCATACCGACGAGCTTCCCATCGGGGGTGATTATGAGGTCAATTTCAGAATGAACCTCCATCGGCTCCTTCTCCATCACCAGCATTGCAAACACCGAGGTACCGGCGGAGACATTCCCGGTACG